>NZ_REHP01000003.1:0-201810 GCF_003693045.1 Lactobacillus sp. ESL0259 | reverse complement strand
TCGTTCCAAGATTCGCATCTCGGATTTATTTGCTTGCGAAATTGACTTCGCTCTTTTGTTTTGGGTTCTTTAAACCCGCACATTTTTGCGAAAACATTGTTCAGTTTTCAAGGTACTACCTGCTGCTTTAAAGCAACTTTTTTATTTTGCCAGATTCAAGCGTTTTTGTCAAGCGCTTTTTTCTGACTCGTTTTGCCGTCTTACCGGACAGCGTTTATTATCTTACTAAAACAATTGTCTTTTGTCAACTGCTTTTGCTTGATTTTGTTTTGAACTTGTTATTTGTCGTAACTCGCTCAAACACAAGTAATACCTTACTCTTTTTCTCTTAATTCGTCAAATCAATCATTTTGTTCGTTATTTAAGTAAATTCGTAACCAAATTAGTTTTGTCTAATAGCTGATACTGCAATTTTTCGCTTTTATGACTAGACCAATTTGCTAATTATTCGTAATTTCATCATTTTTTACAAGTATTGCAGCAAAATTTTTTACAAAAAAAGCGCAAGTTTATTAAACTCACGCAAAAAATAATTGTTTCTCTAAATTAGAGTTTCTTCTTTAGTAATTTTTGTCATTCCGTTCATATAAGGAACCAAAACTTTTGGTACAGTGACTGTGCCATCTTCATTTTGATAGTTTTCTAAAATTGCGGCAACAGTTCTGCCGACAGCCAAACCTGAGCCGTTAAGAGTATGTGCTAAATGCAGTTTACCATCTTCGTCACGGTAACGAATTTGTGCACGACGAGCCTGGAAGTCAGTACAGTTCGAACAACTAGAAATTTCACGATATTTATCTTGAGCCGGCATCCAAACTTCCAGATCATAAGTCTTGGCACTAGTAAAACTGGCATCCCCAGTGGATAAAGCAACTACATGGTATGGCAAATCTAGTTTTTGCAGTAAATGTTCAGCGTTATGAGTCAGTTTTTCTAATTCATCCCATGAATCTTCCTGCTTACAAATCTTAACCATTTCGACTTTTCTAAACTCGTGCATTCTAATTAAGCCACGAGTATCACGTCCAGCTGAACCAGCTTCACTTCTAAATGCTGGAGATAATGCAGTAACATTGATCGGCAGCTTATCACCATGAATAATTTCATCACGGAAATAGTTAACAAGCGGTACTTCTGCAGTTGGAATCAAAGTTAAATCCCTGGGCTTGTCCGGATTATCATTGTCAACGATGGTATAAACATCTTCGCGGAACTTAGGGAATTGTCCTGTACCTTGCATTGACTCATCATTAACTAGATATGGCGGAATTATTTCGGTATATCCTTCCTTGGTGTTTTCATCAAGGAAAAAGTTAAAAACAGCTCGTTCAAGCAAGGCACCAGCACCTTTATAATAGACAAAACGCGCACCTGAAACTTTGGCACCTCTGTCCCAGTCCAAGATATCTAAATCTGTACCAATATCCCAGTGTGCTTTAGGTTTGAAAGCTAGTTTAGTTGGCTCATGCCATTTACGAACTTCTTCATTATAACTTTCGTCGGGTCCGATTGGGTCAGAATCATCGGGAAAGTTAGGCAGCCGCAACAAAATATAATTTTGTTTTTCAGTTAATTTGGCAACCTTATCATCAAGTTCCCTAATTTCCTGTCCAACTTCACGCATTTTTTGAACTGCAGCAGAAGCATCTTCTTTATTCCTTTTTATTGCAGCAATTTCTTTTGAAACTGTATTACGCTCTGCTTTTAACTGCTCGCTGCGGTTCAGTTCTTCACGCCGATCAGCGTCAATTTTGACTAATTCATCCAATTCTTCCGGCTTAACGCCACGTCTACCAAGTTTATCCTTGGCCCAATCAAGATTCTCGCGAATCACCTTAATATCCAGCATCTTTTTACCTCCACAAAAAAAGCCAACTCATCCCACCAAATTGGGACGAATTGGCTTATACATGGCTTCGCGGTACCACCCAGTTTCAGCTAAATTTAGCTGCACTTCATTAAGTCGGCGATAACGATGCCGCGTGCCGTGTAACTATTAATTACCCACATAAATGGAATCTGGAAACGACTTCTATTCGCTTACACCACTATGCGAACTCTCTTAATCAGTCTTAGGATTCCGTGTTTGGATATTATTTTAAGCTATTATGCATTTTTTAGCAAATAAGTTTTAATGTTTTTTACAATTTTTAGTAAAAAGGTTTCTTTCAAAATTTAAGTTTTTGCTCAAGATCAAGCCAACCTGATTTTTTCAACAAGAAAAAATCCTCTTGATATTCAAAAAGACTACTTACTTTACTCATATCAACCGAATAAATCAGCTTAAAGCCTAAACGAGCAAGTAAATTTTGTGAACGGGTATTATTTTGATAAGTCCCAGCCCAAATTTCCGACTGATCAAGCTTTTTGAAGGCATAGTCAAAAAGTATTTTTAAAGATTCCATCATATACCCGTGACCGGAAAAATCTTTATCAAGCAAGAAACCAACTTCTTTAGTATGCAGCAGTTCTTCTTCGTTAGTTCCCCTATTATATAGTTCAACTAAGCCAATTAACTGCTGCGAATTACTCAAACAAATGCCATAACTATATTTTCTAGCAGCATACTGTCCTGCAGCAACTTCAGCTTCTGCTATATTTTGATAATGACCAAAGCCGGCTAAACGCTGATAATATTCATCTTGGCCCCATTTAAGTAAAGTTGGTGCATCGGCTAGATTAAATGGCCGTAAATAAATTCGACTGACCATTAGTGACCAACCAGTTTGAGCAACCAGTCCATGCCGAAATCAAGTGCGAAGCTATAAGCAAGAATAGTCCAAGGCTTACCTAAGATAATTATCCAAAAATAAGTCCAGAACTTCATATCGGTTAAACCAGCTAAAAGACAAAGAACATCATCTGGTGCCATTGGTGCAACAATACAGATCGCAAAAAACCAGTTAAACTTACGCTGGTTTTTGGTCCACTTCATATATTTATCAAGAGTTTTTTCAGAAACGATATGGAGAATAAACGGTCTACCATAAAAACGCGCTAAAAAGAAGTTAATGATCGAGCCAACGCAGATTCCGACATAGTTATAAATAAATCCGGCTACTGGTCCAAAGAAGATAACTCCACCCAGAAGTGAGACCCCGCCAGGAATAATAGGAATAACAACCTGAATTATTTGAATCAAAACAAAAATAATGGGTCCAATTATTCTCTTATTAGCCAAATATGCTTTCATTTTAGCTTGACTAGTAAATATTCCTATTTTGTACCAATAAATACACAAAAGAATAATGATAATCCCACTGACAACGGTCAGAATATTGATTAATCTTCGACTAGCTTTAGCAGACAAATGCATAACTTACCTCCAATGTTAAGCCTCATTTTACCAAAAAATATGCAGTGTGATTACTTTTTAATTCATTAAATACTAATATTTAAATAATTTAAATATTTCGCTTCTAAAAATAAAAGGAAGCTGGTTTTAAAGCAAGTACAGCTTTCAGTTAAAGTATAATAGGTATTAATAATATAATTTTTGGAGGAAAACTTAATGACCCAAATTAGCACTGACGTTACTTATGATAAACAAAGAAAATTGCAAACAGATATTTACCAACCAGATAACAATAATTCGAATGATATCTTGTTGTTTTGGCATGGAGGAGGCTGGTTTCGGGGAGACAAAAGCAGCTTCAACGAATTATGCAGTAAAATGGCTGACCAAGGCTTTATAGTTTTTGCACCTAATTATTCCCTTGCACCGCAACATCTTTTTCCGCTTGCGCACCAAGACAGCATTAACTTTGTTGAATGGCTGTTAAAAACTGACTTTGTAAATAATAAAAAGCCCCACATTACCCAAATTGGCGCCAGCAGTGGCGGCACAATGGCACTTAATATTGCAGGTAAATATGGCTTCCCTACTGTTACTTGGTCGGCTCCTGTTAGTTATTCAGCCTGGATGAAAGACCATCAGGATGTCACCCCTACAATTGATGGTCGCAAAGAACTGGGCTTATCTGATTTACACGATATCAACAATGCTTTTTATAAATATTTTACGTTGGCTTATGCCGGCTCGGAAAATGAAGAAACATTAAAAAAGATGGATGCTAAATCTTATGATTACACTAATTTACACCAGTTATTAATGATTAATTCTGCGGATGAGCTATCGCCTATTCCATATTTACTCGATTTTGTTAACTATTTAGCACAAAATAATCACGCGGTTGACTTAAAAATAATATCTGGCACCAAACATGCGATGTCTTATGCTAATCAATATTTAGAATATTCATTAAATTATCTTTTGCAAGCAATAAAATAATTTTTATTATTTACTTACTAATTATTAGTAAAATATTCTGTATGTGCTATAATAATTGATGAAAACGTTTTATATTTTTGATAAGCTTATCCTACAAATATTTTTAAGGAGATAACATTATGGCTAAATATCAATCTATTAATCCTTACACTAATGAAAATTTTGCTAGCTACGACAACCCGACAGCTGAACAAATAGAAGATGCACTAAATTTAACTAACGCACTTTACCAAAAATGGCGTCATGAAGGACCTGAAACTCGAACAGCAACATTGCACAAAATTGCTGACGGTTTGCGCGAGCATAAAAAAGAAATGGCTGAAATCATGACCCGTGAAATGGGTAAAATGATTGGCGAATCTGAAGGTGAAGTTGATCTTTGCGCCTCTATTTGTGATTACTTTGCTGATAAGGGTCCCGAATTGCTAAAACCTGAACCAATTGATTCTCAATTAGGTGATGCATATTACCTAAAGCAGGCTACTGGCGTTGTAATGGCATGTGAGCCTTGGAATTTCCCACTTTATCAAGTAATCAGAGTATTTGCACCTAACTTTATCGTTGGTAATCCTATTATTCTGAAGCACGCTCACAATGTTCCCGGTTCTGCAGCTTTGATTGCTAAAATTATTAAACAGGCTGGGGCACCCGAAGGCAGTCTAATTAATATGTATCCAAGTTATGATCAACTTGATCAAATGATTGCAGATCCAAGAATTCAAGGAGTAGCTCTAACCGGTTCAGAACGTGGTGGTTCTTCTGTTGCAGAAAATGCGGGTAAAAATCTGAAGAAATCGACTATGGAACTTGGAGGTAATGATGCCTTCATCATTCTTGATGACGCTGATCCTGAAGTTTTGAAGCAGGCTCTTAGTTCAGCCAGAACCTATAACGACGGACAGGTATGCACTTCTTCCAAACGGATTATTGTTGTTAAGTCGCGTTATGAAGAAACTTTGCAGGAATTAAAGCAGGTCTTTTCTGACTTAAAAGCAGGCGATCCGCTTGATCCAGCCACTACCTTACCACCAATGAATTCACAAGCTGCTAAGGAAAAACTGACTAAACAAGTAGATGGTGCTATTGCAGCAGGAGCAAAAGTGTTCTACCAATATCCTGAAATTGATTCAGCTGGTGCCTTCTTCCGTCCAACTATTCTAACCAATGTTGATCGTGACAATCCTGCATTTGACCAAGAGTTCTTTGGCCCAGTTGCTATCGTTTACGAAGTAGAAGATGAAGATGCTGCTATTGCTTTAGCTAACGATTCCAGTTACGGTCTAGGTTCTTCTGTTATCAGTTCCGACATTAAACGTGCACAAAATGTAGCTGCACAAATTGAAACTGGTATGACAGTAATTAATGGCACATGGATCAGTTCCGCTGAGTTACCATTCGGTGGTGTCAAGAAATCAGGCTATGGTCGTGAACTTAGTGACCTAGGTTTGATGGCTTTCGTCAACCAGCATTTAGTAATTTCTATGCCGACCAAATAATTAGTATAAGAGCATAAATTAAAAAAGCTGATGAGTAGCGTTTATATTAGACGTTAATTCATCAGCTTTTTTGTTGTCATTTTTTAACGGTGACGTAACAGATTGTAGCCCGTTAGTCCCGTGGTCATTACGCTGGCCAAAATCAAGAAATAGGTTGACGCACCAACTGATACCGCATATAAGAGTAGTTGACTGGTGATGCTATGTAAAATTCCCCGGTTTGACAGTGTACTATTAGACATTCTATAAATAAGGTAAATTAGAAAAATAGTTTCAATTAGCGAAAGGATAAATGCAATTGTCCTGTTCTTTTTAGTATCCCTCATAGTATTGTAAATAATAAATAGCGGAATCAAAACCATGACTAGCCAAATTACACAAAGCACAACTCCAGAAAGCAATGTGGCATTTGAAGAAAAAAGCCTGCCGGCAAGCCCGAAAGTGACTCGTGTAATTGACATTTTTTGACCGTAAGTCATATCTAAGACAGATGCACCAGATCCGGTAAATAAAACTATCAAGTTGATAACTGCTAGTAAAACGACTAAAAGCTGGACAAAGGTAAAATGCTTGTTTACCTGAATGTTCTCCTTATATCTATTACCCTTCTGGGCCAATCTGCTTTTGGCTTTAACTTTTTCTTTAGACTCAGCCACATTATTAAACATATTAGACCCAAGTTGATTTACTTTTTGTGTTAGCCGCAGATCCACAGTATAGCGCTCAATCTTTTCTGCGCGACTACAAACAAAGTAGAGCCAAACGAGCAACGCAAAAAAGCAAATCCAGCCAAAACTACGGGAAAAACTCATGATAATTAAAAGTGCAATTCCCAGCAGAAAAACAATCATGCTGTTAACATGAATCCATTGCAGCATGCGCTCAATAACTGAATTTTGTTTTTCCGGATAAAATTCTTGCCGGTAGACTTTACGACTGGCAATTTTTTTAGCGGTTTTTTCGTCTTCAAAATGAGCTTCTTCGTGCTGGTCTGTGAAAAAAGTTTCACGATATTTTTGTAAATCAAAGTGGCAATTAGGACAGGTAACATCCGCATCAGTAATGGGACGACCACAGTTCGGACAAGTAGTCATAAGAAACTTCCTTTATTCAATAATTATAATAAGTTAATCATAAAACAAAAATAGCGATAAGGAAAAGGTCTTTATCGTTATTTTAATACAATATTTTTTTACTGTAATTTTTGAATCTGCTCTTTAACCTGCTTTATCTGAGCAATTGAAGCCTGCGAATCAAGCATTAATCGATCCAATTTAAATTTGAGCAATTCTAATTCATTATTATTGCTACTTGCGCGCTTCTTTTTCTGTGCTGCGGAAGTTATTAAACGTCCGTTTTTGATTTGCCATTTTTTAACTTTGAGTTGTTTAATAAATGCCTGATCATGTGATACCAGTATCATAGCAAATGGATAGGCAACAACAAATTTCGCCAGTGCATTAATCGATAAAATATCTAAAAAATTAGTCGGTTCATCGAGCAGCAATAAATTATATTGTCCAGTAATTATTTTAGCTAGGTTGAAACAGATGAGCTGACCGCCACTAAGATCACTTATTTTGTGCTCGCCATACTGACGTAAATGCAAATCGCCTAAAACTTGCATAGTTGAACTATGATCAAACATACTGGTAGCAAAAAGAGAAGCAAATAAACTTTCATCAGTTTGGCTTGTCATAATGTTTTGGTTAAAATACCCTATTTTAATTTTAGGATTATAAAAACCAGCCAGTTGTTTGTTCTTGATTTTTTCCAGAAAAACAGATTTACCGACCCCATTTTGTCCAGTTAAAACAACTTTCGCCCTATAATTGAGATTAACTTGTTGCTCAATGGAAAAGAGCATTCGTCCATAAGCATTAACCGGTTGCTGCTCTATTCGTAAAGCTTTGCTTTTGGGAGAAATAGATAGGTCAGTTATCTCATTATTGCCATTTTTCAGGGTAATTGCATGATGAACTTGCGGTTTTTTTAGTTCTCCTTTTTCCTTATTGATGCGGTTAGTGAGACTTTTACTGGCTCTGATAACATTATTTGCAGTTTTTTGCTTGCCCAGCGACTTTGAGCGCCAATCAGATGAAGAAAGTCCCTTTTTATTATGAGAAAAAGTCCTAGCCTTATTAACATGCTGATTATAACTTTTCGTAAGTTGCTCAATATGCTTTTTCTTTTGCTCATAGCTAGTTTCAGCTCGTTTTTGCTCATTTTGCCGAAAACGGCGAAACTCCTCATAAGTCCCTGAAAATGTATTGACTTCTTTATTTTGAATATACCAAACTGAATCACAGACGCTATTTAAAAAGTTCTGGTCATGGCTGATAATTAAGCAGGCAATTTTGCTTTTACTTAATAACTTTATTAGCCATTGTTGCTCTTCAATATCCAAATTAGAAGTAGGTTCATCTAAAAGCAGCAAGCCATTAGGCATATTTTTTAATTTAGCAATTGCTTCTCTGAGAGCTAACTTTTCTCTTTGACCACCACTCTTATCACCAGCATCAAGTAATTGCGGGACATAAGCAAAATTACAGTTTCTAGTAATTCCACCTTTAATGGTAAATATATCTGTTAATTTTTCTTGAGCAAGTATTCGTATTAAAGTGGTTTTACCAACACCATTATTGCCAATCAAACCAATTTTTTGCCCAGAATTGATGCTCAAATTTGAGACCGTCAGCAGTTTAGTACCTGCCACGCCAATTTGTAAATAATCTATTTTAATTAATTCCACTATAAGACCTCAATGTGTACGCGTAATTCATAAAATAAGTTGCAAAATTACTTTTCCTGTTAAAGTGAATTGTTCTACGTTGAGTTAAAGAAGTGGTTATTGCTTTAAAACTACAACTAGAGCTTATTGATTATTTACTTGTCTTGACATGCCAGTATTCCTTACCTTCTACTTAAAATTTAATTAAAAACAGTATACTATAACTAATTAACATTTGTAAATGGATTAAAAAATTGTTTTGAATAAAAAAGGCTGAAATGCTCTAACTGAGAATTTCAACCTTTTAATTAATTTTGCTTAATTTTTAGCACGTTTATTCTTGCGCCAATGAACACCTTCATAAGTCAACTCGACTGCAGCTGACAAAGTGATCGGCATAATAAATACTAAAATTAGCAGACCAATAATCACTGCCAAAGCCACTTCAATCAAAGTCGGAATTCCTGAAGGAATTAGCGCGGCAAATGTACCACCTAAAATAATGGCAGCTGAAACTACCACAGTTCCAATTATGCCACACGCTTTAAGCATCCTTTGACTCGGGCTGCCGCCTTCAAGTTCACGATAACGCGTCATTAAGAAGATACTGTAATCAACACCCAAGGCAATTAACATGATAAAGCCGAAGAACGGTGTGTTCCAGGTTAGCATAGTTTTGCCTAAAGCAGCTTTGACTACCCACTCTGTAATTGACAATGAGCAGAAGTAAGCAATTAAAAGCGTACCCAAGATGTAAACAGGTTGCAAAAGTGAACGAGTTACAAAAATCAGGGCAATACCAATACCAATCAGCATTATGGCAGCAGTTCTAATAAAGTCTCTGTTGGCAATATCCTTAATGTCAGCGATGTTAGAACTTTCGCCGCCCATTGCTACCGTGGCTTTTTTAAGACGAGTACCAGCTAAAGACTTTTTAGCCATTAAGCTCAGATCCTGCGCCTTCTTAGTTGCTTTAAGACTACTTGGGTTTGACTTGAAGACAATCATCAGCATGGCAGACTTCTTGTCAGGACTCAAATAATTCTTAATCGAAGTTTGGAAAGTATCGTTTTTGATAAATTCTTGTGGAATATAGAAAGTATCTGCCGCTGAAGAACTTGCTAAGCCATTAAGGTAAGCGGCTCCTTGACCAAGTCCGTTATTTACTTGATCCACACCATCAGTAATCTTAGGTGTGCTTGCAGCCAACTTGCCAGCGCCAGAGTTTAGTTGACCAACGCTAGAATTCAGCTGGCCGATACCAGAACTCAATTGGCCTGTACTGGAATTAACTTGACCAATACCCGAGCTTAATTGACCTGCGCTGGAATTAAGCTGACCAATGCCGCCATTCAAAGTAGCAGCCCCATTGTTTAACTGGCCAGAAGCAGTGGCTAATCTGCCGACGCCGGATTGCAGCTGACCCATTTGACCAGATACATCTGGCATTGAAGCAGAAGCTTCTGCCCAAGATTTTTCTAAAGCAGCTCCTGCAGCTTGCATGGCAGCCATTTTTTGCTGCTGGGTTAAGCCCGGAATACTGCCAATACTCTTAGCCAAGTTGGCTTTGTAACTCTTTTCTAAGGCAGCCTTGGTATTCTTCTGTGCATTCGCAATACCAGCACTACCACTTGCAAGTTGCGAATTTAATTGGTTTAAGCCACTAGTCATTTGCTCTGTGCCGTTTTGCAAGCGACTGGCACCGCCTTGCAATTGACCAGTACCATTTTGCAATTGGCTGGCTCCATTTTGCAGTCTGCCAGTTCCGCTTTGCAATTGACTGGCACCGTCAGCTAACTTGCCAGTACCACTTTGCAGTTGACTAGTACCATCCGCTAATTTACTTGCACCTGCAGTTAGTTTTTTACTTGCATTGCTTAGTTTGCCTAAACCGGCACGTGCCTGATCAACTCCTTGATTGACAGTGTCCAGCTGATTTTTAACGTAAAGTTGATCAATACTTTCTCCGTATGGCTGGGTAACAGAGGTAACAAATGCTACATCATCTGATGCCTGAAGCTGTCTGGTTAATTGATCAATTAGACGTAGGTCGGCTTCATTATCAAGTTTGTGATCACTCTTAATATAAAGAGTTGATGGCTCGGCCATTCCTTTTGAAAAGTGATCTTCAACAACGAGCATCCCCGCTTTAGCCGGCACACTGTTATCAATCTCATCCGTATCATCATAATTCAAATGACCGGTGTACATCAGACCAAAGGGAAGGACAACTACTGCTAACACAATTAAGTAAATAATTGGGTGGGCAAGTGTACCCTTTGCAATACCATGCCACAATTTATCTTCATGTTCACCAGTAAATTTCTTTACCGGCCAGAACATTTTTTCGCCCAAAACAGCCATGAAGAACGGGTTGAGGGTTAATAGTACTATTAATAAAACAGCAACGCCGACTGCAACGCCCACAGCTGACTGGTAAATTGAGAAGTTAGCCAGGCTTAGCGCTGAGAAACCAATTAAAATGGAAGAACCGGAATAAAGAATTGTTTTACCAGCCACCTTCAAGGCACTGTTCATCGCTTCGTAGCGACCCATTCCCTTACCCAGATCTTCTTTAAATTTATCATACAAGAGAATGTTATAGTCTGTTCCAATACCGAACAGGACAATAATCATAAAGACCTGTGTAAAGTTAGAAAATGGGAAGTTCTGGTATTTAACCAAGTTAGTAACAATCGCAAATGATGTAATAAAGGAAACGCCAACTGTTAATAATGAGATCAAAGGCACAATTGGTGACCTGAAGACAATCACTAACACGATGAAAATAAAGATAACAGTTATTACTTCTGTTTTCTTGATTCCTTCTTGAATTGCATTTGAAAAGGCATTTTGTAAAACATCTGCACCAGTGACATAAGTTCTAATACCAGCTGTTTTAACTGCTTTAGTTAGCTGCGCTTCAACATCATTAATCGGAGCGTGCTTTTTGGCCACGTTTAGCTGCATAATCCAAGTAGTATTATCCTTTGATTGCAGCTTTTTCTTAGTAGCAATATTATCGTCTGGACCTAATACCATTTTGATACCGTATTGATCCTGATCATCTTTTAATCTGCTAACTGTTTCGTTAATGGCATCTTTATCATCAGCAGTCAATTTACCTTTTTGCTTATTAAAGACTACGGCAATTTGATAGGTATCCTTTTGTTTAGGACCCCAGTCATTTTGAATTGACTTTGCAACTTCACTTTGAACATCTGATGGTAAGGAAATATTTGAGTGCTCACGGGTTAACCCTGTAACGTCCGGCAAAGCCACAACAGAAATGATTAAAATTAAAATCCATGCAATTAACGAAAAAATATGATTTTTTACTAGTTTATGCACTCTGATTTTCCTTTCTATTTTTTTGCAATAATTTATTGGGCTGAACCAATTGAATAATTAATTCATGATAACCCTGGTCAGCCTCTTCACTAGTTTCTTCTGTAAAAGAATCTGATACATCTAAGAAAACGTATCCTAATACTGCCCCAATTAAGGAATGGAGCGAAACCGTGCTGTCACTTCTTAAATTTAGTTTGTCAGCAAAAGCTATTATCTTTAAAATTTCTTGAGTAATAGCATCGTCTTTCTTGTATTCGTTCAAATGATAAAGAATACTAATTAATGCGGGATCGTCCAGAATAAAGTCGCGGACAATATCAGCAAATTTAAGTAAAGCCTCTTCACCTGAAATTCCAATCAAATTATCAACTAATTTTTTACCTAAAATTTTAATTCTGCTTGCACCTACAAGCGACAACAATTGCTTTCGACCTGAAACATAGTGATAGAGTGACTGCGAACGAACGCCTAACTCCTTAGCTAGGTTCGGCAGAGTGGTCGCGGAAAGTCCTTTTCGTCCAATCAGCTCCGTCGCCTTCGCAATCACCTTATCTAAATCAAGGCTTCTTTTTTTAATCATTTTCACCCCTCCTTTTGACAGCATAGTGAATAATATAGCACTACAATGTGAAGAATACAATCTACAAGGTGTAAATTATTTTTTAAAAAACAAAAAAGCCCCCAAACACTTAGTTAACGGGACTTAAAAGTTAAAGAATTAGTAAAGCTCGCATCAATATTGTTATTTAAAAAAGCCATCAACTACTTTACCTAATTTAGCAAAATTATGATCATTACTACTCCACACACTGACACAGTAGGCATTGCCATTAGATTGGACCAGCGCTACGTTTGCTTTACTGTCACCGATGGCATATATCAGACCTTTATGATCACGGACAATCTTGGGCTTAATTTTAGCAGCGTTTAGCGTCCCCAAAACCTGGTTGGAGTATTGTCTGCTTAAAATTTGATCATGGTAAAGACTCACCATGATTTTGTTTAAATCATTAGCAGTAGTTAAAGCTACCGGTGATTTAGAAAATTTATTTTTTATTGCTGTATCCTTAACACCTGTTTTTTTAATAACTGCGTTTACCTTTTTGGGTTTAACAGTACGAAGAAGGGCATTAGCCGCTGTTTGGTCGCCTTGCATCATTAATTGCTTTAAATAAGTCGCATTGTAAGCAATTCCCTTTTGCAAGAGTTTTTCTCCTTTAACGCGATCAGCTTTTTTTATTTTGATGGCTTTATTGGCAATGGACTTGCTATGTTGTTCTTGATAAGTCATTGCAATCAACAAAAATAAATGGCTAATTGAATTTACCCCATGATGTTGAGTAGTATTAGAAACGCGGGCAAATTTATTATTAGTAAGATCCTGAACGCAAACCTGATAACTCTGTTCTTTTCCCATCACCTGGGCAATACTTTCTGCCCATTTTTTCTCACTACCAGAGGCAATTTTAATATGATTAGGATATTCAACGTTATCAACTTTGGGTTCACGAACTGACTTTTGTCCTTTTTTATTTTTCACAACTTGTTCTTGCTTTTCGCCCACAATTTTTAAACTGCTATTCTCCACTCTTTTGAGGTTAGCAGAATATAACATAAAAGCAATTAAAGCCGAAATTAATGAGCCTAACAAAACTTTGTTTTTCATATCAATGCCTCAGTTTAAAAGAAATGATGTCGTTTCATTAATACAATTAGCCAGACCATCAGAAAAATTGTGATCACGGTGATTGCAATCCAGTCAGATGAACTATGACCAACTGGAAGACTGACATTCATACCGTAAAAACCAGTTAGGATGGTCGGAACAGTTAAAACCAAAGACCAAACAGTTAGGAACTTCATAGTATCATTCAAGTTATTGTTCATCATATTATTGGAAGTTGCTGATAAGGTTTGCGTAACCTGCTGCGAAATTTTCACCATTTCTGCTGACTGATTCGATTCAATCAGGACATCATCAAGACGTTCACGACTGGGCTTAGTAAAATCTAGTTTAGACATTTTTAAACTGTGCAACATCATCAAATTAGTCTGAATTGAACTGGATAAATACACCAAACTTTTTTCAATATTGGACAGCTCCACTAAATCTTTATTGTTAATATCACCAGACAGCTTTTGGTCCAAACTGTTGCGTTCCGTATCAAGCTGCGTAACCGCCCGTTGAAAATACTGTGATAAATACAACAAAAACTTCATTAATAATTCCGTGACATCTTGTGCAAGTGATAATTCCCGTCGTGTGGCAGTGTCATTGAATTCATCAAAGACATAGCTGGTTGATTGCGTATGAAAAGTAAAGATGTTCTGCCCAGATATTAAAAAAGTTACAGGATGTGCTGTAAAATGCTTAATCGCTTTAGTAGGCCAAATAGGTACATCGTAAACAAGCAAATTAATGTGCGTATGCGTATCATAGTCATAGTGCGGTCGTTCATGTCTGTCTGAAATATATGTAATCATATCAGGAGTGAAATTAAAATCTACTTGCAGCTTGTTGCTGTCCTCTTCACTCAAATTACTGATGTCATACCATCTATAATTGGTTTCCACCGGAAACTTTTGCTCTCTAATCACTTTTTCACCCCTGGCCGCTATATTTAGTTGATATTACCTACCAGCTTGCTTATGCCATTATTATCTTACCATTCAAGTGAAAAACGACAAATAAAAAAACAGGCCTCGGCCCGTTTTTTTAATATTTTAGCACTTAACTATTGTTTCCAAGCAGCATCAAATTTGTTTTTACCTGTTGTAATAGCTTTTTCTACATTACGGTTCTTTTGTGCAGCTGACAAAATTGATTGCATAATAGGAGTCAATTGACTATATGTAGCACTGGAATCCTTGATTACAGGAACGCTGTATAGTGAATTGGAGTTGAGAATATCCTCTAATTTTGCCGGCAGCTTAAAGTCCTTGTTTGCCTTATAGTCGTCAGACTTAGTAGCAGCTTCATTAACTGGAATATAACCAGTTTCTTTTGCCCATTTAATCTGTCCGTCTTTAGCAGCCAAGTATTTCATGAATTTGAAAGCAGCTGCCTTTTGCATAGCACTGGCGTGGCTGAACATATAAATATCAGTCCCTTGCGACATCGTGTACTTACTTGGACGAGCTGCAACTTCATAAGTGAAGCCCTTCTTAGCCGCCTGTTTAATCCAAGTCTCTGTTGAAGAAGAGGTCACAAACATAGCCAATTTTTGGTTGGTAAATGGAATATAGAGATATTTATCTGAACCAGGCATTCTGAAGTAGCCTGCCTTTTCTCCATTTATAAAGTAGTTAAGCAACTTCCTAGATTTAGTACCGGTAAAATCAATTTTACTGGAGAAATTCTCACCTTGATTTTTCATTCCTAAAACGTAGTAGTTGTCTAAGTCATCAAAGCCGGCACCAACTACCTTGTGATTACTCTTTTGGTAAATAGTTTGCGCTGCCTTTTTAACCTCACTCATAGTTGTAGGCACTTTGGCGATACCATACTCCTTAAACATCTTGGGGTTATAAATTAAAACTTCAATTGACTTGTTAAATGGAATACCATATTGGGTGCCTTTAATTTGGGCACTGTTCAACATATCCTGTTTAATGCCTGATGCGGCAACGCTGCCCCAACCGACATCTTTATTACTAATGTATGGCTTAAGATCTACCAGCATCTTATTCTTGGCTGCACTTTCAAGCCAACCCGGATATGCCTGAGTGATCGTTGGCAAATTCTTAGGTGATTGTAAAGTTGAAGTAATTTTTGATTGCAGATTATCATAATCACCTTGTTGCTCAAGCTTAATCTTAATTTTAGGATTTTTATTCTCAAAGTCCTGAGCTAAACTTTTCAGAGTTTTTTCCTGAGCACCCTGCATCCCGTGCCAAAAGACAACTGTGGTTTTCTTAGTTACTTTAGGAATTTTGCTTGAACTTGATGACGACGAATTACTGTTATTTGAACAAGCAGAAGTTCCAACTAAAGCCAAGCCCGCGACTGCTATAGCCGCCAGCTTTTTACCGAAATTCATAATATTATTTTTCCTCCAGAACATTTTTACGCGCTCACTAGTGATACTGTGAGCATTAATTCCCATTAATTGTATAGCAAATATAGATTAATTACAATAAATTAACCAAAAAAATTCGGCTTTATTTGTATATTTTACTTTATTTAATTATATAGTTCACCACATTACGAACATTTATCAGGTAGTTACTCTCTTGCTTTTATTGCGGACAAAAAAGCTTGCCGTAAAAAGACAAGCTTTATGATAAAAATTGCTATTTAGTTTTTATTGTTTCCAAGCAGCATCAAATTTTGTTTTACCTGCTTTAATTGCATCATTAACGTTTTGCTTCTTTTGTGCAGCAGCTAAAATGTTTTGCATAATTGGATTTAAGCTACCGTATGCTGCACCGGCATCCTTGATAATTGGCACACTGTACAGGTTAGCCATTGCATCTTCAAGTTTAGCTGGCAGCTTAAGCCTCTTAGAGTCCTTGTACTCGGCAGAATCGGCAGCAGCTTGATTAACTGGAACATAGCCAGTTGCATTAGCCCATGTAAGTTGACTAGCTTTTGAAGTTAAGAACTTGATGTAGGTAAATGCAGCAGATTTTTGGTCAGCTGAAGCATGCTTAAACATGTAAATGTCAGTACCTTGTGACATGGTGTATTTACCAGGACGAGGAGCAACATCATAAGTAAACTTATTGCCTACTCCTTGTTTAACAAAGCCTTCACCAGCAGAAGTACCAATGTACATTGCTACCTTTTGGTTAGCAAATGGTCCGGATAAATAGTGCTCTGAACCAGCAACTCTGAAGTAGCCTTCTTTGATGCCATCTGCATAAAAATTAATAACTTTCTTTGAAGTGTCGCCAGCAAAGTCAATTTTACTTGAGAAGTCAACGCCTTCATTCTTCATGCCTAAAGTGTAGTAGTTTGATAATGAGTCAAAACCAGCACCAACGACTTTATGATTACTCTTGTTGTAGATGATTTGTGAATCTTTCTTCAATTCATCCATAGTGGCTGGGGCCTTTTTAATACCATATTTCTTAAGCAAATCAGCGTTATAGGTCAAAACTTCAATTGACTTGTTGAAAGGAATACCATATTGTTTACCATTAATCTTAGCACCATCAAGAAGTGCACTCTTGATATTAGAAGCTTCACTACTGCCCCAACCAACTTCTTTACTATTAATGTATGGCTTTAAATCAACCAGCATGTTTTTGTTGGCAGCATTAAAGAGCCAGTCAGGATAGGCCTGAGTAATGGTGGGCAAGTTATTAGGTGACTGCAAAGTTGAATTAATTTTAGCTTGCAAGTCGTTATAAGCACCTTGATTTTCCAATTTAACCTTGATCTTAGGATTTTTGCTTTCAAAGTCTTGTGTCAACTTCTTTAATGTAGCTTGTTGCACACCTGTCATACCATGCCAAAAGACAATATTGGTTGTCTTCTTGACTTTAGCAATTTTTTCTGAACTTGAAGATGAGGAAGAATTAGAATTGCTTCCGCCATTTGAACAAGCTGCAGTACCAACCAGAGTTAAGCCAATAGCAAATGCAGCGGCCAACTTTTTACTAAACTTCATTTGGTTAAAACCTCCCAAATATAAAAACTAAACAACATTTTTATGATTAATCAAAGCGTAACTGTTTGATTGCGCTTTGGTAAAATCCTGTTACCATAAGGGTTCTCTACCAGCTCCGGATGCAATGTGTGCACGGGAATTAGTGTTGGTGGTTGAACCCAATCAATAATTTGTCTTAGTTCTTTTTCGTCAGCGTGACCAGAACAACGCAACATTTGAACTTCAATATTTTGCTTCTCCAACTTTTGCAAAAATGGCTGATAGGCTGGATCAAAATCTCCTAACGGCTCAGCATTTGAATGAATATACAAGCCTCCTTTTTGCAAATGTTCAAAATCAGCAACTGCCTGCCAGAGGAATTCGTGATCATCGTTTAGCAGTTCTTCGTATTGAACAGCCAATTCTGGTTTCAGATCAACGAATTTTTGCTCCCCTGGCAAGTAGTAATACGGCAAATCCTGATTAATGCTTTCCTTGAGCAAGTGAGCTCTTGCGGCATGTAAAACAACTTTACGCGGTGAAGCAGAGATAATGCGCAACAGTCGCTCTACATTGGTCGGATAAGTATTGAAAGTCATTTGCCGGTTAGGATTATCTTTTTGTAACTGAACAAATTCTGCGGTTAACTCATCCTCATTTTTAGGGCCGGTAAATTCTGCGCTATTTTCTTCATGCTTTTCTTCCGGCCAAGAAAAGCCGGTTGCCTCAGTAATTAAAACGTCGCAGTCTTTTGCAGCTGTCAAAAATTCTTTGACCCAATCAGGATGATAACCGTGCAAGCGGATGTCACCGGTATATGCAATTGCTAAATCAGGTGTCTTGACAATAAGGCCAGTGGCACCATAAGCATCGTGGTCACTAGGCCAAACAGTCATTGTAATATCGCCTACTGCTATTGGCTTTTGATACTCAGCCGCAATAATTGGGCGAGTATAGCTGGGTTCATGCTTAGCAGCTGAGAGCAGAAAGTCCCCGTTTTCGTTTAAAGCCGGCAGCATCTTAGCCGTTAATGGTCCCGCATATAAAGGTATTTCGGGTGCCAAAAAATTCATGGCCTTGCTGTGATCCAGATGAAGGTGCGATATGTAAGCAGCAGCGTGTTCCCACCGTTCATGATCAAGCGCCTTACCAGTTAATTCTGGATCATAAAAGTTAGGTACATCCCCAATTAACTGGTTATCAACTAAAGTCTGGTATTTTTCATCAGGTAGATTCAATTCCGGTCTGTAGACTTCACCCAAGTCAAACAAAACATGAGACTTGTTATAAGCTACTTCAATCATTGGCCCGCCAATAGTATTTAAGCCGTTGTAAAAAGTGATGGTGGTTTTAGCCTTTAAGGTCATTACGCACTACCCCCTTGATGATCTGCTTTCTAAAGATTAAGTACAAAATTAAAATTGGTAAAACAGTTAAAGTTGCAGCAGCTAGTTGCAATTGCGTCTCACTGCCGGCGTCAGAAGCAAAGGCTGACAAACCATTATTTAGAAGGCGCATCGTATCTTCATTGGTAACCAGCAATGGCCAAAGAAATGAATTCCAGCCAGAAATAAAGCTAAGCAAGCCGACGGTAAACAAACCACCCTTTGACATCGGAACTAAAATTTTCCAAATGTAATCCCAATCGCTGGCACCGTCAATCATGGCTGCTTTATAAATCGTATCCGAAATTGAACCAAAGTAACTCTGCAAGTAATACATGTAGAAAATGGAAGTCAAGAATGGCAAAACCAATCCTACATAAGTGTTGAGTAAACCCATATGAGCAATTGTGTTGTAGTTGGTAAAAATAATTGCTTCACCTGGCACCATCAATAAAGACAAAAGTACTAATTGAATTAAGCCTTTACCCTTAAAACGCAGGTTCACCATGGCAAAAGCTCCGAGCAAAGAGTTAAACAAACTAACAATCGTGGTCACGCTGGCTGTTAAAACCGTGTTGACAAAGTAGCGTCCAAATGGGGCACGAGCAAAAACTTTGGCGTAGTTGGACCATTCAAAATGGTGCGGTATCAAAGTTGGCGGAATCGAAGTGGTTTCCTGAAAACTCATTAAGCCACCCAAAATCATATAAATAAAAGGAAAAACGGTAATGATGGCAAAGATAAATAAAATAATGTAACTGAATAAAACCCCAATGCGAATTCGTTTCATTTAATATTCTCCTATCTTCTTCATCATCTTACGTTGCAGGAATGTCGCAAACAGAATTATCAGGAATAAGACTACTGTTGCCGCCATAGCAACACCGGGAGTACCGACAATTTGGAACTTATTGTAAATATAGAACACTGCAGTCGTTCCCGAATTACCTACTCCGGCCTGACCGTTAAAGAGGGCATAGACAGAAGTATAAATCTTAAATGCTCCAATAACATTCATTGTCAACAGAAAAGCTATTGTAGGAACAAGTTCGGGCATGGTAATCCGCCAAAACTTGTCACGACCACTGGCACCAAACATATCCGCTATAGTGTAAAAATTGGGATCAATATTACGCAACGCTCCCATTAATATAACAATATTAAATGCTAAAGATGACCAGATTCCGAAAATAATAATCGTAGTTAAAGACATTGCCGGATCATCAATCCAGTCGGGAGCTGGTAAATGCAGACATCTGAGCACGAAGTTCAACATACCGTAATCACCGTTAAAGATATAGCGAAAAACTATCCCAATGGCAATAGTCGAGGTGACATAAGGCATAAAAAACGTAGTTTCAAAGAATGATTTATGTTTTACTTTGTCAAAAATAATCCACGCCAGCATGATCGAAATAGCTAGACCAACTGGTACAGAAATAATGGCATAGAGCACAGTATTTTTAATCGCTAACCAGAACTCCGGATCCTTAAAAATATACTGATAATTGCTAAAGCCGTTCCAGCGCAGGTCAATTAGCGAGCCACTCTGAAAGCTCATCCCAAAAGCGCGCAAAATGGGATAAATACTAAATAACGTGACAAAGATAATAGTTGGTGCTAAAAAAAGCCAAGCCTTCTTTTGATTAGTCTTCATTAGTAAACTCGCTCTCCTTCAGGCGTAAATAGAAATATCCTATTAAATCGCATTTTGAGTTTAATTTGATCGCCCCTCTTAATTGGAGTCTCCAGATTAATTAGTGAACGGACTTGCTGATTATCAAATGTAAATTTCAAAATACGTTCACGTCCAATTAATTCAATATCGTCGACCTTGGTCTCAAACAGACCATCAGGATCGGGCACAATATTTTCGGGTCGCACAGACAAGATATACTCACCATCTGGAATTTCGCGTTTAAAACGGGACTGTTCCAGATTAGCAAGATTAATCGTAAATTGGCTTGACTTTAATTCATTTGCAGTTTTAGTTATTTTAAAGTTATCAATTACAGGATTGCCAACAAAATTGGCTACAAAATAATTATTAGGCTCCAGGTAAAAGTTTTGCCCTAAATCATCTTGTTGAATAACACCGTCATTAAAGAGAATGATTTTATCTCCGATTGATAATGCTTCTTCTTGATCATGGGTAACAAATAAGGTAGTAATACCAACAGACTTAACTAATGAACGAATTTCTTCGCGAATTTTAAGGCGCAATCTGGCATCCAAATTGCTCAATGGCTCGTCCATTAATAAAATTTGGGGTTCTTGCACCAATGCACGTGCAATTGCTACACGTTGTTGCTGTCCACCAGATAAATTACCAGGTTTTTGATCAGCTAATTCAGTAATTTGGGTTAACTCCATATATTTGGTAGCAATCTTTTTGGCTTCCGCCTTTGGCTTTTTATTAGCCCCTACAATTAGCGGAAACATGACGTTTTGCAAAACAGTCATATGTGGATATAATGCATAGTTTTGAAAAACGTAGCCAATATGGCGGTCCTTGGCTGCTACTTTGACGACCGACTTACCGTTAAATAAAATATCTCCCTCCGTGGGATTCAGTAAACCGGCCAAGATATTCAAAATGGTTGTTTTGCCACACCCAGAAGGTCCTAAAAGACACACCAAATCGCCCTTTTTAACAGAAAAACTAACATTTTTAATCGCTTCATGACCGTTGTCATAAACTTTCCGCAGGTTTTTCACTTCAACAAATTTATTGTTATCCATTAACTCGCACCACTATCATCTTTATTTCTTCTTTTACTACTCTCCTAATTTTAAGATAAAAAGCTTAAGAACACAACCTAATTTGCTTGATTAAAATTCGTAATTTTCTTATCACACCACCGCATAAGAGCTAAATATTTGTAATTATTGCACAAATTACTAATTATTATCAACAAATAACTTTTATTGTTCTCTTTTAATTACTTTGCTGCAAACAGAATAAGCGGCAGTAAAACTTGCTGCCGCTTTAGTTAATCTCTTTATATATTAATTATTAATTTATCCGAACATTTGGCTATTTTTAGTGGGGTAATTTTGCCTTGAAAGCTAAATTAATAGTTTTCTTTCACATAAATTTCATGATTAACTTTAGCCCGACCATTATTATAGTTAAAGGAATAGCCTGGCTGGACGTTAAATAAATAAACGTTAAAATCCAGTGTGCCATCAGTTGACACAGCCTGTAAATTAATCCCCCGTGCCATTAATTCATTGCCGCGAAAGATGGGTGTGGCCTGGTAAATTACTTTTTTATTCTGCCTTAGAGCCACACGAATACGACTTTCAAACATTGTCTGAATCCTCTGATTTGAAAAAGCAGACTGGGTGAACAGATTTTTTGGATTATTTTGGTCACCAGAAAGATTACGCGGATTAAAATTGCCGTCAAAATCAATACCTGCCGAAACAGAATAAGCTATGAGGTGGCCGCGATTATAAATTTGGGTACCATTGCGCCGGTTATAATGCCAACCTGTTGGTTCGATAAACTGCCGCTCTCTTAAGCTATCATTGGCTACATTACGCTTTTGCAAAAATGCAGTATTGGAGTGGGAAGTACGGTTTAAGCTGTCCAAATCAGAATATATTACCCGGTTAACGCGCCAGGCATTTTTAATTAAAGTTGAATGGTCATTATTAACTGTAATATAAGAAGAACTGCCGCTTTTAAAATCTAAATCAGCCAATTTTTGATAGTCCTGGCTGGATAGACCACCATACACTTTTGCAGCTGGTTTAGCTTTTTCTATTTTATTATCCTTTTGCTGGTCATTGCGAGTTATTCTATCCCTCGTTTGCTGGCCACTTGGATCTGATCCACCTTTAGTTGCAACAAACCAGAATAAAAACAAGATAATAATGACAATTGCCCAAAAATCCGCGTTAGTTGTCTTAGTATTTCGTCTGCTCCTCCTGCGTGCCATTCACATTGCTCCTTAGTTAATAATAATTAAGTATAGCTAATCGAACTGTTGTTTGCAACAGGAAATAATAAAAAAGCAAGGTTGACCAATCTCCTTGCTTAAATTCTAACTTCTGGCCCATTCATCAAGCATATTTAAAAAATAACTTTCAGACAGCCGCTTAATCTTGCTGCCAGCACGGTTATATTCCTTGGCCTTGAGAGTTTCCGGATTAGTTTTACTAAAAAAGCCGTCATCACTCATAATTAAATAGTCTGTATCTGCCTTAACACCAGTCTGAGCTAGACCGTTCATATTATTTACCATTTGCGCGGCTTCTGCGCTATTCACCTCTACTTCAGGAGCGAAGGCAATTTTTTTGTTATTTACCGGATTGCGAAAGCCCAATTCCCAAACTTCCAGTTCTTTTTGGAGTAAATCCAGGTTTTTGAGCTTGCCTTGTGCTTCTTGCAAAAGCGCAGGTGTAAAATGCTGGCGAAAATCATCATAAACCTTTTTAGTATCAAGGGAATCATCTAAGCCGTGGTGCTGCTCAACTTGGGCAATACCAGCTCGCTGAATGCAGTCAAGCAGCCGATTATGTTGCATGGGATAGTAAACACGAGCCAAACGCAACACATCGACATAGTCGTTATTTAATTCTGTCAAATGAAACTTTTGCGCTAAATCATATAAAAAATTTAAGTCAAAATTGACGTTATAGCCAATGATAATATCCGCGCCAATAAATGAGCGAAAAGCTGTCATTGCCTCTTTTACCGGTATTCCCTCTTTAAGAAGCAGCTCTTCAGTAATGCCATTTAGCTTGGTAATAAAACTGGATACCCGGTTCGATCGCGGATAAACAACCAATTGGCTAAACTCAGCCACTACTTTGTTATTGCGGACTTTAACTGCACCCATTTCGGTTACATGATCACGGTAGGGATTTAAACCTGTGGTTTCGATATCCAGCATAGTATAGTCGGAAATAAAGTCGGGCCATTCCTGCCCTTTGCCCCGGATTTTATTCTGAACGCCAGAAACATGGAGCACGCCATTTTTTACATAAATACTCATTGAGAATCAGTTACTCCGTTACAAGATTATTAATTAAACTAACTGCATCTGCATTTGTACCGGCACTGCGCTCTTGAATTTCAGGTAACAACGTCTCCTGCGGATAATCTGCAGCGACATAAGACCATTGCGGATATTCTGCAACCAAATGTTCAATTGGTTCGCGCAGTTGCGGACTGGTTTCATCAACTCCCAATTCCAAAAAGACAGTCTTTTTCTCTTCATTACCTGTTAAAAACCAGCGAAAACGGGAATTGGCAACAGTGTCGGGATAAAAATGGTCATTAAGCGGCAGATGAATTTCCAATGGCTGACCACATACCTCACATTTTGGTACTAATTTTGCTAGATCAGTACCTGGCTTGGCCGCAATAATTTTTTCAGCGGCAGTCTGAATGTTTGAAAGACCATGATTAATCCCACTCGCACATTGTGCTTTAGTCCAATCGCCAAATGCGTTAAAAATGCGGTTTTCGTTAAAACCGGCAGTTTCGAAAAAGTGGCCAAATGCTGAGGTAGCAACAAAATACTGTCTATGACTAATTAGTTGCAACAGATTTTTTAATGTACTACTTGGGCGGTAATCAAAGGAGTATTTTTGAATAAGGCTTGACCACAGTTGCCATTTTTCAGACCATGAAGGAATATGTTGATCCAGTGCATATCCGACTGAATGAACATCGTGTTTTTGGACAATGCTGGGAAAATCACGTTCAAAATCTGCTTGACCTAAAAGATCAAGTCCCTCAACTTTTGCCAAACCATTACCAGCAACTACAACCACAGCTTCCGCCTCTTGGACTAACTGCTTTGCCTTATTTAAATTTTCCATTTAATTCTCTTTCCTATTTTTGATTGTAGCCAGTAAACGAAACCTGACCATCTTCAAATTCTCCTAAGAAAACATCACTAGGGTCATTATAGCCGGCTTGTTTGAGCTGCTCTTTTAACCAATTTTCATCCTTATTAATAGATTCAAGCACATCTTGGTTAATTTGACCATCATTAATTAAAGGAAAACGGACATTTTTCTCATCTTTCTTAATAACCGTTAGTTGACCGTTCTTTTCAAAGATGCAGTTTTTCACCTGATCAACAGAATAAATACCCTGACTGCGTAATTTGAACATTAATTCATTAGCTGACAGCCCAGCAGACAAGCAATTACGTGGTAAAACCTGTCCGTTTTTAACTATTTGAATTGGTTTGCCATCAATCAGGCCGCGAATAAAGTTGCTGTGCTCCCGCGCAAATTTCAAGATAAAGACCACCAGAGTCCAAACGATCAAAACGAGCAGGAATTGCAAGACGGAAATGTTGGCATTGTAGATAACGCCACCGATAATACCACCTAGAACATAGTTTTGCAGTTGATCCAAAGCAGTCGTGGGAGCGATGTTGCTTTTGCCAAACACATTTATTTGAAAAATTAAAGTTAACACACCTAATACGAATTTAATAAAAAGCTGCGTATAATTCATTATTATTTCCTCCTAATTCTTTATGTCGACCGTGTGGTTAATCACATGAGCCTGCTTTAAAGAATATGAATTGTTGTCATCATTTAATTCCAGCTGATAGTCAATATCTTTTGAGTCAACCCTGACGATTAAACCGTTTTGCAGTGTAGTAGAACTGACCATCACATCTGAAACCGGTACTTTGTGGTCTTTAGCAACTGATTTTATAAATGGTGCAATTTGCTCAGACTGAGATTTCACTACGTTTGTTTGCACGTATTTTTCGTATTGTGTGCCCATAAATAAAAGTAAAAATAAGAGTGCAATGATCCCCAAATCACGGTAGCGGGTATCGAATCTGTGCCTGAGATACAAAACTGTGAACGCGATCATTGTTAAAGCCGCAATTGCAATCAGGATGTAGAGAATGGTTTTACTTGTATTTTGATTTTGCTCAATATATTTAAGTGTGTAAAAAGTCATAACATAATTACCTCTATCAAAAATAATTTATTCTAGTTTTTATAAGTTAATAGCAATAGCAAAATCACATATTAACTAAATTAAACATTACCAAATATAGCTAAAAGTGTTCGCTTCCTCCCTGTCAGCTTACTTAAACTGTGTTTATAAGCCTATATATTATCAGTATAACAAAAAAGTAGTTAGAACCTGTCTAACTACTACTTATAAATATTTAATTTAAACTTAGTTTTGGGATGCACCTGTTGCTGTGTCCGGCTCAGTGTCTTTTTTGACCTTTTCTTCTGCAGCGGCTGCTTCAGCTTTAGTTGAAGCTCCAGTTTGAGCATCAGGATCAGAATTACGCCTGTATGTAGCTCCCGTTGTAGCATCAGGATCAACTACCAACTTTTGTCCGGTTGTTTCACAGAAATATTTTACCAGCGGATATAGGTCCTGCACCCATTCGTAAATACCAGCATAATTACCTTCATCGTCTTCAACACGCTTGTAATAATGTAAAACAAGTTGCTTAAGGTTTCCCGTTGGTACAGGCATATAAACAGCGTCGTGTCCGCCTTCTTTGGTTCGCAAAGCATGAACAACTTTTTTAGCTTCGGGAATGACATCGCGAACATCAGGATGAACTTCTCCCATGGTATTTCCTACTTGTGCGGGAACTCTCTTAGCCTTCATCTTGGCGTTAGGATCAACCGGCCGGTTATACCATAAGAATTGGTTATTATCATCTACAAAAGTTAGTTCGCCAATTGTGTTACGCAACATCCAGTTAATTTGATTGACTGTTAATAATCCACTGTCAAGCTTAACATAATCGTCTCCTGTGGCAGCTTGGGTCTTTTCTGCTGCTTTATCAAGCCAATCTGGATCTTCTTTTTTTAGCCCCTCTACTGTATAACGGCTTTTGCCTGTAGCATCAAAGTCTTCTTTTAAATATTCATCAGAGTTCATGTCTTTTAACCATTTGGGTTCAGCCATTTTTCATTCTCCTTTATCATTATTTACAATAGTAAACCAATTGTATCACGGAAGCGCTTATTTTTAGGCATCTTTTTAAATTATCCTTTATCTGAGATTTATTTTTCTTTCTATCATAATGAGCTAAAATAGATAGTAATAGATAAAGTTTAAAGGAGAGAATTATGCAAACTGGGACAAAGATTATTACATTAGATAATGGATATCATTTGTGGACGAACACTCAAGGCCACGGAAATATCCATTTATTGGCTTTACACGGTGGCCCTGGAGGTAATCATGAATACTGGGAGGACACTGCTGAACAACTGAAAAAACAGGGGTTGGACGTACAAGTAACTATGTATGATCAATTGGGTTCTCTTTATTCTGATCAACCTGATTATTCTGACCCTGCTATTGCTAAAAAATATTTGACCTATGAGTATTTCCTAGATGAAGTTGATGAGGTACGGCAAAAGTTAGGTTTAGACAATTTTTACCTCATCGGTCAAAGCTGGGGTGGCCTTCTAGTCCAAGAATACGCCGTCAAATACGGTCAACATTTAAAAGGCGCAATTATTTCTTCAATGGTTGATGATATTGATGACTACGTTAAAGCCGTTAATCGCCGGCGCCAAGAAGTTTTGCCCCAAACCGAAATTGACTTTATGCATGAATGCGAAAAGAATAATGATTACGACAATGAACGCTATCAAGAAGACGTTAATATTCTAAACATTAACTTCGTTGATCGTAAACAACCGTCTAAGCTATACCATCTAAAAGATATTGGCGGTACTGCCGTTTACCAGGCATTTCAAGGTGACAATGAATTTGTAATTACCGGAAAACTAAAAGACTGGCATTTTAGGGATCAACTTAAAAACATTAAGGTGCCGACACTGCTAACCTTTGGTGAAAATGAAACAATGCCGATTGCCACCGCCAAAATTATGCAAAAAGAGATTCCTAATTCTCGCCTAGTAACAACTCCTGATGGCGGTCACCACCACATGGTTGATAATCCTGCTGTTTATTACAAACATTTAGCTGACTTTATTCGTCAAGTAGAAGAAAACACCTTTAAAGGAGAATAATATTATTTTTCAGGCAAAAATTTCAGACAAGCAGATAACTGCTTGTTTTTTTATTTGTTGTTTTACTCGTTAAAATTACAGCAAGGACAAAAATTATAGTTTGAACAGACAACCCGAATCCTAACTACTTATGAATTGTGGATATAAAAATAACATTCCCTCCAAAATATTCAATTTACTAAATTAGCACTAAAATAACTTTACATCTTATACTATTAATATTAATAAATAAATAAAATTAATTTAATTAATTAGTATTTTTATCTTTTAAATCCTTAAATTTAATGCTATTAAAGCAGTGCTTATAGGTGTATGCGTATTTAAATATAAATATTTAACTAATAATTAAACACTTATATATTTTATGTATATATCGATTAATGCTATTATAAATCTGAAATATATTTAGAATTATGGAGAAATAACCGGAGACCATCAAATTGAAATTATTTATAGACATTATACTAATTATAGGTGGCTGTTCATACATTTTGGATCTAATCTGGACGCTGTGTCTGACATTTAGCAGTCGTGTTCGACAGGATAGGTATGGCGAGCGCTGCCGCGATTTTGATACTATGTTTTTGTTAATCCCTGCGATGAATGAATTTCAAACTCTAAGCAAAAATATACCAAAATTATTAGATGTACAAAAACAATGTGACGATTTTATCAAACTTAAGCTGGTATTTATTGATGATGATTCAAGCGATGGGACCACTACTCTACTGCAAAAGTATGCCTACCATCCTGATGTCATGGTTGTACATCGCACTAAACCTAATGCGCAACAAGGAAAGGGGCCAGCACTAGAATATACAGTCAAGCGCATTGCTAAGATGAACTACCCCGAAGACAAAACAATTATTGGTGTTATCGATGCTGACAGTATTCCAGGAAAAAAGTACTTAAAGGAAGTTGTATATGCCTTTAATCATTCCCACTATGATTTAGTGCAAACACGCGTGAATATTTACAATTTGAAACAAAATATTGCGGTGATGCAAAATTTCGAATTCACCGTTTATAATTCTCTTTTACAAATGGCAAGAACTAGCTGGGGCTCATCTTTAGCTTCAGGTAATGGCCAATTTATGACTTTAAAAATGACTAATGACGTTGGTTGGTCATCATCACTACTCGAAGATTGCGAATTTTCAATAAAAGGTCTATTTAAAGGCTATCGTGGTACTTTTATAAATAAAGTAAGTATTGCACAAGAAGGCGTTACTGGATATAAGAAGTTAGTTCGCCAGCGCACACGTTGGTGCCAGGGCGGATTTCAATGCTTGAACAAATATGGCAAGCAGATAATTAAATCATCTGCCATTCCATCAATGTTTAAAGTCTTTGTAATAGCGTTTTTGACTATTCCCGCAATTTCCCTTTTAGTTACGCCGGCCGCAGGAATTTCACTAATAATATTACTAATTTATATGAAAACTAACGTCTGGGCTAGTTTAGCAGTTATTGGCGGTTTGCTTTTCATTGAAGTCTTGACAAACATTTTGTTAATTATAAAACAATGGCGACAAGCCAGGCTTGACTTCCCATTAAGATTCTCTTATTTGGTCAGAATCATTATCATGTTTGATGTCTATAGATGGTCTCTGGCAATAGTACCGTATAAAGCTATAATACGGGCTATGTCTGGAGATGAATCATGGTCAAAAACTGCTCATGATTAATATTTATCCTAGTAATTTGTCCTAACTGCGAATGGTTACATTCTCTTTATGGATATGATTAGCTCAAAAGAGCGGCTTAACAATTTTTTATTCAGTTTTACTCATTACGTTTCTTTGATGGCGCAAACAGATAAGCGCTAATCGCTGTGACTGCCAAGAGTGCAATCGCAGCAACCCCTACGCCACATCTTGAACCAATTTTCTTAGCAATAAGCCCTCCTAAAAGATAACCTAAAGAATTTACTCCGATTAATAATGTTTTATAGATACTTGTAACTCGACCCAGATATTTTTGCTCAACTTGCTGTTGCCTATTCGTGATTATACTAATATTGATGATGGATTCAATAATTGCAATAACTGCAATAGCTAAAACTAATACCAATACGTTCTTAGACAAGGCAAAAACAGCACGAAAAAGAGCGCCTGTAAAAATTAACAGTGTAAACAACAAATTAAAACCAACTCGTTTATTTAACCAATTAACAACCAAAGTACCTATTAAGGCACTAATAGCTGCAATTGCGGAAACAATTCCGATATTTCCAGAGGAAAGGCCTATTTGCGTGCGTAATATTATGAGACTATCGTTATCAAAATTTGCTGAAGCAATATTAACTAGTGCGGCCAGTATTAATGGATATAAAACAGAGTGAAGACTAAGAGTATAATTCAAGCCCTCTTTTATATCCATTTTTACTGTTTTAAGTGCTGGCTTCAGGTCTGCTACTCCAGTAAAGGAAGTGTTCTGGGACCGCAGATTTATCATTTTTTCCAGTAAAAGACTAATTAAATAGAAAACGGCACAAATAAGAATTAAAATACTTTGCGAAACAAATTGATATAAGACGCCGCCTACGATAGGCAGTGCGAAATTAGCTGCATATTGTATGCCATAAACCAGACTGTTTAATTCAGAGAAATCTTTCTTTTCAACCAAAAAAGAAACAAAGGTAATTTCTGATACTGTATTAAGTGTATTGGTGACGCTGACAACGAGTGAAACTGCATAGATAACAAAAATTATACACTCTGTTGTTAAGTGCAATGCAATCGCAGTAGCAAAAACTAGATAACTGATAAGTCGGATTAAATCACTGAAAATTAGAATTTTTTTGACATCGAATTTATCTGTGAGCGCGCCTGCAGGAAGACCAAGAACCAAAAAAGGCAGTGTTTGAATTATAGAAATTATTGACAAATGAATGCCATTTTTAGTGATATCAAGTACCATCAATGGTAACACAAAGGTCATTAACGCACTGCCAAAGTTATCAGTAATTACTGATAGAAGATATAGTCTGTTGTTTCTACTTTTTAGTATGTTTTTCATATGAATAAGCTTACCTTTTTAATGGGAGTTTAGTTTATATCTGCATAGTGGAAGTCACATATAAGGAAATAAAATATGCCTGACTACTTTGTTGTTATTATCATGTGTGATTAATTAGCAGATTTATTATCTGTTACTACTTATTTTTTCATTATCAGCAGGAGTTCTTATAGAATGTCAAGTATCAAAAAGATCTAAAAATTGGTATACTAAAGATACTTCAAAAAAGCGCCTTTTTGCAAGTTAAATATTTGTTTAACAGATAACCCTTATTAATGTACAGCTTGTTGATAATCATAGCTTTGATTTGTGTGAGCCAAATACATGATTGTACGATTTAAATGGTTAACACAGGCTATTTGAGCTACCAAATCCTTTTTGGAATAAGGTGGCTCTTTTAATTTGCAGTAATAGTCAACTAGATGATTGTTAATCTTGCCTTGATTTCTAAGCATGCTTTTAATTATCATTGATCTAACAATCTTCTAAAACAAGATCATATTCAAGTCTTGAATGCAAAAGGTTCTAATCATCATTGATCTAACAATCATCTAAAACTCAACATGAAGCCCTGCCATTTTTTCATACGTTCTAATCATCATTGATCTAACAATCATCTAAAACGTGCTTTATTATCATTACTACTGTTGCTGAGTTCTAATCATCATTGATCTAACAATCATCTAAAACCTAATCCTTGGCAACTAAAACTAAATTATCGTTCTAATCATCATTGATCTAACAATCATCTAAAACAAATGTACAGCAAATAAGCGACAAATTTGTGTTCTAATCATCATTGATCTAACAATCATCTAAAACGTCCGGTGGTTCAGCTGTTTTACAATTTATGTTCTAATCATCATTGATCTAACAATCATCTAAAACACAGTGCCTCTTGCTTCTTACGGTAAAAGGGTTCTAATCATCATTGATCTAACAATCATCTAAAACTATCTTTGCCGCCACGGCTTTTTAACATTTGTTCTAATCATCATTGATCTAACAATCATCTAAAACTGACGGTAAAACATATTTTGACATGCTAAAGTTCTAATCATCATTGATCTAACAATCATCTAAAACTAAATAATTAACTTCTTTACCATTTGCTAAGTTCTAATCATCATTGATCTAACAATCATCTAAAACGTTACTAACTCAGTAGAATTATATATTGAAGTTCTAATCATCATTGATCTAACAATCATCTAAAACGCGTGAATTATCAATGCATCATTGTACTGTGTTCTAATCATCATTGATCTAACAATCATCTAAAACGCCTTCAGCTGTTTCTTTCGTTATATTTGCGTTCTAATCATCATTGATCTAACAATCATCTAAAACTGGAGCTTTTTGCGGTTGATTAATAACCAAGTTCTAATCATCATTGATCTAACAATCATCTAAAACACCCGGTTAACCAATCGATTATTTCATTCTGTTCTAATCATCATTGATCTAACAATCATCTAAAACCAGGGATGAGACCACCATATGCCATACCTAGTTCTAATCATCATTGATCTAACAATCATCTAAAACGCATTTCATGGAATGTTTTTCTGATTTTTTGTTCTAATCATCATTGATCTAACAATCATCTAAAACTAATAGTTTTAGGCTCCTGTGACTTCATCTGTTCTAATCATCATTGATCTAACAATCATCTAAAACCCATCTTTGTGTTAAACAAAGTCGAAATAGGTTCTAATCATCATTGATCTAACAATCATCTAAAACATTACCGTCGGGCTTTTTTGTGTACTAAATGTTCTAATCATCATTGATCTAACAATCATCTAAAACGAAGCAGCAGGCTCTCTACCGGACTTCATGGTTCTAATCATCATTGATCTAACAATCATCTAAAACCGATATTTTATAATCTGATTTTAATTTTTGCTAGTACCAATCGATTAGATCCTTATCGATATAGTAAAAAGGTATGTCTTTAGATACTGTCAAATTTTCTTTCATCGTGAATTCAATTACAATCAAAATTAAATTCATTTCTGTGACAAGACTAGCTAGCTCTTGCCATTCCTGTTCTTCCAAGTAATGAGCTACATTACAAATAACAGGAATTGATTTTAAATTACACGTCTGGTGAATTTTTAAAACTGTTTCTATTATACCATATGTACTGAGCAGCATTGATTCATCAAAATGAATTTCTGTAAATTTAAGCAACTTTTTTAAGTCTTCATCAAAATTAATTGCTAAAGGTAAATCTTCAAGTAAAAGTGAATCCTGCAAAGTTGACTCTAAATTATAAAAAGACTTCATTACCTTATTACGATTTTCTTCGTCTAAATTTTTTAGGTAACTACTTACAATATGAGGCATATACTTTTTGGTAATATCACCACTAAGTAGTGGATCGCCAATAAAATCAAAAGTTTTACTTACATCAAGGGGACTATAATCATCTTCTGAACAAATTAACATCTTGTTTTTTCCTTGAAAACCTTGAATTATATCACGGTATGCAATTGGGCTTTGCAATCCAATAATTTTTATTCCTGCATCTTTAAATTCCCATTTTTTATGGGTCGCATAGGTTAAAATCATAAAATTACCGTCCTATCTGAAGTATTACGCACATCATCAATTGGCTTTCCAACTAAAAAATGCATGTCATTATATTGCTTTTCTGTTACCATAAGCGATTGCACTAGTCCTCCGCGAGGCAAAAATTTTCTAATACGATTTTCTAAGAATTTAGCGGTTTGTCTAGTAACACAGACGCGCACGTATACTGAAAATTGAACCATCAGAAAACCTTCATTAATCAACTTTTTATGAAATTGGCGATATTCTTTTCGTTCTTCAGCCGTTTCTGTTGGTAAATCAAACATTATCATTAAGCGCATTATTCGGTACCTCATTAGTTAAACTCATCTCCATTTCCGGCAATTCTTTCCTTTCTCCACTCAGAAACTTTAAACATTCTCTCGTATAAACCGTAATAGCATTTGTTAAAAGAGTACTTTTACCATTAAACTTTATTTCTAAACTTAAAAGTTCAACTAAACCATACTTAATATCAGGCGTTAGTTCTTTAATTCTTTCATGAGCCTTAACCCAATAATCAACAAATGGTCTAAATGGTTCCATTAGATCCGAAGCTAAATTAAACTGGTTTTCTTGCGAACAGTGGTGAATACCAAAATATGTCAGATAGCCATTCATTACAATTTCACGGTTAAAACTAGAAAGCAAAATAGCATAACCATAATCTAATGCTGCATTGACCGCACTAGTATCACGTCTAACAAAATTTTTATCGAATAAAAGCATAAAGTATTTACGCGCTGCAATTGCCTCACGGTTACTTTCATCATTAATTTCCAACTGATCCAGTTCATTTTGAACATCATCTTTAGCCAAATGATAATTTTCTAAAACTGCAATCTGATTTTTGATCTTTTGACTAACAATCTTTGTCCACAATAATTCTTTTAAATGCTCATCCCAATTAAACTGCTCCTTTAACTTAGCTATATTTCTTGCTCCCGGATAATAAACAGCTGTTTCAACAACTGGATTGTCTTTTTCATCAACAAATATAATTTTGGCTTGATTCTGCGCCAACTTACTAATAAGTGCACTAGTTATCACTGCCTGTGTAGTTGAAACAAGCAATAAATTAATATCCTCAATTGGAATTTGATTTATTCCATCACGAGTTTGTACAATCATCATTTGCATTGAATAAGTCAACTTAGCATGCTGCGTGATGATTACCGATCTCCATCCCATATTTCCTCCTTGTATTTTTAAAAATAAATGTTATACTATAGTCGTTGGTTAGCTACCAACGATCTAATCATTATTGATCTAACAATCAGATTTAAAATCAAACAAAGTATCTTCGATACTAAGTTTTAACGCGGTATTTATTATCGTCACGCCTCAGGCTCTATAGCAGAGGCTTTTTTTATACATAAAAATAGGGAATCGGATTATTTCAATTCCCTATTTTATTTTATAAATTGGCTATCTTAACCCGTTTTTCAAAAAGTCCAGTTGGTGACTGGTAAATTAATACAGCATCAGATGACAAAGTTATGCCAGCACTTAATTGCATTTTACCAAAAGGAGTCTTAATTCCGAAGTATTTCATGTCTACAATCACCATATTATCATGTAAGCCATTTAGAATATTGCTCAAAGTAGTTTTCTTATCAATAGTTGAAAAATTAATAAATTTTTCCCTACCCGTATGTAGACTCTTTCTGAATCCTTTTATATCAAAAAGTGGTAAATATCTATCAATTTTTTGCAAAATCTCATCGTACGCTTTTACTAATAATTGATCTTGATCTTCACCCTTTTTCAAGTTGTCCGTTACTATTCTCATAGTCTCTTGGGAAAGAGTTAGTTGCTTAGCATTCGCTTCGTATTGAGCAGAATACAGCATAAATTTTTTGTTACCATCCAAAACGACTTGCTTAAAGTGGACGTGATCTTTTACTACCCTAAAGCCGTCAACACCACGTTTAGGTTTACCTTTGTTATCAAACATAATCTGCGGCTCAAGTACTTTGTGGAGTTCTTCGTTATAATTTCCTTGTTTTTTAGCTTGGTTTAAACTTGCAAGAGCGCGCATCGGAACGCCAATAACTTTATAAATAGATTCTTTTGCCTTATCAATCTTGACAATTACCATATATGCATCAGTGTTACCGCTATAACCGCCATAAATTTTCGGGTCAAGTCCGTGTCCTTTTGGAATTAACTGTCTGGTCTTCTTGCGGTCACGATCTCCCCGAGGATAAACAGTCATTTTAAACATACTGCTGTTTTCGGTTGTGGTTTCTCTTGAAACCAGCATGTACTTATAATTGTATGCTTTACGTAATTTATCAAAAATATCTGGATGCTTGCAAAAAACAATTCGATCACTATTATTTTCTTTAATTTCTTCTGGAGCTTTACGCTCAGAATTATCCTTTTGCAATAATGGCCACATAAACGTAAAGCCCTTGAAGTGTTTAATAACTTCCTTCTGCAAGTCCGGATTTTTACTGAACTTTTTATACTTGCCATAAACAAAGTATGGACGATACTTAGGATAAACCTGATACAAAAAGTTTCCACAAATAATTGAGAGGTAGGCATCAATGGCATGGTGATAGTCGTTCACTTCACGACTCTTATACAAGTTTAGCCGTTGACGCAAAGCCGAGTTGTCTCCGGCTTTAACCGTAATAATCTCTGAATCTGGATATTTATTTTGCAAAATAACTGACACTAATTTGACTATTTGACTTGTTTCTACCAACTGTCTGTTAATAAACCCAGATTTTTGAAATTTATTTAATCTATCTGGATCAAGTAGCAAATCACCTAGCTTATGCTTATTAATAATGCCATCCTTCTGCCAGTGTTTCCACATTTCACCTACTGTCATCTTCAGGTCTGAAACGTAATTATTGGCAAAGCGCTTGTAAGGCACATCATCCGATTTTTCTGCATTTAACGGAGTAGCAGTTAATACTCTGTTATCAAAGGAATCATCTTTAATAAATGACTGTGGCAAAATATGATCAATCTGATAATTTGTCGATACTTCATCAATATTAATTTTTTGACCCGTATAGGCATCCCTTCCAGCCTGCATAAAGTATAAAAAGTACTTATCTTTTAGCAATTTACGGCTGGTCATCGCTTCCTTTAAGCTATCAGTTAACTTCTGATCCACTAGTTCGCCAGCAGTTTCCTGATATGCTTTGAGTAATTTAGTGCCACGAATATGCGACAACTGTGGATTTTTATCAGGTTCGCGTGTAAATTCAATCGCAAATTGTGCAGGTTTCTTGCCACCTGCTGCTTTTACAACATCAGCTACTACTTTGACGACCTGCCTTATAGCTTTTTTGTTAGCTGGAGAAGTATAGGCGTCAGCCAAAATCTCTTCAACACCATTTGCTTGAGTAACATTTTGGTTTTCTTTAGCAATTGCTTCTTTAAAATCTGGTTGAGTCACAATTTGCATGAAGTTCTTTTGGCTATCCCACAGTTGTTCCATAATGTTTTGACCATTTGTATCATGCAATTCAACAAGGAGCTTACGTGATAATCTACCCCAGCCTTGCAAGCGCCAAGTTGAAATAGCTTTAAACTGTTCAGGTGTTAACCATTTAAATTCAGCATGCAATTTATCTTGAAAAATTTTTTTATCTTCAAAGATAGACGAGTACTCAATTATTTTTTCAAATTCTTTTTGATATTGTGGGTCTGCTAATTCTTTATCAAAGACATGTAAATTTTTGAGATGGTAATAACTTGCCAGACTTGAATTAAATTTAGTTGGATCCGCCAATCCCTTAATTTCTACAGTTGGTAAATGGAGATTTTGTTTCAAATAGCTGATTAGAGCTTTTTCTGTCACAGTTTTCTTTTCCTCAAAGAGGTCATTGAAAATCTGTTGTTTTAATTCAACACTGATTCTGCTGCCATTAACTCTAATATTGTTAAGTTCGTTCAGAACTTCAAATCTTTGATAAAGCAAACTATTTGCAGGTAAAACATCTTCACCTAAAAGATAGGTATCCTTGATAGTCATCCGCTTAATAAACTTGTTGGCAGATTCTTGACGATCTACTTTTTGCTCAAAATTCCACGGGGTAATTTGACCCTGCTCTTTTCTGACCATCCAAGCAAAGCTCTTACCGGAAGTCTTTTCCTGTTCATCAGCTGTAATCATTGGACCCACATAATAAGGCACTCTGAATCTGACCAGTTCATCCAATTTGTATGGTGCTTGTTTACGATGATCTTCTACCGGATTTTCTGCAGCTAAGAAGGGGTAATACTTACTTTGATTAGCAATAATCTTATCCAGTTCGATTTGATGCAGCTGAAACGGAATTACACCATTACTATTCGTCCGCTGTTTAGGCATAAAGTTATCTGCAGCTATTTCTTGCGCAATCTTGCGAGCGAGTTCAGATTCATCCAGACTATCTTTAACCGTTTTATAAAAATCTTCTTTAGTTAAAGTGCCATCCTGCTTAAATTCAGTCTTAGCTTCTAGCAAATGACCATGACGATTATTAACGTATAGATCATAGGCTAAAAGTAACTTTTTAGCTATACTGCGATCCTGCAAAGTGTCGATATACGCTTTTAACAATTTGTAATCTTGATGATGTTTATTATATTTTTCTACCATAGATTGTGATAAACTCTTGTTTTCATCAACAATGGTACTTAATGTAATCGCGCTAAACAATTTTTGAATTTCAGCGACAATAGTCTGATCATTTTCATCAAGATCCGGCAGTAAGGCATCCAGCTTATCATCGGCATCCGCATCCGAAAGTTTAAATTCCCATTGCGCCTTGTCGCTTTTATCGATTTCTTTGCCTAAGATAGTTTCAAATTGAGTTTTGTAACCCATGATGGCGTTAGCAATCTGCTTGGCCACATTTTTCTCTTCTTTGGCAGTTGAATCGGTTAATAGTTTGGCAATTTTCTTGACCTTGTCCATCTTATAAACGGTTTTGTCTTTATCTTTGCCGCGAATAACAGCTTCAATATCCGCAGAGTTTGCCACATTTAATTCAATCGGATCTTGATCTTCAATTATCTTATCCGCAAAAGCATTATTGATATTTGTTAAAATCGGGCCGACTTCAATTTTGGAAGCTTCAAAGTCTTTAACAGCTGTATCCTGCAAAAAATTACCACGATACTTAACGATGTGGTGGATAGCTAAAAATATTTCACGTAAATCAAATTGACGATCTTGTGTCATTAGCGCATCACGTAAGTGATAGATGGTCGGATATTTTTGATAAAAATCATGATCTTCCTTAGCTGTTGGAAATACAATTGCCTGGTACTTTTTTCTGCTTTTATCTAATGGTGACACCCATGACTGATGCAGGCGCACAAAAAAGCCTGGATCCACTTCAGCCATCGGTTCCGCAAAAATCTCTTCCAAAAGTCTTAAGCGCCACTTTCTGCGCTTAAGGCGTCTTCTGGTAGTTCTAAAACCGCGACGATCAGCCGCAGTATGTCCTTCCTCAAATAAGTGTGAACCTATTGCAGTTTTTCCCCTAAGTTTTAATAAGTTATTTTTCTTATCTGTCACGGCCCAGCCGCAAGAATTGGTCCCGATATCGAGACCCAGAATATAGTCATCTATTTTTTTTTTCATATTCTTTCTCCTTGAAACCTGTTATTACTATAAGAATACCCCTTATAACCACAGAATTCATTATAATTTTAAAAATAATATAAAAATGTTGACTATTTTGACCATAATTTTTAATAAATAAATCAAAAATAGTCCCAGAAGATAAATAACTCCTGGGACTTATTTCATTACTTATTGGCTTTTTCTTTAATTGTTGCAGCAGAAGCCTGTAATTTCTTTTCCTCTTCATCTGTCAGTGTCAACTCAACAGTTTGGATAATACCGTCACGACCAACAATTGCAGGATAAGATAAGTAAGTACCATATTTTTCCTGATAATTTGAAACTGGCATTTCAGTATGAGCATCGCTTTGAATAGTTTCTACCAAACGAGTCACAGCTGCTGAAATTCCATAGTTAGTATATTGCTTACCCTTGTATACTGTTTGACCACCAAACTTAATCTCGTCATTTAAGTCTTCAAGCTTTAAGTGCTTTGCTTTAGCTACTTCGGTAACTGGCTTTTCTAAAACCTTGACTGTTGACCAAGCAGTAAATTGTGAATTGCCATGTTCGCCCAAGTTAAAGCCTTCCACTGAACGAGGATCGACATTCATGAGTTCACCAACAGCACGTTTCATGCGGGCTGTGTCTAAAAGAGTACCGGTGCCAATGACATGCTTACGCGGCAAGCCAGTTAATTCCTGATACATATTAGTAATTGCATCTACTGGATTGGTAATAGCAAGCAAGATACCGTTGAAGCCACTCTTCTTAATTGCCTCCGCAATATCTCCAATCCGCTCACGGTTGTAGTTCAATTCGGCGAAACGTTCACCGCCTGCTTCCAACTCAATGTTTCCAAAAGCACTAATTACAATATCTGCATCTTTGAGGGCCGAATAATCATTGATAGTAATAGTAGTGTGGTGCTTCAAATTTGCCATAGCATCTTGAAAATCAAGCTGATCAGCTCTAACCTTCGCTTCATTAACGTCAATCATAACGAGATCGTCTACCAGACCCGTTAATATCAGCTGTTGTGCTACCGTACTGCCAACGTGACCGTCTCCGATAATTCCAATCTTATTACTCATAATTTTTCCCTCCTATTGTTTTTAAAAATATTAAAAAATTATGTAAGATCTATTATATACAAAATTATGATAAAAATAAAATATTTTTTAAAAAAATATTAGTTTTTAGTTATCATTGCTAAATGTAAATTAAAACCCACACTTTTTTAAAATTATAGGTAAAGAAAGCGTATACTAAAGAAAGGAGGTACATTATGAGACAAATTAAAATTGGTAATACTAATTTCACCGGTTCTGCCATTGCACTGGGAATTATGCGCATGAACAAACTGAGCGTTGACGAAGCTGTTAAAACGTTGGAAACTGCTCACGAAGCAGGAATTAATTATATTGATTCAGCTGATATTTATGGTCATGGCAAATCTGAAGAAATCTTCGGAGCTGCCTTTCAAAAGTCATCGTTAACTCGAGACGATTTTTATATTCAATCTAAGACCGGTATTTATGAAAATCCTAAATTGGACTACAAGACTACCAGGTATGATTTTTCTAAAAAATATTTGATTAACGCCGTAGATGGTATTCTTTCCCGGATGAAAATTGACTATTTAGATAGCTTGCTGCTTCACCGGCCAGACGCTTTAATGGATCCAGCTGAAGTTGGCGCTGCCTTTGATGAATTACAAAGAGACGGCAAAGTGCGGCACTTTGGAGTTTCAAACTTTAATCCGATGCAAGTTGACTTACTGCAAAGTGGAGTCAGTCAAAGATTGTTGATTAATCAATTGCAATTAAGTGTGATGCACACAGGGCCAATTGATTTTAATATTCACACCAACATGACGGATGCACGTAGCATTGACCACGATCGGGGCGTTTTAGACTACTCACGCTTACACAACATGACTGTTCAGGCATGGTCACCTTTCCAGTATGGTCAAATTGCGGGCAATTTTATTGGCAATCCTAAGTTTCCAGAAGTCAACATGGCTTTACAAAAAGTAGCTGACCAAAAAGGCGTTTCTAAAAATGCAGTTGCAGCTGCCTGGATTTTAAGACACCCAGCAAATACCCAGGTTATTATTGGAACTATGACGCCAGCCCATATTATTGACAGTGCTAAAGGAGCAGATATCTCACTTACTGCTCAAGAGTGGTATGACATTTACCTGGCTGCAGGGAATGATTTACCGTAAAAGTAATTTATAAATTTTAAAAATCCTGACGTAAATAAAGTGCTCCATAATAGTTAGACATTAATCTGGCTATTAGGAGCACTTTTTCATCACTAAATATTCGACCGCTTTGAAAATTGAAGTTGTTTACAAAATTTAATCTGTTGGCTTGGCCTTTCTACTATAACTATTCGGTATATTGAGTTTTTTACGGTATTTGGCAATTACACGCCGACTTAAAGTCACATCATGTTTGGCAAATATTTCTACCAGTTGCTGATCACTTAAAGGAGCACGGACATCTTCTTTTTTTATGATCTGTTGCAGGTCATATTCTATACGCGCTTGAGATAAATCAGTTGTCACTTCCCGTGGAAAAAGCATTTTCAAACTAAAAATCTTGTTCTGACACTGAATATATTTGTCTTTAATCGCCCTGCTGATAGTACTTGGTGCTAGACCCAAAGCTTGAGCAGTTTCTTTTAAACCAAGTGGCTTTAATTCACGTCTTTGCATTGTGGTTAAAAACCGGTGTTGGAACTGGCCCACATATTCACCCAGCCGCATGATGGTTTTCTGCCGTTCAGCAATCGCATTTTTCAGTTCAAGAAAACGTTGCTTTTGTTCAGAAAAATATTTGGTTTCATCTGACTGCTCTTTTAACTCATGATAAGCTTTTTCGTCAAAAACCATTTCTGGTATTTGGGACTGATAACTTTCAACTGTTAGGCACCCATCCGTTACCCGATAAATTAAGTCCGGAAATAAATACTGTGTATTATTTTCAACGACATAATCGCTAGCTGGAGTAGGATCCAGTGTTTGGATGCTGGCAAGGGCATCATTTAATTCGGATATTGAAAACTTAGAGTTAGGCCATTGTTTGGGATCAGCCAGCATTTCCAGCTGATTATCAAGTAAAATTTCAAAAGCTACAGGATTAAAATCTGCTTTTTGCTTTGCTTGTTGCAAAAGGCATTCAGTTAGATCCGCGGCACCGATACCACAGGGATCAAGACTTTGCAGTAAATCCTTTGCCCTTGTCAACTTCTCCAGTGAAAACTCTGTTTGTTCGGCAATTTTAGCTAAGTCTACCCTTAAATAGCCATCTTTATCAAGCAGATAAATTAAAACTTTAACCGCACTTTTTTCCCAATTGTGCCAGTCGCTCAAGTTAACCTGCATTAATAAATGATCAATCAGATTCTCACCTTCGGGCGCCCGCAACCATTCCAAATTTTGCATTTCGCCTTTAGGTTCACGCAAAGATACAAACGGGTTGCTTAGGCTCAACTCCTTCATGGCGTTAATTAAGTCATAGGTACTGTATGAGAGCACAGTTAGATTTTGCTTTAATTTAGGCGACAAGAAAAGCCGTGTTACTAACTGCTCTTTCGGCTTTAATACCATTTTTTGCAATCGTGTCATCGGCTATTCTCTCCTTTTTTCTCACTTTCAGAATAATTATACCAAATTGGATTTTTGGCATGAAAATATTTCTTAACGGGGTCGTAAATTTTCTCTTGTAGGTAACTTACTTGTAACTCCAGTAGGATTCGCACCATACCAATAAGCTACTGAAGATAAATCATCACTTCTTTCAAATAATCCCACATCATCGTTACCAATTTGTTGTAAAGTAACGTGAATATCGTCATCGAAAGAAATAGGATCTAGTAAATGCCAGCGATATAAAGCGTTTTGTGGCAAGCCATCATTACCAAAAGCATGAGGAGAATTAGGTTTACCAGTACTAAAATGTTCACGTGAATGGTCTATGTTACTATGATAAGGAAATCCAAGATACGGTGTACAAAAAGTAGCTGGGTAAGTAGTACCATCTTCATGGTACTTATGAAAAGCCCAAGCTCCGCCAAAATAATCTTCCATTCCTGTTGAAGTAATTGTAGGATACTTTTGGTCATCATCAAGATAAAATTTAAATTCACCTTCACCCCACCAGTAGCGCTCTAAAGCAGTTAGCGCAATAAAAGTTCCTACATAATAGCCATGATCAGAGATTTTAGGCAATAATGTATAGTCTTGCTGTACTTTGGTTTGTCTTTCCCTGTTCCAGAATGCATGAAAATACAATTTATGAGCTTCTTCATCTTGATCATGCAACTCGTAATTAATAGTATAGAAAAATGATCTGATATCCTGCCTGAACAAGTTTGTAATTGTTATACGCGCATGTTTTTTAAAAGGCATTTCAAAATAGGAGTTCATACCACCAGTTGGAGCAACAACAATTGGCATAGAGTTAACATCATATCGTTCCCCAAACCCATTGCAAAAGAAGTCTCCCAAAGGGCAGCTCACTGCTGGAATTGTTTCATCATCCCAATAGATTCTTAAAATTGTATTACGCATGATAAAACTACCTTGCTCAGTATGATCACGAATAGTAAACCACATGTGTTTTATTTCGCCAGAACCATTAATATCGGCAATGGTAGTTTCCTCATTTTTAGGTAAAGTGATGCTGGCTTTGCCCTTACGACTTGGTCCCAGCTCGCTTGCCGTCATTGCTGCTTTGCCCTTGGCTCCTGTTGGATTCTCTGGTGTTATAGCTCTGGTAGCAAAAGAATTGTATTCCGTTAAACTGCTAAACATTTAGTCATTCCTTTCTTCAAGTTTAATACTATTGTTAGTGTTTAAACTCTTCTTTATTAAATGGTCACAATTCTGTGGTTGAAAAATAACCTCTATTTCTTTCTTTATAGATCCAGTTAAAGATACTGTGATTTTTTTCTCCATTTCTTTTTTTTGATAAGTTAGGTTTACTTTCAATCCTTGAGCTAACGGAAATTGCTGCCAAGTAAAATCAGGAGTAATTTTTAGTGGTCTTAAACATAATTTATTTTCTGGTGCATTAAACTGAATACCTAATATATTTTTTATTATTAAAGCACTAAAAGTTCCATCGCTCCAACCACATTTACCACAATGATTAAAGCGACTAACTTCTTCTTGACTGTGACCAACCTCATACGGCCACCACCACCAACTGCCATCTAGATCAGCAAGCTTATTAAGCAAAGCTAATCTCTTATTAAATTGATTATTATCATCAGCAGTACCCATCAGCAAAGTAACATATCCGGGAAAAGTTGCTTCCGATTGATTTCCCCACGAAATTCCTTTGCTCAATGGGCTATAGCTTGGATTTTTTTCACTTGCAGCAAATTTCAAAGTAGCAAGATAGTGTTCATCAAGTGTATCGCAAAACCCATAAAATGGTGCAAGCGTTGTATCGGATTCTTCACCATCATGAAATTCCAAACTAATTTGTCCGTGGTGATTTACTCTGGTTAGAAAGTCAAGTCCCTGTTTCAACAGTCCTTTTTCATATTGCTTGGAATCTACACTTAGTTTGTGATTACTTAGATTTACACCTTCAAGATATTTTTTTCTACCTTGTTTATTTGCAACTAAGCAATATTTATCAATATTCATCTTTAATTTATCAGCAACTTCTTTGTAAAGCTTTGCCTTTTTTGGTTGAGCCAGAATTTTACTATAAATATTACTGATACCATTTATAGCACTCCATAGAGTTATTTGCGCTCCAGTATGAAATTCTCCCAAAGCCAAGCCATCAGAAATCCACTGTGATTTTATCAATCCGTATTTTTGATCTAAATGAGCAATTAAATAGTTAACGACATATAAAACATGTTGCCACATTTGAGGATTATTTCTAATAAATTCAAAATCATTTGTTTGTGCCAAATAAAGCGATAACAAGTTTACACAATTCAATGAATTCACTACGGAGTGTTCAATCCCTCCAGCAAACTTGTCGCCTTGAGGCTTTATTTCATACTGCGAAAACCATAAAATAATTTTTTTAGCCAAATCATGATCAAAATAAATAGCGGGCAAACTGGCATAATACATATCCCGCAACCAAGTACGATTTATTACTGGACTTGAGCCCCAATTCGCACCAACAACTTTATCATCAGTAGCGCAAGAAATACTATTTAAGGCACCATCTGCTTTCCTAATAATTAGTGCTGCTAATTGAGGCTTTTCTGGTATTTCCAATTGCCCATACTTTTGCGCAATATGATTATAGGAAGAAATAATAACATTTTCCATTGCTTTTTCAGATACATTAAATGTGGCGTTGGGATCAGTTATACATAGCCAACCAATACCTTGATGCATCGTACGTTTTCCCGCACAGTAGTTAAATTCTACATTATGACGATCGGAAAACTTTTGATTAAAACATCTGGGAAAGATTAAATGTACTTTATCATTGTCTGTCAAAGCACAAACTTCAATTAGCCCACTGACAGAAACGCCTGATTCCAAATAAATTGGTAAAAATAGTTGTAAAACTTTAAAATTGCTAAAATTATGAATATATCGGGGAAACAAATTAAACAAAAGATCATATCTTATTGTGTGATTTCCCTCTGACAAAGAAAATCTTTGGTTATTAAATTCAATTTCAGAAGTAATATTCTCTTCTTGAACAAAGCCATTAGAGACCCAAGTGCCAGGTTTATCTTCAGTAAAATACGAGTCTCTGAAAAAACTGATATTTTTTATAGTACCTCTTTCATCTAAGCTAGCAAGCATTTTTTGATTACTAATATCAATTGAAAAATCTTCATCTGGAAGTAAATGTCCATAATAACTGTCTTTATTAGCAGTTACTTCTTTGTTTTGGGTAGAGGTAATGTTATAAAAATTGTTTTCTGGTGTTTGCCAAGCTTCTTCGACAATTTTTTTAATTAAAGGATTCATATTAGACTATTCCGACCAACGACGCCAAAATCGATAGCACAACAATAGCAAAAATTAGGCTGATTACACCGATTTTCTTGTCTTTTAAAAGCTTGTAACATACTAAGGTAATTACCACAGGTAACAAACCTTTAAATATTTGATCAAGGACCGATTGGACATCCATTATCGTTTTGCCACCCATTGTCCATTTGATTGTGGTTTTAAAAATCACCATTTGCACAGTCATGGCTCCAACCATCACCAGACCTAAAATGCATGCAGCTTTAGTTAATACGTTCATTAAACCATTCTCATAGAGCTTTTTAACATAACTAGATCCTAGAGAGTAGCCCAAGAAACCACCATAATAACGAATGACGTAGTTGGGGATGTTAAACATGATCAAAAAGATAATTGGTGCTAAGAAGTTGCCACTTTGAGCAAAATTGATAGCCAAGGCGGCACAAACTGCACGCCAAACTCCCCAAAACAAAGAGTCGCCAATACCAGCTAAAGGCCCCATCAAACTGGTCTTAACAGCATTAATTGAATCAGCATTGAAATCAAGTTCTTTACTGTTTTCCTTTTCCATTGAAGCGGCAATACCCATAACAAATGTAGACATTGGTACAGTAGTACTAAAGTAAGAAGTTTCACGTTCCAAAGCTTTACGTCTGCCAGCTTCATCATTTTTATAATATTTATTAATGAAAGGCATTAGTGAATAGCAGAAACCGCCACCACCCATTAAAACGGGGTTAACCGATATGTACATGGTTGAGGACCGCCAGAACATACTGCGAATCATTTTCTTTTCATCTTTAGATAAACCTTGTGTTAATTTCATGCGAAAAAGTCCTCCTCTTCTTGACTAAATGATTTCTTCTCATCCTTTTGATTTGAATCCGATACTGAACCGGTAAGTCCCTTATTCTTAGAAAGTTTTATTTCACTCATATCACGTTCTGCAATAGCAACAGCCACAATAGCTGCAATGACCGCAATAGCCATTAATGGCAATTTTAAGTAAGCCATTAATACAACCCCTAAAAAGTAATATTGTGCTAGCTTGTTGTCCCATAACAGTAGTAGTAACATTGCCATTCCGACTGCTGGTAATAAATTACCTGCAACCGTTAGGCCATTCATAATTGACTTAGGAATAGCTTGCAGAGCAAATTGCACTGCCTTTGAGCCAAAAAGAACAGCGAAAAATGGGATTAGCGAATATAAACCATAGTGTAAGAACCATAAGCCATAGTGTAGAGCCACCATTTTTTTATCTTCGCCTTTCTTAGCAAATTTAGCAAATAAAGGTGCAAAAGGCCCAATTACAAATGAAAGAATCATGTTTAAAAATTGTAAGCCTAATACTGCAAGTGGAAATGCCAACGTAATATTAGCACCCATATTTCCTGACTGAATTGTAAACACTGTAGCCAAAGCCGCAGCTAATGCGGGCTCTGCAGTGCTAGAAATACCAATATTGACAACTCCCATAAAAATAGTTTCAACTGAAGCGCCCACTAATAGTCCTGTGTGTATATCTCCTAATAAGAATCCCAGTAATGGTGCTACCACAATGGGTCTACTAAGCATGGCATTCCCAAAAAATTCATGTCCCGCAGTGCCCACAAAAACCGCAATAGCAGTCATTAAAGCATCATAAAACATTTTTTGCCTCCTATTTTTCTAGTTTCTTTAAAAGATCTTTACCCAAATGTTTTTCCATATTTGGTGTACCTTGGAAATAAGTATCAGGGTATTCCGCTACTAATCTCTTTAAGTATTCAATCTCTTCTGGTGACAGCCGTACTTCCTTTGTGAGTGTGACTTCATCACCTTTTGCATCCATCTTACCTGCATTACCAATGTTGACCTGCTCCGGTTTTTCATTAACATTGTTTGCAATAGTAAGGGCATCCTTGACAGTAGTAGTAATAACCAGTAAACGCATGTTATGAGAACGTTCATCATTAAGTAGCTTAATTGCATTGTCTACTGATGAAATGATCGTCTTAATATCTGACGGTGCCGCCATTTTGAGCATCATTTTTTGCATATCATCTGATGCTGCTTTATCATTAGCTACCACAATTCCCTGCAGTTTTAATGCCTTACTCCATGACATTGAAATCTGACCGTGAATCAATCTTTCATCTACTCTTAGTGCCGCAATCATCTTTTCTCTCCTTATTTAAAAAATTCTTCTTCTTGATTTGCCAAACTATTATTATCGTCGTCAATTTGAAATAGTTCTACTTGACTTTGTTTTATCATATCCTGTAAATGCTTTTTGGTTAACTTTTCAGTATCTAAAAGCACAGCTAATACAACTGCAAGATTAGTTTGCGTAACGACAAATATATCTTTTTCCTTAGCAACTCTTAAGACTACTTTTTGATTTACACTGCCCCCTTTTAGATCAGTAAAAATCACAGCTGGTCGTTTAGACTTTGTGATAAAATCATCTATTTGTTTCATATAGTCTGATTTATCAACATAAGCGTCGATAACTTTAATGTTCTTACTCATACCCATTAAGATTTCAATAGAGCTTTTTAAGCCACTGGCAAAATGCCCATGACTTGCAATCAATATATCTGTCATCTTGTCACTCCTTTAGTTATTTACCATTTCACTAATATTTAGCAAATATAATGCCAAGTGCTGTTTAAAAGCATTGAAAAAGAAGTGTTTAAGTCAATAAACACTTCTTACTGGAAATTTTAAACTCTTTTAAATAAACTGTTTAAACAATTCATATAAAAGGGACATCTCGTATGTTGAAACTTTAATATTATACTTGATTTCAATAGGTTGAAATATACTTTTTGTGATTTTGTAAAAACTTTTTTCTTTTTCTGACTTTGGCTTAACCACTACTTCTGAAGTATTACGCATCATTGTCCGTTCAATCATAAGTGCAATATGCATATAGAGATTTAATTTAACTTTGCCATCTAACTTCAAATTATAAAAGTCTTCGTATTTCCTGTTGATAGTTTCTACCTCACTGAGTACTACATCAGGATTTAAAAAACTAAGTCTTTCTGAAATCCCTTCCTTTGAAAAGAATCGCAGCAATTGATTATTAAAACTTTCCATTTGTTCAGGAGTTAGATATGGAGAAAGCCACTCCTTGAGTTTGTTTTCTCCACGTGAATCTAATATGTCATATAAATTCATATGGTTGAACTTAACTTTTTCTGTAATATCAATTGTAGTCAATACAAAAAGTGTTTGTTTGAAATAGGTCCATTTCTTACCAGCAATTTTTTCTTTTAAAGAATTATAACCAATTGGTATTACCTTTATTCCGACAGGTAAATATTGTCGCATGATATCACTGATTTTTTCAGCTATTCCTAATCCAGAAATACATGAAACCAAAATATTCATTGATTGGGAAAAGCCCTCATAATACTTAACATCAATGCTATAATCTTTTTCTGCTTTTTCCGCTATTTGCTTGAAAGGCAAATTTTGTTTCATTTTAAGCGCTAAGTCTAAGGCAGTTAAAGTTGTTAAATTATTAACCACCAACAAATCGCCATCCAATTGGGCACTAATTTGACTATAAAGCTGACTCAATGAACCCATATCTATCATTAAGATGAAGCCATTGGTGGTATTAAAGCTACTAATTAACTTGTTAGCTTCCTTGATAACAGCAGTTATATCAGCATCAATTGGCATATCGATTGCATCAAAAACATAGTTACCACAAAGATAGTTAGTAACTGCCTGAATACTGGTGGCCGTATTTTCACCATGAGCTACCATTAAGCCACGTAACTGGATATTTTCATCCACATGGTCACTTAGCAGTAATGCAAGTATTAGTGTTAGGCTTTTATGACTTTTAGAATCTAAAATAGGTAATTGTTCATAAAATTTGCTGGCAACATGAAATGAACGAGGCAAGTAATTCGTTATTACTTCCTTCAACTTTGGAATGTCACAATTTGGTTTAAAGTGACGTTCATATAATAAATAAATAATCGGTTCTAAATAATCAGTTTTATTTAAACCATATTGTTTAATAATGATATTTTTAAAAAGGTATTGGTGTTGAACATGCAAACCAGATTTCAATGATTCTTTATTAATAAATTTATTAATTGCCTGTATTCTTAACCGACAAGTATTCAAATTTTCATCCGTATAGTTGTCTTCAAGAATTTTTAGAGATCCAGTAATATTGCTTAATTTTTGTTCTAAACTAATCTGAGGTATAAATGGTTCCTTTTTAGCTGGATCAACAATTATTTCACCATAATCCTTAAACTCAGGTAAGGCTTCCAATTCTAAATTCTTTAATTTAAGATTAATAGTAGTGCTATTATAACAGTCGTGATAAGCAGCAGCACATGAAACTTTAATAGTATTTTTAAGGTACCCAATGTTCCCAGTATGGTTTAATTGTAAAAGCGTTGAAACCACACCTTTATCTACAATAATTTTTTTATTAATCTTATGTGCTTCATTCACAAATAATGTATTAATCAGTTCCAATCGTTCATCAATAGGACGAGCAACATAATCTGGTAAATTAATTCTGACAGGAATCCGTCGTAAAAAAGTGGTTAAAAGAACATTTTCAGGTGTTTCAGTTGTTGCCATAATTAGTCTGACTTTTGACTTTTGAGGGTGTACATTATCACCCATCTTGTAAAATCGACCAGAATCAATAAAACTAAAAAGTTTTTCTTGGTTTTCACTACTAAGCCGATGTACTTCATCTAAAAATAAATAACCGCCATTTGCTTCTTTTAGCAAGCCATCTTTGGCAGTATCGGCCCCAGTAAATGCTCCTTGAACATAGCCAAAAAGCATGCTAGAAATAAGTTCAGGGTTGTTCGCATAATTAGCACAATTTAAAACTATATAAGGTGCTTTAGTAGAAATAACACCAATTTTTTTTGAATAAGAAAATAATTTGTGGGCTAAAAAACTCTTTCCCACTCCGGAATTACCCGTGATTAGAACATTCAATCCATTAGGTGGATAGGCCGCGGCGGCACTTAACTGCTCAACTGCTTTTCTCAGAGATCCGTTACTACCTATCACATCCTCAAAAGATACATGTTTATTTGGACTTTTAATTGCAACTTTAGTCCACTTGACAGGTCGTTCAGCAATTTTTTGAATTTTATTATCTTTAACTAATTGGTTAAGATAATGACTGACTACTGATCTGGACAAACTTAACTTTTGGGCGAGATCCCTCGTATCAATTGCCATACCATCCGGTAATAATTGAACTTCTTTTAATACACGCTCTTTTGCTGTACTCATTTCTTTTATTACCCCTACTTTCATTATCTGTATTATAACCGTTAATCAGAGCGCTTTCTATTTTATCATCACCGTTACATAAATTAGATTTTAAAAAAATTAATCCTTGACTTTTAGTTTTTATTTTTTTATAATCTTGTTATCAAAGTTGGAGGTAAGGATAATGATTCATTTTAGTCAAAAAGAGAATCAACTAAATAATCGTTATTATCTTAGCTACTATAGATAAGAGTTTGAGTTCATCTAGGTGAATTCAAACGAAACTAAGTTTGAATTTATCTATGATGGCTAGGACTCTTTTAGTACGGTTAGCCACATAGCTTTCTAAGTGGCTAACCACAATCCAATTATTTGTTGGCAATTTAATTTCTGTGTACCCGCTTAGAAGTAAGTGGGTATTTTTTATGGAGGCACAAGATGCGTTTTAGAAAACTGATTACAGGAATTACAATTGTTGGTTTAATGGCTTTAGGGGGCTGCAGCAGTAAGAAAGCTAGTAAAAGTCCAGACGTGAAACACGTGGGTGTTTTGCAAGTAGTGCAACACCCTTCTCTAGACAAGGCATACAAGGGTTTTAAAAAAGGCCTGAAGGAAAGTGGCTTTGTAGAGGGTAAGAATCTAAAGATTGATTACCAAAATGCCCAAAATAATCAGGATAATTTGAAAAGTATGAGTGAAAAACTAGTTAACGAAAAGTCTGACTTGATCTTAGGAATTGCTACGCCGGCAGCGCAAAGTGTGGCTAATGCAACACAGAAAATCCCAACTGTTGTCACTGCTGTAACTGATTTAAAAGCCGCTAAATTAGTTAATTCAGATGAGAAACCGGGTAGAAATATCACGGGCACAACAGATATGGTTTCAATTAAACGCCAGATCAAGTTGCTGTTGTCAATTGTGCCCAAGGCTAAAACTATCGGTATCATGTACAACGCCGGTGAATCAAACTCCAAAATTCAGGCTGACTTAGCAACAGCTGCACTGAAAAAAGCAGGAGTGAAAGTTTTGATCAAAACTGCAAATACGACTAACGATGTCCAACAAGTAACAGAGACTCTGGCTTCAAAAGTTGACGGTATTTTCGTTCCTACAGATAATACCTTTGACTCAGCAGCTTCAGTAGTTGGTAAAGTTGTCAAAGAAAAGAAGGTTCCTCTGGTAGCGAGTTCAGTTGATCAAGTCAAAACTGGCGGCTTAGCCTCAATCGGAATTGATTACGAATTATTGGGAGAACAAACAGGGAAAATGGCTGCGAAAATTTTATCTGGCAAAGCTAAACCTGCAAACATGCCGGTTGAAAAAGCACACGATATGAAATTAGTGGTGAACAAAAGTATGGCCAAAGCACTGGGAATTGATCCTAAATCAATTAAAGCTCCAAAATAAACGGGAAACAGACTGCCACAAGGGCAGTTTTTTATGTAAAACAAAAAACTAGCTTAAACATTTTGGCAAAATAAATTTGAAAAATTCCCTTAGGTTGCACATCAATTGCAACCAAATTTTATTATTCCTTGACTTTTTCTTCTTTATTTTTTATAATCTTCTCATTAAGGTTGGAGGTTGATCTTAAATGAAATATTATATTAAACACATCTCACAACTGAATAATCGTTATTACTTTAGCTATTTTAGATAGGGTTTGGGTTCATCTAGATGAATTCAAACCAGATTCAAGTTTTGAATTTATCTATGATGGCTAGAGTCCTTTAGTTGCGGTTAGCCACATAGCTTTCTAAGTGGTTAATCACAAATAATTATTAATGAAAATGATAACTTGTACACCCACTTAGAAATAAGTGGGTGTTTTTACGTTATGAAGATTAGATTTACGGAGGAAGAAAAATGCGAATTAAGAAATTAGTTATGGGAATGGCCTTAACCGGTTTGTTACTATTAAGTGGTTGCAATAACAAAAAATCAGGCAGTACAGCAACTGTCAAACATGTGGGTATACTGCAAGTAGTACAACATCCCTCATTAGATGAAGCTAACAAAGGCTTCAAAGAAGGTCTGAAGGAAAAAGGCTACGTTGAAGGCAAAAATTTAAAGATTGATTACCAAAATGCGCAAAATAGTCAAGACAATTTGAAGAGCATGAGTGAAAAACTAGTCAACGAAAAATCAGATTTAATTTTAGGTATTGCCACCCCAGCAGCACAAAGCGTAGCAAATGCTACCGAGGATATCCCGATTGTAGTGACTGCTGTGACTGATCTAAAAGCTGCCAAACTAGTAAATTCAGACGCTAAACCTGGCAGAAATGTCACAGGAACCACTGATATGGTTTCAATTGATAAGCAAATCAAATTACTTTTATCAATTGTGCCTAAGGCTAAAACAATTGGCATTATGTACAATGCGGGCGAAGCCAATTCCAAAATTCAAGCTGATCTAGCTGTCAAGGCACTTAAAAAAGCCGGAGTCAAAGTTTTAATTAAGACGGCCAACACAACAAATGATGTTCAACAAGTCACTGAAACTTTAGCCGGAAAAGTACAAGGAATTTACGTACCAACAGACAATACTTTTGCCTCTGCTTCTTCAATTATTGGTAAGGTTGTTAAGGAAAAGAAGATTCCACTGGTAGCCGGTTCAACGGATCAAGTTAAAACTGGCGGCTTGGCTTCTATTGGAATAGATTATGAGGCACTTGGTAAACAAACCGGTAAAATGGCTGCTAAGATTTTAGATGGTAAAGCTAAACCTAAAGATATGCCTGTTGAAAGAGCAACTGATTTGAAATTAGTGGTTAACAAGAAAATGGCAAAGGCACTTGGAATTGATCCTGCTTCAATTAAAGCACCTAAGTAAATTAAAGAAAGGCAGCGTGAATCAATAGTTATGTTAAATACATTTTGGGAGTTATTACTTTCGTCTACTTCGCAAGGACTACTTTGGTCATTAATGGCAATCGGTGTTTATTTAACTTTTCGAATATTAGATTTAGCCGACATGACGGCTGAAGGCAGTTTTCCCTTAGGGGGAGCTGTTGCGACGATGTGCATTATTAAAGGAATTAATCCGGTATTGGCAACAATTGCCGCATTTATTGGCGGGTTGATTGCGGGACTAGTTACTGGTATTTTGAACACTAAATTGCGTATTCCTTCATTATTAGCAGGAATTATTACAATGACTGGATTATACTCCATTACTTCCAGAGTAATGCAAAACGCTGCCAACGTTTCATTGCTAGGCAAAAAGACGGTCTTTACAATTGCGCAAAATTGGGGCTTAAGTCGTAACAATGCTGTAATTGCAATGGGACTGATAGTTGCACTTTTAGTTATTATGTTACTCGTCGTTTTCTTTAAAACTGAAATTGGTTTAGCTATGAGAGCTACTGGTGACAATCCGCAGATGAGTGCTGCCAACGGCATTAAAACTCAAGGAATGAAAATTTTAGGTTATATGATTTCTAATGGCTGTATTGCCTTGTCAGGTGGACTGTTAGCACAAAATAATGGCTTTGCCGACCTTAACTCTGGTGTGGGTACTCTTGTTATCGGGCTAGCTTCAATTATTATCGCAGAAGTACTCATTCGCAATCTGTCAATTGGTGGTCGTTTACTTACTTTAGTCGTAGGTGCCATCATTTATAGACTGATTTTAGCTTTGGTATTCCAGATGAATGTAGAACCGTCTGATGCAAAATTAGCTTCAGCTTTAGTTTTAGTTGTGTGCTTAACTTTGCCGAATTTCCATTTACCACGCAATCTTAAAGGAGGAAAGCAAAATGCCAGAAGTACTAAAGATTAAAAATTTACATCAAACTTTTGAACAAGGAACTGTTAATGAAAACCGTGTTTTACGCGGAATTGACCTTAGTTTAGAAGCCGGAGATTTCGTGACTATCATTGGTAGTAATGGTGCTGGTAAGTCTACCCTGCTCAATAGTATTGCCGGAACGTTACCTATTCAAGAAGGACAAATTATTCTAAAAGGTACCGATATTACAAAACTGCCTGTTACTAAAAGAGCAAAAAATATTAGTCGCGTTTTTCAAGATCCTAAAATGGGAACAGCAGTCAGACTAACCGTCGAAGAAAATTTGGCTTTAGCCATGAAGCGCGGAAAGCGCCGAGGCTTTCGTCCTGGTGTTAAAAGTCAAGACAGAAAATTTTTCAAAAAGCAGCTTGCGCAACTTAATTTGAATCTAGAAAACCGCTTGGAAACTGAAATTGGCTTACTTTCTGGTGGTCAAAGACAAGCCATTACCCTTTTAATGGCAACACTGCAACGGCCAGATTTGATTTTACTGGATGAACATACTGCGGCTCTTGATCCACAAACTTCAATAACGGTCATGCAATTAACTGAAAAGTTGATATCTGAACAGCATTTGACAGCATTTATGGTCACTCATAACATGGAAGATGCTATTCGCTACGGCAATCGTTTGATCATGTTGCATCAAGGTCGTGTAGCAATTGATCTGGCTGGTGAAGATAAACAAAATTTAACTGTGCCTAAGTTAATGGAATTATTCCAAAAGCATGTAGGCTCAGGTCTTGAAGATGATGCGATTTTGCTGGCATAAAAACAGAAAAACAATCTGAAATTGAAGTGACCCCCAAATTTAGGACAAATTTGGGGGTCATATCACATTTCCAAAGCTTTTTATATCTTTCCCAACCTAATTAACTATTTATTGGAGCATTTTGGCCTAAACTAACTTTTGTCCTTACAAATTAACTACACTCTTTACTTCTCCACCTGAGATAATTGTTTTAGCATCGTTTAAAGCAATCTCAATACTGTTTTTAACGGCTAGTTTAGTGAAAAAGGCAATGTGCGGCGTGATCAAAACTTGAGGCATTGCATCAGTTACGCCAAGTTCAGCTATAGCTCTTGGTGAATACGCTGCAACGTTAGTAATCTTAATGCCATTCTTTTTTGCGGCAGCTAAATCCTGGTTATCAACCCCAACTTGCCGAATGGCAAGTTGCTTAATCCCATACTGCCTAAATTTTTCATATACACTAGCACCTACAGGAAGATTGCCTTCAGAACTCACGCCGTCAAAGCCTTCAGCCAATTCTGCATTTTCAGCACACAAATCAGCGTGGACAATTTTTACTTCGACATTATTTTTTTGAGCCCAATTTTTAATACGGGATTCTTCCATTTTGATTACACCATAACAAATAATCTTCATTTATTCTTTCTCCTATTCTTAATTCAAGCTATCTTTATAAGTATCTCTTAATTAAGCTGCAAAAATATCTATTTCCCCATTTGTTGCTATATTCTTGATAAATAATATCTTCAGGTATATTGTACTCATACAAAATTTTTACTCGTATAATATTTCTGAGAAATTCAACATAATCAACTTGCTTTTGAAAATCAGTGATTAAAAATTCGCTTTTAGTCTTTTCTCCATGGGTTAAATAATCCCTAGTATCTACAACCGAATTTATGAACATAGACTCAGTCGGATTTTCTTTACTCTTAGCTTCTTCAAAAAATAAGTGGTACAGTTTTTCTGGCAAACTTTCTATGAAAAAACTAATTTTTTTATTTAAAGACTTTATTCTTTTACCATTTTTAAACTTTTTTCCTGCCATATAAAATTCGATTGAATTTACATAGTCAAGCAACGAGCTGTTGATATTAAGCTCACGATTTATATTATAAATATAATTATTAATCAAGTTATTAAAATTTATATCATCTTTATTTACTGCCTTGAATACATTTCCAAGCTCATTTGTATAAAATTTGAAAGCGAGACCTGGTATGTAGACAAAACTTGAAAAGTCTTTAGAGGCATTCTCTTTCATTACTTCAGAATATGGAAGGCGTAACTTTATACATTTTTTATCTTTCATAAATCTAATTGAAGTTATGTCCATTCGACTATCGTTAATAATGGAAATAAATTTTTCAAACTTGTTGATATAATTTAAAATAGTTTTTTCACTATAAGGTTTATGAGGTTTTATTTTCAACGCAATATTTGTTTTAATACTTGAAGACATTTGTGAATTATTTTTAAAATAGAGAAGTTTTAAGAAGATATCAAAATCTGTTAACTCACATATTTTCACGTCTTGTTTTCTTAAAGCTTCGGTATTTTCTAAATCTTGAGGAATAATATAGCTTGCAATTTCACTCAAAGAATTTATTGTTATCCACAATTCTTCCGGCTCTTGTTCTTTATTAAAAGGTAATCTGAAAAAATCAGTCTCATAAGAAATATATTTTATTGCACTTAATCCCGAAATATGAAGCCTATGATTTGAACTTGAAAAAGTATTTAATCTGACAAACGTGCCATCTTCTAAAAAGCCATATATACAATGTTTTATACTATTAGTTAATGGTAAATAACCGCCAGCAATTTTATCATCTTTAGTATAAAGAACTGGAGTAGTTTTAACTTCCGCTTTTCCACCTTCGTATTTAAATACCCCAATTGCAAAGCCATCACGAAGTTGTCTTTCTAAAAAATCTGGATTTACACCAAATTCACCCATTAATTCAAATTCACTACGCGTTGTTTCATTCAGGTTCGTGTTATTTCTGTATCTTTTCAAAAAACTTGCTCCATTCTAAAAATGATTCGTACAGGTTAAATTTTAATTCACAGTATCTGCAATGCTAAAATCCGTAGCTTTTTCATATTCAAGTCCATGAATACACACTAAAGGCATATTGGCTCCTCGTTGCCCCATTACTAAACCAGCAGCAGCTGCCAGCAAATCACAAAGCGTTTCAGCTGTACCAGCTTCTTTATTTATCCTTAAGCCATTTAATCCGTATAAGCCAACTGCTACCTGATTAGCACCTTTTTTATCTGCCCTACCGTCACTGTCAGTAATGATTACACTAGTTTTTACACCTAATTCTTGGTAAAAAGTATTGCTGATGCGTTTAGCTGTTAAATCACAATTCTTAGGTAAAGTTATCGCTGTATTATTTTTACCCTTGTCAACACCGCCACTAGTTAAAAACAAACCGTTGGGAAGCCAAGCACCAATATGATTTCCACTTACTTCTAATTTACTGCCAGATGGGTCAGCGGTTTGGTCAATAATCACTTGAATTAAACTGGCATCCTTTCTGGGTATGCGTTGATGAATTCTTTTTGCCACAGAAGTTGGTGCTACGTGGCTTAAATCCACAATATTGCCCTCCGCCATTGAGCAAATTTTAGACGCTACACAAATAATGTCGCCAGCAGCAATCTTGAAATGTTCTTTTTTGACCGTTTCAACTAATATTCGGGACAAGTCACAAGTTTCAGATATCATGGGCACGCCTTGCAAGCCAGTAATCGTAACCATATAAAATCCTTATCATAGCCGTTATTATTATTTTTCCTTAATATATTTATATAATACTCTAAAAAGTCGAACAATCCTATGTATTTTATGGCTTGGGCAGCATAAAAAAGCATTACTCTTAATGATCTTGATGAAGTTAACAATTAAATTTAGGTCTAGGAATTTGTATAGTGAAAAAGGCCGTTTCAACTATTGAAAAGGGCCTTTTGTGTCACTTCTGCTACTAACAAAACTGCTACATGTTACGCTTTTTATTATATTACATGAAAGCGTGACAAAATGGACAGTAATAAATTTCTCAAGCGTAATCAAATATTATTACCACTAATCAATCTGCTATCGAATTTTGGCAGTATTCTAGTTGGAATAGGCGGTGCACTAATTATCCGCGAATATTCAGATAATATCATTGTGAATGGCTTGATATCAAGTATTAGTTCTTTAGCACTTATTTTGAGCGTCTTATTTATTGGATCAAGGCTTGATAATGTCGACAAACGCTGCATGTTAATTTGGATATATATCTTTCTGTGTTTATTCTTATTACTGCCGTTTACTTTTCCCAAAAAATACTTTGTTCCCTTATATATTCTGGTTGACCTTTGCATTACAATGTTCAGTTTAGTTGAAGGACTATCATTTATGGGAAATTTAAAATTTCTTCTGACTGATAATTCCCTCGAAAAAACCATTAACTACAATTCTATAGCTGGTCTGATCGGTAATATAGCCAGTGTAGCTGCAATAGCAGTATTGATTTTGACTACGCGCAATTATTTATATTTTCTCTTAGTAGCAAGCAGCGGTTTTTTCATTAACATTTTTCTAGCTCTAGCTTTGCACCAAAGGCATTTTGTTAAAGATAAAAACAATTTTAAAACCATAACCCATCTGGTCAAAGTCTGGCACAATATTATTACTAATAAAGGCTTACGCGCAGCAATTATTGTGGCCATGTTTAATGGTGCTCTCCAATCTGTATTTAACGGACTGATGATTTACTTCTGGAAAGCAATTGATCCTACATACAGTCAAGTATACTGGCTGCTACTTGCTGTAGTCAGTGGCCTCTTATTAGGAGCTGTGCTTATTCGCTTTGACAACTACTTCTGGTTACTTTGCACCTTAACTCTAACCACCACAATAGCATTAGGCATTTTCTTTTTAAAACAAACAATCGCTACCATGTTCATTAGTACATTGTTAATTTATGCAGAAACTTTACCAATCGGTAATTGGTGCAGCAAAGTTAGAATTAAACGGACCAGTAAAAATGTCCAGTCTGCTCAATCAAGTTTTTTGCAGTTAGGCAGTTCACTACTAAATATCTTTTTTACAGTTGGAGTTTCGGCAATTGCCAATATGCTGCAGCGACCTGCTCTTACGCTCCTTGCTAGCGGAATTTCGTTATTACTAGTTTTTGTCACTCTTGGTATTAACGTGCAAAAGTATCGCTTAGGTAAAAGCAACAGCTTTAATTAAATTTTTTCTTCCTTATTTCGCAATTTAGCAAAACATAAAAAAGTTCTATCTAGTCGTTTTTACTATGATAGAACTTTTCTGATTATTATTTTTTAATTGCTAAAAATTAGCTTTTTTAATATAACGATTCTTACCAACAATGTAGTACAACTTATGATGCATTTTAATAGCTCCACCATATGTTCTGATCGTTTGTTTCTTTTTCAATACTTTACGACCAGAACGCTTTACTTTCTTATTAGCTTTCTTGGTGTAGATATAGGCATTGTGCTTAAGTTTGCGTTTAATACCTGTAACATTATTAGCTTTAATAAAAGTATCGTTTCCAAGTTCGTAATATTTCTTATTCTGAATAAGCCTACTGCCATAGGTTTTAATTTTTTTGCCTATAAAGTATTCGCCAGCTTTACGGCCACCATTTTGGTCATATAGATAGGAATTATGACGAACAGTTCGAATAACACCATTTCTCGAATAAACATAAGTAACAGTTTGTGGCTGGCTGCTAAAGAAGCCGGTAGCATTAACAGGTCTAAATTTAAGAGTATAACCTGTAATATCCAAAGCCTTAGTAATGTAGCCTTCACCAACAACGCCAGTTAAAATCTTAGACGGAGCAATTTCATTGTTGTTCTCATCCTGATAATGAACTTCAACTCTTGCTATAGTATTATTATCATTTATCCCTGAGTTTGTTCCATGATCGTTTGAGCCTGAATTGTTTGAATCATTCGTTTTGTAAATAAATGTAATATCATCTAGATTTTCTCCAATGCGTCCTGACGCATTTTTCGGCATAGTCATTAAAGTATATCCTGGAATTTCTTTGGCTTTAGCTTCATACTGGGTTCCATATGTACCTGTGAAAGATTCATCAGGTGCAAGAGTTTTGCCGTTTTGATCTTGATAATGAGCATTTATCGTAGCTTCTCGCACATACGTTTCTTCTTTACCATTCCAATTTTTCATCAACTCATCTGATGACCATTTTTCTGAGGCCTCAGGATGCTGCATTGTTCCAGTACCAACATTTAGCCAAGTTCCTGGCGTATCAAGACCCATTTGGGAAAAGTTTTTGTCTTCATCTCCTAATTTCAAAACTAGCAATCCTGCTTGGCCTTTTAACATGTAACCACAATACGTGGCATTGCTGATGTTAAAATTGCTGATATCAAGAATCCTTAAATTTGCCTTTTTAGGATATTTACCGTCCACTTTAGGGTCAGCGTAGAGATAAAACATTTGCCCCATGTTAGTTACATTTTTGGTGTCAAAGTTTGACAGGTTCAAACTGATTAAACTATTCGTATCTCGAAACATGCCGTACATGTCCGTAACTTTACTAGTATCAAAGTTGCTAAGATCTAAAGATGTTAACTTATTACATGCTTGGAACATACTATTCATAGTTGTAACTTGAGAGGTATTAAATTTAGAGATGTTTAGGTCTTTTAGCTTTGTACATTTGAAGAACATTAATGACATATCCGTAACTTTACTAGTATCAAAGTTAGAAAGATCAAGTGAGACAAGGCTGGAATCCCAACCGAATACTGAACCCGTATCGCTGGCGCCAGAATAATACATACTAAACATTGACGCCATATTTGTCACATTACTGGTATTAAAATTACGGACGTCAATGGTAGTCAAACTTGCACAGTGATTAAACATATATGACATATCTGTGACATTAGAGGTGTCAAACTTGGTAACATTTAATTCTTCAAGACTCTCACACCCTGCAAACATACATGTCATATTTGTAACTTTCGAAGTATTAAAATTCTTTAAATCTAATTTTTTAAGACTTTTGCAGCCATCAAACATAGAGTCCATGCTTGTAACTTGCGAAGTATTAAACTGAGATAGATCTAGGCTTTCAAGACTATAACATTGGTAAAACCAGCAATACATGGTGGTCGCCTCCGAAGTATCAACGTTTTCTAAGCCTACAATATCAGTTAGGCCTTTAAGACGAATAAAAACTGACTTGACTTCGCCGACAATTTTAAAGTTACCGTCAAAGATTACCTTTTTTACCTTCGCAGACTCATTGTCACCTAGAAAACCACCTAAGACCCCGGGATTATTTTTTACAATAGTCGGATTATTCTTATCATGACTCCCACTCACAGTTAATACGTTAGTATCACTATCGTAACTTAAGTCAGCATTACCCCACTTACCTGTTTTAATAGTTTTTGTACTAATTTTATTTTCATTCTTAGTAATGTCTGTTACTGGCTGATCATTACCAGCAGAAGTTTGAGAGTTGGAATCTTTATTGTTGCCCTGCAGCGAGTCTACACTCCCATTTTGAGTTTCATCTGTATTATCTGTAGTACCATCAGTATTTCCTTCTGGTGTAGTGGTATTCGCATTATCAGTAGTAACGCCCTGATTATTTGCTTGAGATACAGTATTGTTTGCTATTCGAGTTTTAACACGACTATCATTATCATTCTTATTAAAGCTTCGTGCAGTGTCTTGTGTTCCTGAATTGCTATCAGCCTTTACGACATTAGTATTCAAACTCATCAAACCAAGCGCAGCTGCCGTTAAACTGCTAAAAAGCAGTGCTCCAGTCCGCTTATTGCGATCTAATCCTTTATTCATTTTTCACCTCAATGATAAAATCAATCTAATCTTGCTACTAAAAAAGTATGTATATTATTACAATTTCAGTATATACTTCATTTAATAACATTGCAAATAGAATTATTTTCATAAGAGTGCTTAAAATAGCCATAAAATCAACATTAATAATAAATTAAAATAACAATTTTACTGTTATCTGATAATATATGCATATATGTTTTTAAAATTAGACTTAATAATTTTAAGATCAATCAACTAATAATAAAAGCAAACAGCAAGCCGCTAAAACTACTAAGACCAAAAACAAGCCACTTCTATTTCTAAAAATGACTTGCTATTTCTTTATTAAGGAGATGTACTTAATAAATTATAGTTGCTTTATTTGCTCTTCTATATTTAATACTTCTAAGACATCTGTGGCACACTCAGCTCCTTTATTGCCTGCTTTACCTCCGGCACGATCGGTTGCTTGTGCGACCGTATCGGTCATAAGTACACCAAACATGATTGGAACTGACCCATTGGCTGATGCGGCAGCTAGCTGAGAAGTAGTACCTTCACAAACATAGGTAAAGTGAGCCGTTTCACCTCTAATTACAGCTCCTAATGCAATAATGCCATCAACTTTGCCACTTTTTGCCAGGCAGTTGACTGTACGAGCAATTTCAAAAGCACCAGGTACTTTCACAATCACAATATTTTCATCTTTCACGCCCGATTTTTTCAATTGCTTTAGCGCACCTGAAAGTAGGCGATCCGTTACCACACCGTTAAATTGAGCAACGACAATACCAATCTTTTTATCCTGTCCCTGAGCAATGTTGCCAATAATTTCTTTCATGTTAATCTACCTCGTTTAAAATATGATTCATTTCATGCTTTTTAGTTGCCAAGTAATTCTTATTTTCGGCGGTCATGCCTACTTCAACAGGTATTCTTTTGACAACTTTAATGCCATAATTTTCTAATTGCGTTACTTTATCCGGATTATTGGTCATTAATTCAACTTCGCTCACGCCTTTTTGCCTTAAAATTTCAGCAGCAACATTATAGCGGCGTGCGTCAACCGGCAAACCAAGGTGCTGGTTAGCTTCAACTGTGTTCATGCCTTCGTCTTGCAGCTTATAAGCACGTAACTTGTTTTCTAGACCAATTCCCCGACCTTCTTGACGCAAGTATAAAACCGCTCCTGATCCATTTTGTTCAATTTTTGTTAAAGCTGCGGCAAGCTGAGCGCCACAGTCACAGCGCTTAGAACCAAAAACATCCCCAGTCAAACATTCACTGTGAAGCCGCAATAAAAGAGGCTCACCTTTTTTTACTTCACTCTTACTAATTAACAAAGTCGGTTGCTTTTCAGGATGCTTTTTATCCCTGAAGCCTTCAAGCTGGAAATGACCGTATTTAGTCGGAAAGTCAACCTTTGTAAATGATTCAATCCCCAAATCTTTATTTGCCAGATTCTTGCGGTATGCAATTAACTCTTCAATGGTCAAATAAGGAATACCAAGTCCTTCTGCTAAAGCTTTCAAGTCTTTACGCCTGGCCATCGTTCCGTCTTTTTTAATGCACTCGCAAATAAAGCCTACAGGTGCAACTCCTGCCAATCTAGCCAGATCCAAAGCAGCTTCAGTATGACCTGTCCGTTCTAGTACACCGCCTTCTTTAGCTACCAAAGGAAAAACATGACCTGGATGATAAAAGTCAGCCCACTGGCTATTAGGATCAGCCAATTTTTTAATAGTTTTAGCACGGTCAAAAGCTGAAATTCCCGTAGTGGTTTCAGTGGAGTCAACACTAAGGGTAAAAGCCGTGCCAAAAGTATCGTTCGAACCTGTTTCAATTGGTTTTAGCTGCAAGCGGTCAGCGTATGCCTTACTCATCGGCACACATAATAGTCCGCGCGCCTTAGTAATCATCATATTAACTGCTTGAGGCGTTACCTTTTCAGCCAAACCAATCATATCCCCCTCAGACTCACGTTGCGGCGAATCAGCCACAATGACCAACCCACCAGTCAACATATGTTGTAACACCTTTTGCATTTTTTCATTCAGTTGTTCTGTCATTTTTTCCTCCGTTAAAATTCCTTTTTCCAAGCTTGAATTTGTTTGACAGCGTACCGACCAATCATATCCACTTCAATATTGACTTTGTCATGCACTTGATAGTGAGCCAAAGTAGTATTTTGTATTGTATAAGGTATTAAGCTCACCCCGAAATGATCATTTTGCGTCATTGTCACGGTTAAACTAATGCCGTCAATGGCAATTGAGCCTTTTTCAACAATAAAAGGGGCATACTTATGTGGTACTGCGAATTCTAATTCTATGGAATTCTCATTTTCGTTTCTTATTACCAGTTCAGCTGTAGTATCAACATGACCTGCAACAATATGACCATCAAGCTTACCGTTTAAAGACAATGAAGGCTCTAAATTTACTAAACTACCTTTTTGCAAATTGCCCAAATTAGTCCGTTTCATTGTTTCCGGCATCACGTCTACTGCAAAGTCATTATCGCTCCAAGCGGTAACGGTTAAACAAATACCATTAACGGCAATGCTTGCCCCTAAAGGCAAATCTTTTTGCACTAATTTAGGAGCGCAAATACCCAGTCTTGCATGTTGCTCACTAATTTCCAAACGGGTTATCGTTCCCGTAGTTTGAATTATTCCTGTAAACATTCTTTTCTCCTCACGCGAATTCTGACATCTTGATTGAATTTTTTAACGTCTAAAAGTTGATAATCGCTTTTTTCTGCTAAAGCCTGGCCAAACACAGCAGGTAATGCAGTACCGCCTAAAACTAAAGGAGCAATGTATGTCACTATTTCGTCAGCCAAGTCAGCTGCTACAAATTGACTCTGGACATTGCTGCCGCCCTCAACTAATAATGATTGAATTTCATGTGCGGCTAAAAGCTGCACAATTTTTGAAGGTGTCCATTTAGCAGCAGTAAAGCAGCGAACATTTTCAGCTACTTTTTGTGTCAGTTCAGTTCTACTTAATAGCCAAATCTCGCCTTGTGTCTTAAACATGCGACTGTTAAAGTCCAACTGATTAGCATCTTTAGTTAACACTATTCGAATAGGTGGCTGGGGTAAATTCTTAATTCTGACCGTTAAAAGTGGATTATCTATTCGCAAAGTATTTGCCCCAATTAAAATTGCTTGGTTGTGCAAACGCAACTTTTGCACATCCACCTGAGCTGCATCCCCAGTCAAAATTGTTCTCGTTTTACCTGCAGCATTAATTTTGCCATCAATGGACATTGCATATTTAAGCGTCACAAAAGGCCTCTTTTGGTGATAAAAAAAGTTATAAGCAACGTTTAAATTTTCTGTACCACCGATTATCTCAGTTTGCACCCCATGGCTTTCTAGATATTCAATACCCTTGCCAGCTACAATTTGATGAGGGTCAACCTGACCAATAACAACTTTTTTGATTCCGGCTTCAGCGACCTTTTTGCAACAAGGAGGTTGCTTGCCATAATGGCTGCAAGGCTCTAGCGTGACGTACAAGGTGGCTCCTTGTGCCTGTTTGGGATTAACTAGGTGTGAGAGTGTATTTACTTCTGCGTGTTCCTTACCAAATTGATGGTGGTAGCCGGTTGCTAAAACCTGATTGTCTTTAACCAAAACTGCGCCAACTAAAGGATTTGTCCAAGTCATTCCCTGAGCTTTCAAGGCTTCTTGAACTGCCATTTCCATATAATCCTTGTCCTGCACTAATTTCACTTCCTAAACATTAAAAAGCCTCGTTGCTTTTATCAACGAGGCTTAATTTGTATTCATCAAATAAGATTCCAGCGAAGCTTAATAACGACGCGAGTTTTCTGTCTAATCTTGTTTGTTCTTCTCCCATCCAGACTTTAACTGTCGGTACTAGACTCACACTAGTTCCACCGCAAAACGCGGGTCACGGACTTCAATTATTAATTGTCACCGTCGGTAGGGAATTGCACCCTGCCCCGAAGAAACCGTATTCAACTTATTCCAGTATAATATAGATATCCTATATCGGCAATAGCAATTTGTTGTTTTATAAAATTATATATACGATAAGCAGAAACTTAAATAAAATAATTTTTTATAGTCTCCAATCAGACAGATGAAGAGGGATATTGTTGTTTTTACCAAAATATTTCTTAAAGGCAGTGCCAAATGACAACTGATCTTTAAGATGATTGCGATAAGCATCTCTAATGCTCAAAATTGCTGTTACTACTAAATTAGTAGTCAGAATTATCAGTATGCCAATAACTATATATAAAAGATATAACATTTTAACCCTCCCATTTTCAACTGTATTACTTTTCTAATACACTACTACCAAATAGAAACATTGTCAATACTTTTTGGAAAAATAAATAGACTAATAATCAAATTGATTACTAGTCTATTTAATTTGCATTAAACCTTACGCTTTATTTAATACATATATTTCTCTATAGCAGTCTTAGGATCCATTCCTGCACGAATTTTTAGTTCTAATTCAATTGCCACATCAGCAATAATAACTTGCGGATCAATAACATTATACGGATGCTCTGGCGCCTTTTCCTGAGCTAAAGATAATTCAGTACAACCAAGTAAAATTACATTACAGCCATACTGATCATGCATGGTGCGTAATATGCGGTGATAAAGTTCACCATCAACTACGCCTTTTTCTTTAATGCTGGAATAAATCAGCTCAGTAACCAGCGGTTGAATCTCAGGACCACCCAATTCTACCTCACGGCCAACTTGTTCAATTTCGTCTTCGTACAGATGATCATAAATCGAACCTTCCGTAGCAATCAAGCCAATCTTTTTTTCCTGCGGAAAGTCACTTGCAAATTTATGAACAGCAATACGCATCATATGTAAAAAAGGAATATCAGTTAGTTTAGCCAAGTCATCATAAAAATAATGTGCAGTATTACATGGCATCACGAAAAAATCGGGCTTTAACATTGCTTGCTGGAGCACATCATCACGCAAAGCATTGAAAAAATTAGGTTGGCTATGGTCTTTGATATAAGCCGTGCGGTCAGGAATTTGGGCATCATTAACTAAAATATAATTCAGATAGTCCTGATCTTTGGTAATCTTTAGACGGTGATTAATCATGCGGACATAGCTTTCCGTTGCAATCGTACCCATACCGCCAATAATACTAAAAAAATGTTTCATTAATACCTGCTTTTCTAACCGTTAAAATGTTCTTTTTGCCCTTCAAGTTCATCAATTACCTGTTGTGCAACTGTAATATCAGACGGATAAGGAGTATCTACTCCCCGGACCTTTTGATAACTATCTTCACCTTTACCACAGATCAGAACAACATCACCCTGCTTGGACATACTGATTGCATCATGGATGGCCTTCTTACGGTCTAGTTCTATTGTGACATCAACTTTAGAATGATCGATCCCTGCATCAATTTCCTGTGCTATATCCATGGGATCTTCAAAGCCAGGATCATCTGTTGTCAGAAAGGCTTTAGCAGCGTAGGCATTTAGACTGTTACTAAAACCGGGACGACGAGAAACTCCTTTGTCACCAGGTGCCCCCACAACGACAATAATTTTGGGATTATTAAATTCTCGTTGCATAAAGCCCATAAGAGCCATCATTGAGGCTTCATTATGTGCGAAGTCCACAACCACTACTCCGTGCTTCTTGGTAACTTCTGTTTGCATTCTTCCAGGGACGGTAACTTGACTGATACCTTTAGCAGCATCGTCATAATTCATCCCGGCCAGTCCTGCACCAATTACTGCGGCAGTACCGTTAGATTCGTTAAAATCACCTAACATCTTTAACTGGTAATCGCCAGCTATTTTAAGCTGCTTGGCTTTGTCGCTAACACACAATACCTGGAACCGGGTCCGTGACATATCAAGCTCTTGGGTCGAAAAACGAAAATCGATGGTCTGCTTCAGATCCGGATTAGTAAATTTTTCGTCAGCAAATAAGTAAATACTGTCTGGATCAGTAGTAGTCATGGCCGCAGCGTAAACTTCAGGAAAATGATCAGTCTGAGCGTTAATAATACATTTACGAGCATTAACCAGCAGCTGCAACTTACAATGTAAATAATCAGCGAAATTGGGATGCTCATTAGGTCCAATATGATCAGGTGTAATATTTAAGAAAAAGCCCAGGTCATAGGTCAGACCAAATACCCTGTTTTTCTTATAAGCCTGGCTGGAAACTTCCATAACCATATGCGTCATTCCGTTGTCTACAGCTATTCGCATATCACGGAACAAATCAAGTGATTCAGGCGTAGTTAAGCTTGACTTAAAAGTATCATCTTTTTTAGGTCCCACAACTGTGTTGACTGATGAAATTAACGCCGTTTTACCACCGTTTACCTGATCTAACATCCCTTTTAAAAAGTAGGCCGTTGTAGTCTTGCCTTTAGTACCAGTAATAGCTATTAAATATAAATCGTCTTGCGGGAAACGGAAAAATGCCGCAGACAATAACGCCATCGCTTTGGAAACATTGCGCACAATCAGTGCATGCATTCCCTTACCTTCCGGATAGGGTTGCTCTGCTACATAACAATTAGCACCATTCGCCTTTGCCATTGACAAATAAGTGGGGCGAAAACCAGCACCTTTACAGAAGAACAATGTATTGGTATGAACGTCACGCGAGTCATACGACACATATTCCATCTTAGAAGATATAGTATCTTGGACAGCACTCGATTTAAGCAGATGGTGTTCTTTTAAAATTAAAATACAGGTATTTAAAGAAATACTCATGCTATACTCCTCTATTTATTATCTCAGTCAAAATTATACCACAGCTATGCTGGAGTTTTTTCACTCTTTAAGTTTAAAGGCAGGCAAATAATGAAACGGGTCCAATCTTTATCAGATTCACAGCGGATTTTGCCCTGATGAAGATCAACAATACTTTTGGTAATTGATAGACCTAGCCCTGTGCCACCCGTTTGGGTATTACGGGAGCCTTCGACTCTGTAAAAACGTTCAAATATTTTTTTCAACGAATCTTCGGGAATTTGAGCACCGTTGTTTTCCACCCGTAACTCAACTTCATTGTTATTAACTAAATTAGCAATTAAGTTAATTTGTGTTGCACCTGTACCGTACTTTAGCGCATTAGTGATGAGATTATTATAAACACGTACCAGCTTTTCCGCATCAGCTTGAATGGTTAAATTCTTAGGTCTTGCTTCTATATTAAATACTATCCCTTTTTCCTGACCCTCGAATTCAAACCCCGCGGCAACCTGCTCTAACATAGAAAAAATATGTAAAGAAGATAAATTTAATTTGGTACTAGTTGATTTTAACGTTGTATACTCAAGCAAATCATGAGCGAGCGATTTCATTTGTTCAGCCTTCATATATGCAATATTAAGGTATCTTTGTTGATCTGCTGGATTTGACACCCCCGATTTCAGTAAACCCAAATAGCCGATGATAGAAGTTAAAGGCGTTCTGATATCATGAGAAACATTGCTAATCAGTTCGTCCTTTGACTTTTCAATCGCTTTTTCTTCATTAATCGCATTTACTGTACTATCCACTAACGAATTAATTGAATCAATTACTTTTTGCAAATCAGTTTTGACTTTAAAAGAAATTGTATGGTCAAAATGTCCCTTAGCAATATAATGCAGTTCAGAAATAACATGTCTTAACTGCATTTGATGATAGCGCCGAATTAAGCGCCAGTACAGAACGATTAAATCACCAATACCCATGAAAATAATAAAGGTATTCTGCCAGGACCATAAGTGGCGCCCGCCAGCAAAAGTAATGGTCTTTTTTAGAAAATAAATCCCGTTAACCAGGTTTTTATCTTGTAAAATTGTCAAGTTGATCAAAATAATCACTGACAGGTTCAATAGTAGCTCTAAAACTACCGTTATAACGCCTTCAGCAAACAGCTCACTTTTTTCCGCGGCTGTCAGCTTGACCCTTTCTTTTTTCATCTAGTTAAGCCTCAACTTTATAGCCTACTCCCCAGACGGTCTGAATAACATCTTCACCACCCGTTGCCGATTGGATTTTGTCACGCAGGTGTGAAACATGCACCATAACGGTTTTAGCAGAAACTATGGATTCCTGTTGCCAAACCCGTTCAAAAATCTCATCCGCTGAAAATACCCGGTTAGGGTGACTGGCAAGCAAGTATAAAATGCCAAATTCTAAGGCAGTCAACTGAATGTCTTTACCATCAATTGTCTTAACTTCATGTGAATCACGGTTAATAATCAGTGGTCCCACTTCTAAAATATCTGGTTCATCATCCTTAACCTGCTTTTGACTACGACGCAAAAGTGAACGAACTCGTGCCATTACTTCTAAAGGATTAAATGGCTTAGAAACATAGTCATCTGCTCCAGTAATCAAGCCTTGAATTTTATCCATATCACCAGTCTTGGCTGATACGATAATAATTGGGATATCAGAATCTTTGCGTACTTCCTTGATAACATCAATTCCGCTCATATTAGGCATCATGATATCCAAGATCATTAATGCAATATCTGGCGTCGTAGTTAATTTCGTAATTGCTTCTTTACCGCTATAGGCAACAACTGGAGTGTAACCTTCATTTTTAAGATAAATACTTAACAGCTCGACGATTTCTTTATCATCGTCAACAACTAAAATTTTCATAGGGCTAATTTCCCTTCTTTTATCTATTGATTATTTTCGGTTTATTTCATTATTCCACTAAATATAGTTTAGCAGAATCTATGTCTAATATTTTAGTCAATTTTGTAATAAACTACTAATATTCAAGCATAATTTTATCGTTTTATTAAAAAAGCTGGACAGTTCCCAACTTATTTCCTATTTTAAACTATTAATATTGTTCAAATATTTAATCAGCCACTGGCGATCAATGAAGCCTAAATATTCTCCATTATTATTTTGTACGGCAACTTCATTTTGATGATTCAATAATTCCAGCAAAACAGCAATTTTTTCATTAATATTAATTACAGGCATTGCTGCCAGCGAATTAGAACTAGTTTGCTTAAATTCATTAAATAAGGCCGCTTGCTTTAATGGTGTTTCATATAAATTGTTCCCTAAGCTGCCTTTAAAAAAGTCCCTGACAAAATTGTTTGCCGGATGGCGTAAGATTTCTTGTGGCTGATCGACCTGTAATAATTTGCCATCCTTCATAACGCCAATCCTGTCAGCTAAGTGCAGGGCTTCATTCATATCATGCGTCACAAATAAAATTGTATTATGCAGCTGCTTGTGCAAATTAATAACTAGTTCTTGTAAATTTGCGCGGGAAAGTGGATCCAGAGCGCTAAAGGGTTCATCCATTAAAACAATCGGAGGCTTTGACGCAATCGCGCGTAAAATGCCAATTCTTTGTTGTTCACCACCAGACAGTTCATGAGGATAACGGTGAGCATACTCTTGGGGATTTAGTCCCACTTTTTCCAATAAATTTGCGGCCATTTCCGTAAGATCAGCTTTAGCACCTTGAATTTCCGGAATCAAAGTAATATTCTTAGCGACAGTCATGTTAGGAAAAAGAGCAATTTGTTGTAAAACATAACCAATTTTCCAGCGCAATTTCTGAACGTTATAATCAGTCGTAGGCCGCTCATTGACTAAAATCTGTCCAGCACTAGGATCTGCCAAACGGTTAATCATTTTAATCGACGTAGTTTTACCACTGCCTGAGTTTCCTACCAAAACGAAAAGTTCGCCTTGCTGAATATCCAAATTAAGATCGTTAACTACTACTTTTTTAGCAAAGGTTTTATTTACATGCTCAAATTTAATTGCCGAAGTCATCTTACTTCTCCTTAAGCAAATGCTGTTTTAATAAAAAGTGACGTGCGACTTGTCCAGGATCCATATTTTTAACATTAACTTCATAGTTCATTTCCTGCATCTGCTTTTCGGAAATCCTGCCAGCCAGCTTATTCAAGCTGCGAACAATTTGCGGATGCTTGCGGGCAAAATCATTGGTCATCAAGGGAGCGCCCTGATAAATAGGAAAATTATGCTTATCATCTTTTAAAATAGTCAAATGATATTGGCGCAATTCACTATCAGTTGAATAGGCATCAACGATGTTAACTTTATTCTGATTAATTGCCTGGTAACGCAAAGCCGGTTCCATTGACTTAACAGGGAAATCAATCTTGTATAATTTTTTAATACCCTTGAACCCATCACCACGATCAATAAATTCTAATGTCATTCCTCCTTTTAGCTGATTGGTGACATTAGCCAAATCACTGATTTTTCTTAAACGATTTTTCTTTTTAAATGAATTTTTAACTGCTAGGGCATAAGTATTATCGTACGCCATAGGCTTAAGCAAAGTAAGCTTATCCTGTTTATTCATTAATTCTTTTGCTTTTTCATAGGTTTCTTTTTCAGATAAACCAGCCGTTTTAACCGGAGACTTCGCAAAGGTTTCCAAAACAGTTCCCGTAAATTCTGGATAAATATCTATTTTATTGTTTTTCAAAGCAGTATATAAAAAGGTAGTTTTACCAAAATTAGGTTTCAAGGTCACTTGGACGTGTGGATCGTCTTGTTCAATTAACTCTTTATACATGTTGATCAAAATTTCTGGTTCAGAACCTAACTTACCGGCAATTGTAACTGTTTCTTTCTGACCGGCAACAGCTTGATAAATTCCACTTCCTGCTAAGAAGATGACACTAACTCCTAATATTCCCAAAGCTGTTTTAACTGATGCATGTTCCAGCCACTTAATGAGCGCGCTTAACGTAATCGCCAAAACGCCAGAACAAACAGCGCCAATTACAATTAGTCCGGTATTGTTGCGGTCAATTCCCAATAAAATAAAACTGCCCAGGCCACCAGCACCAATTAAAGCTGCCATGGTGGCAGTACCAATAATTAAAACTAAGGCCGTTCTAATACCCGAAATGATTGTCGGCATAGCTAAAGGCAACTCCACCTTAAGTAATTTTTGCATGCGTGACATACCGAATGCGTCAGCAGCTTCTTCTAGTGCCGGATCAATTTCAGTTAATCCCAGGTATGTGTTCTGAAAAATCGGTAATAGTGCATATACCACTAAAGCGATCACGGCAGGCACTGTTCCAATCCCAACGAGTGGAATTAATAAACCTAGCAGTGCTAGTGACGGAATGGTCTGTAAAATGCTGGCAACTTGCAATAATATTTCTGCTATTTTAGTGTGTTTTATAGTCCAAAAGGCCAAAGGCATGGCAATCACCATTGCAATCAGCAACGAAACTAACGATATTTGCAGGTGTTGCAATAAAGCAACTCCCAAATCACCTTTGCGCTCGCTTAAAATCTGGATAATTTGATTCATAGCTTAATTCCTTTATACTTTTTTAAAATTTGAATTATCACCAAATTATATTAATAGTGTCGAACCAACTAAATTCATTTATTTTACCATAACACAAACTAATGGTTGAAAAGTAATTATTGCTTACACCATTATTTAAAGCAAAAAAATTCCCAGTCTGTAGGACCAGGAATATTTTAAGTACATCTATTCTATTTCTTTTTTACCAGTATATAACTCGTAGTAATAACCCTTCTTCTTTAGAAGTTGTTCGTGATTGCCGGCTTCAATAATATGGCCATGATCAAGCACCAGAATTAAATCCGAGTTAACAATCGTAGACAGGCGGTGAGCTATGACAAAGCTAGTGCGACCTGCAAGCAAGTTATCCATACCAGCTTGTACCAGTTTTTCCGTTTGGGTATCAATGCTTGAAGTGGCTTCATCCAAAATCATCACAGGTTCATCTGCTATCATTGCTCGTGCAATACTGAGCAGCTGCATTTGTCCCTGAGATAAGTCTCCGCCATTGCCGTCAATGATTGTTTTATAACCTTCATCTAAATGGTGAATAAATTCATCAGCGTGAGATAAGTGTGCTGCCTGATATACATCATCATCACTGGCATCGGTATTACCAAAACGAATATTGTCCATCACCGTACCGGTGAACATATGAGTGTCTTGCAAAACAATCGACAGAGACTGACGCAAATCATCCTTTTTAATTCTACTAATGGGAATACCATCATAAGTAATCGTACCAGAATTAATTTCGTAAAAACGATTAATCATATTAGAAATCGTCGTTTTACCAGCACCGGTTTCACCAACTAAGGCTACTTTCATACCTGGCTTAGCGTCAATAGAAATGTCGTACAAAATTTGTTTATTGGGCGTATAGCCAAAATTAACATGATCGAAGACAATATGTCCTTTAACTGTGACTTTCTTGATAGAGCCGTCTTTTTGCGGTACGTTCCAATGCCAAGTACCCTTAACATTTTCATCCTTGGTAATAGTGACATCACCATCATCAATTTCAACGGGTTGATCCTCTAACTTAAAGATTCTTTCTGCGCCCGCTAAAGCCATTACAATAGAATTTAATTGTTGTGAAATCTGGGCTATTGGCATTGCAAATTGCTTAGATAATTGCAAGAAAGCACCAATGACACCTAATGAAAGTGGGGCAATACGGTTAATAGCAACTGCTCCACCTAAAATAGCAATTAAGACGTAGAGCAAATTGCCCATGTTACCCATAATAGGGAACAAAATTGTGGCATACGTATGAGCTTTACCAGAGGCTACTTTTAAAGATTCATTATAAGCATCAAAGTCTTCTTCAACTTCAGGTTCATGGCTAAAGACCTTTATTACCTTAAGACCATTAAGCATTTCTTCATTGTAACCATTAACTTGACCCAATTCTTTTTGTTGCAATTGAAAATAATGAGCGGAGCGAACGGTTAAAAAACGGACGATTATAATAGAAAGTGCAAAAACAATCAAGGTAAAGATAGTTAATTGCCAACTTAAAGCCAGCATGGCACCCAAAACAAAAATGAGGTTCAACGCAGAATTCATAAACTGCGGAATAGACTGCGAAATCATTTGTTGCAAGGTATCAATATCATTAGTATAGCAACTCATGATGTCGCCATAATCATTTTCGTCAAAATAGGAAATTGGCAACATTTCCATGTGCTCAAACATTTCAAGCCGTACTCTATATTGTACTTTCTGGGCCAAAACTGCCATCAACACAGCAAAAAGATAATTAGAAATAAATCCGATAGCATAGCAACCAAACATAACTGCAATTGCATGTAAAAGCGGACCAAAATTTGGCTGGGCTTCTTTAGTTAAGGGAATAATGTAAACATTAATCAAACGTTCAATAAATAGTGAACCTAAAACGTTTGCTGCAGCTGTTAAAATTATTGCAATTGTTGAAGCAATCAGCATCCAAGGACTTGTACTGGCAACTAATTTAAGCAGACGCCATAAAATTGTGGAACGTTTACCAGTATTTTGGCTATTTTTATTTTCTACTGCTTTATCCAAATTAATCACCTACTTCTTCTGTTCTTCTTGAAACTTAGCAATTGAGCTGTATAAATCATTACGCTGCAATAGCTCTTCATGTGTCCCGATATCCTGAATCTTGCCTTCATCCATTACAATTATCCTGTCTGCATCTTTAATTGACACAATTCTTTGAGAAATAATAATTTTGGTAGTATCGGGCATATCCTTTGCCAAGGCTTCCCGAATTTGACGCTCAGTCTGTGTATCTACTGCTGAAGTAGAATCATCAAGTATCAAGATTTTCGGCTTTTTGAGCAATGCCCTTGCAATAGTGATCCTTTGCTTTTGACCACCAGAAACATTATTACCGCCCTGCTCAACCATAGTGTCATATTGATCTGGCATTTCACGAATAAAGTCATCAGCGTGAGCAATTTTTGAGGCAGCGATAATTTCTTCATCTGTTGCATTTTCATTGCCCCATTTGAGGTTTTCCTTGATAGTGCCCGAAAATAGGACATTATTTTGTAAAACCATGGCAACATTATCACGCAATGTCTTTAAATCATAGGACTTAACGTTATGTCCTGATACACGCACCGCTCCGGAATCAGTATCATAAAGCCGCGGAATCATAGAAACTAATGTAGATTTTGATGACCCCGTACGACCTATTATTCCTATTGTTTCACCCGGCCTGATATTTAAGTTAATATCACTTAAAGCCAGTTCCTTATCATCTGGGTCATACTTAAAGTTGACATGATCAAAAATCACTTCTCCATTATTCACATGCTTTAACGGTTTACGTGGATTTTCAATTGATGGCTTTTCATTAATAACCGCAGCAACCCTGTGACCACTAGCTCCTGAAACTACCAGCTGAGTAATGATCATAGCTAGCATGTTCAAGCTACCCAAGACAGAGTTGGAATATGAGAACATTGAAATTAATTGACCAGTCTGTAAACTGCCACCCACAATTTCCTTAGCACCAAACCAGCAAATAGCTAAATTAGAAATATTCAAAACAGCCATGACAATCATGGAGTTAAGAGACATGATCTTCTGAGCTGTAGCAAAAAGTCTATAAATAAAACCAGCTGATTTTTTAAACTTAACAGTTTGCGCTTCTTCTTGCACATAGGTTTTGACTTCGCGAATACCACGAACATTTTCCCGGACAACCTGGTTCATGCGGTCATAACCGCGGAAAATTTTAGGAAAATACTTGCTGGCACTTTTAATTACTAAGCCTAAAAGGATTACGAAAACCGGTGCAATCACGACAAAAACAAGTGACAACTGTGGACTAACTATTATTGACATAATAATTGAAACTAACAACATCATTGGTGCCCGAACTGCTATTCTAATCAGCATTTGATAAGACATCTGAATGTTATTAACATCAGTAGTCATTCTCGTAACTAGACTCGCGCTGGAAAACCTGTCAATATTTTCAAAAGAATAATCTTGCACATGATAGAACATATCTTTACGCAAGTTAGCTGCAAAACCAGAAGCAGCGTGAGCAGAGGCATAACTGGCACCAGAACCTAAAACAAGTGAAACAACTGTTAACACCAGTAAAATAACACCAGTCTTAGTGATATATGACATATTTCCCTTCATAATGCCATTGTCTATTAATATACCAACTAAATACGGTATTAACATCTCAATGATAACTTCACCAGTAACAAATAATGGCGACAGCAACGACAGTTTTTTATACTGCCTGATTGACTTACGCAGCGTGTTAATCATTAAATACCTCTTTCTAATTTATTAATGCTTTCTTTTTTACGTGTTTTCAGTTTAAAAAGGATAAATAGATTCATAATAAATCTATTTATCCTTTAAAACATATAGTTATCTAAGTATAGCGCTTTTCTTGACAAAAAGCACCTATTTGCTCTTATCAGCTGGTGAAAAGGCCGAACCAATAATTTCATAATGCCGGCGGAACAACCAGCGAATGCCATACGCTACCGCTGCAATAATTAAGTTATATACTCCTGGCAAAGCCGGGTTGATTACTTGTAATGCAGGAAGACCCAATACGCCAAAGCAGATAAAGAGCATTCCCATCAGTAAAACAAAACCCCAGATTAATTTTGACCACGGAATTTTACGATTTTTACTGCCATTAGGTAAAACCCAGTCATTATATTTGGTCATGAAAACACCTAGTGAAGCACCAACAATCAATAATGTTAACACACCCATCTGTGAATTATATTTGTCATTCTTTTGGAACAAGCCAATTAAGCCAAAAAGACCAAAGAAAATAGCAACATAAAACAAGGCATTATCCGTAGCGTATTGCCAAAATGGAATATCTGAAGCCTTTTTCTTTTTGGGCTTTAACATGTCAGCAGCCTTAAGTTTAGGCGACATATTATAATACGTGCTGGCTGGTTGACCATGACGTTGTGCAATTACCAAGTCGTTTAAAAGCTCATCTACTCTCTTTTGGGCATCTTCATGACTCATTTTACCCTGTGTTTCCAGTTCTTTTTGCAAACGAAAAACATAGTCAGAGTTCTTATTACTGAGCTGCTTACGCAATTCAGCAGGCTGCATTTGCTTGACCTCGTCATCTTTATTCTGACTAATTACCTTTTCTTTTAACTTTTCCTGCTTATTAGTATCAATCTTAGCTTGTTCTTCAGTTTTCTTTTCTGCCATTATTTTTTCCTAAACGTTAAATCTAAATTCAATAATGTCGCCATCTTGAACTTCATAATCTTTACCTTCAAGACGTAGCTTCCCCGCTTCTTTAACCTTTTGCATGGTTTCATACTGATCAAGATCAGTAAATGAAACTACTTCAGCACGAATAAATCCCCGCTCAAAATCAGAGTGAATAACGCCTGCAACTTGCGGAGCCTTCATTCCCTTATGAAAAGTCCATGCCCGTGTTTCAGGACCACCAGCCGTAAAGAAAGTCCTCAAGCCTAAAATGTGGTAGGCTGCACGGATTAAACGGTCAAGGCCTGACTCAGATACGCCTTCTGCTTCTAAGAACTCAGCTTTTTCATCGTCATCCAAGCCGGCAATTTCTTCTTCGGTTGCAGCAGATATACCTAAACATTCCGCATTTTCACTTTCCGCATGTTTTTTAACTACTTGATAGTACTGGTCTTTTTCCGGGTCGGCCATTGAACTTTCAGCTATGTTCGCTACATAGATAACGGGTTTATCAGTCAGCAAGAACAAGCCCTTGACAATTTTTTGCTCATCGTCATTAAAACTGATTGAACGGACAGCCTTGCCTTCTTCTAAAACAGGCTTGATTTTTTGTAAAACATTGAACTCTGCTTTAGCCTCTTTGTCATTTTGCTGGGCAATCTTTTTTACCTTATTAATTCGGCGGTTGACGGCGTCAAGATCTGCAATTGCCAATTCCAAGTTGATAGTGTTGATATCTTCTTCCGGATCTACTTTACCAGTGACAGAAGTAATATTATCATCTTCAAAGGCCCTAACAACATGGATAATAGCATCAGTTTGGCGTATATTTTCCAAGAATTTATTACCCAGACCTTCACCTTTTGAAGCACCTTTAACTAGTCCGGCAATATCGGTAAACTCAAAAGTAGTGTGAACAATTTTCTTAGCCGGAATCAGTTCCTGTATTCGAGCCAGTCTCTTGTCCGGAACCTCAACCATTCCGACATTAGGCTCAATCGTTGCAAACGGGTAGTTGGCCATTTCCGCACCCGCTTTAGTAATTGCGTTAAACAAAGTTGACTTGCCCACGTTTGGCAATCCAACAATCCCAGCAGTTAATGACATTTTTATCCTCTTTCTTTAACAAAATCAGTTATTTTCTTGATTAATATCCGGCCGTGCTATTTCTTTTTTAGGCACATAAAGCGTATTTTTAATATTAACCGGATCATTAGCCTTAGTTAAAACTTTTTTTAAATTATGCGCGAATTTTGAACGCGGCATCATTACGATATGGCCACACCCCATGCACTTTAACCTGATATCAGCTCCTAAACGCAGAACTTCCCAGTCATTAGTTTTACAAGCATGTGGCTTTTTCATTAATACCGTATCTGCCAAACCATAAGCAATTTCTTTATTCATCAAGGTCGACTCCCAGCACATCGAGTATTCTATTCAACTCTTCTGTTGAAGAGAAGCCAATCGACAAATGGCCGCTACCTTTTTTGCTGGCGGAAATATTGACAGTTGAACCCAGCTTATCAGCTAATTGATGTTCAGTAGCACGAATAAATGGCGATTTGTGCACTGTCTTTTTGCGCGGCTTTTTAGAATTAAGATTGGCTACCAGTGCCTCAACTTTGCGTACTGGCATCCCTTCCTTAACGACCTGCTTAGCTACTTCATCAATCTTGTCCTTATTCTTTAAGCCTAAAAGCGTTCTGGCTTGTCCCATTGAAAGTTCACCGTGCTGTAACAAGTGCTTAGTTTTATTAGGAAGTGTCAAAAGACGCAAGTAATTAGCAATATATGGACGGGACTTACCCATTCTTTTTGAAACTTCTTCTTGGGTCAAACCTAAGTTTTTTTGCAGCATTTCGTAGGCCTGAGCTTCTTCAAGAGGTGTTAAGTCCTCACGTTGCAGATTCTCTAAAACGGCAACTTCCATCATTTGGCTTTCGCTAAAGTCACGGACAATTGCCGGTATTGTAGTCTTTTTTGCTAGTTTTGAAGCACGAAATCTGCGTTCACCCGCAATAATTTCATAGCCTTTCACCGACTTACGCACAATAATTGGCTGAAAAACACCATTTTCTTTAATCGAATCAGCCAATTCTTTAAGAGACTTGTCATCAAAGTTTTTACGTGGTTGATAAGGATTAGGTCTGATATCGCTTAAATTTAAATCCTGAATTTCTTCTTCATTATCTTCAATTTGCGGTTCGTCTTCAAACAAGGCTTCAATCCCCCGACCTAAACCACCATGTTTTTTAGTATCTTTATTTCTTGAGTTTCTTACCATGATTCTTTAACACCTCCTTAGCTAAATCATCATAAACTTCAGCACCACGTGAATTAGGAGCATATTCAGTAATTGCTTCTCCATAACTAGGTGCTTCAGCCAGCTTAGTAATTCTTGGAATAATAGTTTTATAAACCTTATCAGAAAAATAGGAACGTACTTCTTTTACAACTTCCGCACCTAAATTAGTTCGCGCATCCAGCATGGTCAGCAAAACACCCTCAACACCTAAATCTTTATTAAAGTGTTTTTGCACCAAACGGATGGTATTAAGCAGCTGGCTAAGCCCCTCCATAGCGTAATACTCACTTTGAACGGGAATTAAAATTGAATCAGATGCCGTAAAAGCATTGATAGATAATTGGCCTAATGAAGGCGGACAATCAATAAAAATAAAATCATAATTACCACTAATTGAATCTAAAGCTGACTTCAAGCGTGTTTCTCTGGCCATCATACTGATTAGTTCTGTTTCAGCTCCAGACAGATTGATAGTCGCCGGAACTAAATCCAATCGCTTAGTTGAAGTATGGAAAATCGTATCTTTAAGGGGAACGTCATTAATTAAAACGCTGTAAATATCTTGATCAATAGCAGATTTTTCAATTCCCAGGCCAGAGGTTGCGTTACCCTGCGGATCAATATCGACAATTAAGACTTGATAACCGCGTTCCGCAATCGAAGCCGCTAAATTTATAGTTGTTGTCGTTTTACCGACGCCACCTTTTTGGTTAGCAACTGAAATTACACTCACCATATTTTCCATGCCTTCCTACTTTCTTTTCAATTCAATCGTAATCATATAATCATCAGGATCATTATTTTCTTTGAACTTAACCTTGATGCCAGACTGTTGTGCGAGTTTAATTGCCCTTTTAATTGTATTAATTTGTACTTTCAAATCTTTAGGAATGCGATTGGCTGCTCGTCTTGTTTGTTCTGCCTGTTCTTTTTCCTTATCCTTAACTTTTTTGCCTGCAAAATACTGGTCAACATTTTTAACGATTTTTTCGGTGTCGCTCACATTCAAGTTATTTGCAAGTATTTCATCTAAGACACGGCCTTGATCTTTCTCACTCAGTCCTACCAAGCAGCGACCGTGACGTGGTGAAATTTCACCACTGGCCAAATAACTTTGTACTTTCGGTGTTAACTTTAACAGGCGCAGCTTGTTAGCAACATAAGATTGTGACTTGCCAATATTTTGGGCTAAGGTAGTTTGAGTCAGGTTATTTAGTTTCATAAGATTACTATAAGCCTGTGCTTCATCAATCGGATTTAAATCTTCCCTTTGCAGGTTTTCAATTAAAGCTAATGATGCAGCCTGGCTATCATCCATGTTATTAACTATTGCCGGTATTTTTGTCCAAGCGAGCTGCTTTGCGGCTCGTAATCTGCGTTCACCAGCAATAATTTCATAATTGCCCTCTTTTTCACGTACAACAATTGGTTGCAGTAACCCATCTTTATCAAGGGTTGATGCCAATTCATGAATTGATTCTTCAGAAAACTGGTGCCGCGGCTGAAAAGAATTGGGTTTTATTTTACTTAGCTCAATATCCTGAATCTGCTTATTTTTAGGTATTTCTTCATGATGACGTAAAGAAGAAAATAATGACATTTTGAGTCCCCCTGTTTAATGAATTGGTTTGCGGTGCGGAGTTCCCGCCTGCCGCGGATACTTCTTAGGCGTAGCCTGCACTTTTTCTATCAGAATCAAAGTGCGCTCTTCGATACTTCGAGGTAATTTTAATTCTTTAACTGCAATGACCTTACCACCTAAAACTTTTAAGGCTTTCTGAGCTGATTTCAATTCGTCTTCAGCTTTTGGTCCCTTGAGAGCAATGAAATTGCCATTTTCTTTAATTAACGGCAAACAATACTCACTTAAAACGGCCATGTTAGCAACAGCACGGGCAGTCACAACATCAAATTGTTCCCGATATTGTTTATTTTGCCCTACATCTTCGGCACGGCCATGAACCAAGGTAACATTTTTTAAATTTAACTGGGTGATCAAACCCTGTAAAAAATTCAACCGTTTGCCCAGAGAATCAACGATTGTAACCTTTAATTCAGGCAGCATAATCTTTAAAGGAATAGAAGGAAAACCGGCGCCGGCACCAACATCACATAAAGTATCAGCCGCTTTTAATACTGAACCAAATGTGAAAAGAGGTGTGATACTATCCCAAAAATGCTTTAGATAAACCTCATCTTTTTCTGTTATCCGCGTAAGATTAACTTTTTTATTAGTCTCAATCAGACTGGTAAAGTATTGGTTAAATTGGTTGATTTGTTTTTCATTTAATTTAAAATTACGTTTTGATAATTCTTGGACGAACTGTTCAGGATTCATTTTTCACCCGTGAAACCTTGTTTCACACCCTTTAAATTTAACGCTAAAATTGGCTTAATGTAAAGTCAATGCATCCCTTTAATTATGAAATATTTTTCGACTGTCGTCAAAGTCTAAACGCATAAATTAAGCTATAATATCGTCAAAGGAGATAAATATGATTGTTACTTTAATTGTACTGGCTTATTTGACACTAAAAACCTACAAAGGATTCCAAACGGGCTTCACCAGATTAATTATTAATTTGATTTTTGCTGCCATTGTCTTCATTACAGCTATTCTGTTTCAAAATCCTGTTGGCAATTGGCTTTACAGTCAGATCACCGGGCAAAATATTCAAACCACTTTAACTCCCGGAACTAACTTAATGCTCTTTCGTTTTTTGGCATTCTTCATCATTGTCTTTTTGGGCAAAATGGTTGTTAAGATTTTTAAAGGCTGGGTACCTAATAAAAATCCCCATGCGACTAACTTTGGCAATTTACTAGATAGTGTTTTAGGTGCTGTCGTCTCTTTTTTTGCCAGTTATTTCTTCGTTTACATTATCCTGTCAATGCTTAATGCTTTGCAAAATCCGTGGTTTATCCAGCAAACTTTAGACTCATCATTTATTCGTTTCATCATTTATAACACACCTGGCTTATCCAACGGGTTATTTAACAGTATCTTTAGTATCAGCAGAACTGCTGCTTAAATTGAATAAAATAGTCATCAGCGTTTAAACTTGTTAGTTTAGACGCTGTTTTTGTTTATCAATTAGCAAAAGTTTACTTCGATCTTTAACTAAAATAATTTGAGTAATTATGTTATATATACCTCTACAAATAATAAAAATCCAGCTAATTTTTGGCATATCTTTGCCATTTGTTGTAGTAAACTAGTTATGAAGATATTTTGAATAAGAAAAACTGGGAGGATAAATTGAAGAGTAAATTAACCTTAAAGAAAATTGCAACTCTATCTGCAGCAATTATTCTTGCAACACCTGTTTTCAGTAACAATCTGACTAAAACAGTTAACGCAGAAACGGAAGCTCAAAATAAACAATTAAAGCAGGACCATAATCAAGTAAATAAAGAGTCTGAGACGCAAAAGCCGCAAGAAGGCCAAAAGACAGACAAAGAAACAGATACGACCGAAACCAATGTCCCGGCTGCCGCGACTCAGAATAACAAGCCTGCTAATACCACTGCAAAAAAAGTCAAAACTTTCAAAGTAGCAATTGTTAAAAAGAATTATGGTATTTATCTTGATAATTTTACCAAGAAGAAAGCAGCCAAGAATTATTTTCACCAAACATTTAATGTCAATAAAAAATTCACCCACAACGGTAAAACATATTATTGGCTTAACAAAAAGGGCAAGAAATCAATTGGCTATATTAATAAAAAAGCCGTAGCTACTCCTAATCAAGCTAAAACAATTGAGAAGACGCCATATGTCAGTCAATATGTTCCTGTTAAAACCCCGTGGGGCTGTGCAGGAGCCTCAATGGCGATGCTGTTAGGTTCCCAGGGACAGAAAATTACCACTAGTTTGCTTACAAAAATTCAAAATAATTTACCAATGCAGCCAGTTAAAGGCGGACAAAAGGGAAATGTTTACACTGGCGTCGGTTTTGGCTATGTAATTAGCCCCGGTGCCCTAGCTAAATACGCCCGGACTTTTAAAAAGGGCAAAAAGATCATTAATATCTCCAGTAAAAAACTAACAGTTGATGATCTTAAGATGTATATTCAGGCTGGCAAGCCAGTTTTATACTATGGCTTTTCTTCATATCAAAAAGCTGGCGACTACAAGCGCAATCACTGCAAAGTTATCACCGGCTACAAAAAAGGCAAGTTCTTGGTTTATGATCCACTCTATTACTCCAAGTTTGATAAAGCGGGTACTGGTGGCAAGAACATGAATTATGATCATGGTGCAATTGCCTGGGTACCAGAGAGTGCTATTCAAGCAGAATTTTGCCACAAAGCCCTCTCGTTCAAATAATAAACTTACTTATAAATTTAAAAGTAAAAAAGTGCCTTAGAGGCACTTTTTTTATTACTTTTGAAAGTTATCATACTCAACGTGTTCATCGTTATAAACAAAAACTGCGCCAATGCGGTCAGGATCATCATGCCAACCAGCAACCGGCTTACCAGCAAAAAACAATCTCTTACATTCGATTTCGGCTTCAACTGAATACTTAGTAAAAGTAGTCACGCCAGCCAAATCAGTTTCAACCGGATAACCAGTTCGCGGATCAATTAAATGGTGATACTTATGACCGTCAACTTCTAGATAACGTTCGTAAGTTCCGCTGGTAACTGCAGAACATTCCGGTACCATCACCGAAGCAATATTATTGCCACGAGACTCTTTTGGATCCTGTACTCCTACTGACCACTGACCACTAGTCCTTTTAGGTGAGTCGCCAACAAGTAAAATGTTACCACCCAGATTAATAATTCCGGCATGAACTCCGTAAGCCCGCCAGTAATCTTTAATACGGTCAGCAATCCAGCCTTTAGCAATACCGCCTAAATCTAATTCCATGCCCTCTTTTTGCAAAAAAATGGTTTGATCAGCATCGTTTAGGTCAACTTTAAACGGATCAATCAGTGCCATTCTTTCCTTAATTTGCTCAGCAGTAGGAACGTGAGCGTTTTTAAAACCAATTGCCCATAACTTGACAACCGGGCCTATCAGAGCATTGAAGCCAAAATTTTCCCGACTTTTTTCTACCGCCAATTTAACCAAATCATAGGTACCGCTTGAAACTTGAACAGGGTGCTTACCTGCAGCATGATTAACATCCATTACTTCTGATTCATCACGATTAACTGTCAATAAGTCTTCATAATGGTCGATCAAAGCAAAGGAATCATTAATCACGCTTTTATCACGAGCACCAAAAACCTGTAAAGTGATTGCTGTACCCAAGGCATGATGCTGTCCTACTTCTTGTTCTATAGCCAAATTTTTAATCATTATTTTATCCCTAATTTTCCAAATAGTTCTTTCTTATTTTCTCTTGCATTTGCTGGTCAATTCCTAGCTGGTTAGCAATATAGGAATCAATTCCACCAAAATCCTCATTGATGGTAATCAAGCTGGTATCAAAATACGCGTTGGCAACTGAACCTAAAATACGCATGTTGGCCCGAAATTTATCATTTTCACCGGCCTTTTTAAATCGGGCATCGCGAACTTTACGGTAATCGTTGAGCATTATATTGGAATAAAGGTAATCCTGGCGAATTGTTTCTAAATCCACGCCTAAAATATAAAGCAGTATTACTGTGACTAATCCCGTTCTATCCTTACCTTCTGAACAATGATATAAAACTGCACCATCAGTCGTAGCAGCAACTAAACTAACAATTTGATGAATATTATTCTGAGAAAATTGATTACTGATATGATCATGATATCTTTGACACATCATATAAAAGCCGGCATATTGATCCTTGCGGTATTGCTCAAATTCCCTGCTCATATCCAAACCCTTACCACCGGTATTATCATCAGCCGATAAGGGGAATTCATAATGAGCAACGCCCTGAATGCTTTTATCAGAATTAGCTTTGCATTCTGCCGGAGAGCGCAAATCAATAATTTTAGTCAGACCATAATTAAGTAAAAACTGTTCATCTTCTGGCGTTATTTTACTTATGTTACCAGTGCGTAGTAAGCGATGAAACTTAATCTGATGTCCGTTAAAGCCAATATAGCCACCCAAATCACGCGGATTACGAACAGATTTTACAGGTAAAATGACAGGTTCAGTCATGCCAACTTCCTTTCAAAAAAATAACCGGATAGGATACCCCCTATCCGGTTATTTTACTCTCTGCCAGTTAATCTAGCAAAAGTTTATTTATGTGCTTGCTCAACAAACTTAAAGAAGTTGTCCATCATACCATCTAATTGCTTGATAGTTGCTTCATCAGTCAATTCACCAGTTTCTTTGTTGAATTTATCTGGAGCTTGACCAATTAAAACTTCATTACCTGGTAAAACATTTGCACTCATATCAGGTGAAAGTAAAATTTCACGCATATCTTCTTGGGCACGACCAGTACCTTGTGAACCATATGATGCACCAGCAATAGCAACGGGCTTCATTTTCATAACGTTAGGGCCAGCGTGTGAGCCTAACCATTCAAGACTGCTCTTTAAAGCAGCCGGAATTGTATGATCATATTCTGGAGTAGTAATTACAATACCATCAGCACTCTTAACGTCTTCGATCCAAGCCTTGATAGTATCATCAGCCATTTCTGTTCTGCAGAAAGGTGTCAATTTGTCGACTTCTTTAACTTCAATATCTGCTTTATCACTATAATGCTTGGCAATAAATTGTGCTAAAAAGCGATTATATGAAAAAGGTGCATTTGTACCAACAATTGCTAATATTTTCATTCTCAGCCCTCCTATTTAGTTACTTGTGCGTACCAACTATCAACTTCATCGAAAAAGTGATCTAAGAATTTAACGGTTTCTTCATCTTTCAAGTCACCATTATCGTCAAATTGAGTTGGTGCAACACCCATCATGAATTCATCACCATTGAAGACCTTAGCGCCAAAACCAGGTGCTAAAAACAGACTCTTCAAACGACTTTGTGAACGAGACGCACCTTGTGGCATTGGTGAAGTTGAAACAATAGCAACTGGCTTACCCTTAAATGGGTGAGTTACACAAGATAACCACTCAAGCGCGCTACTCAAAGCACTGGTAACAGAGTGTTGTTGTTCAGGAGAACCAATTAATACCAAGTCGGCATCTTCAATTTCTTTACTCAAGGCTTGGACTGCTTCTGGGGCATCTTCACCTTCTTTAAACATTGGCAACCCTTTAACTGTTGTCAGCTTAAAATCATACCTATCGGCAAAACGCTTAGAAATAAATTTAAGCAATGCCTCATTAAATGAATTTTTGGCATTTGAGCCAGATAATGCAAGGATTTTCATAAAAACCACCTTTCAGGAAACTAATTTCACTGTTAATTATAGCATATCCGTATCTTTTTAACATGTTCCTGATTTCAGATAGCTTTAATAATTTAATACTTTCGTATAGCTTATCCTGCTTACACTATGTAAGTAGTAAAAACTATTTCGGGGCTTTAATTGTATTTTTCTTCTGTCTTAAACAGAGAAACATTACTTTTCTTGCTGAGCCAGTCGTTTAAAATTGCATCATTAATTTGTGCCTTTAAAACGTTGATAATTTGTGTTTGGGAAAAAGTCGCAATTTTATTAACTATTAATGAAGCAATTCCACAAGTAGTTATCCAGTTAGCAATAATAATACTTCTGATTTTTTCTGCAGAATACTTACTATCCGGAAATTGATCTTTAAATTTCTCAGTTCCAAAATCTATTAAAGTATCAGCGATTATTTCATTGCCACACTTACCTTCAACAAACATTGCTTTGAAGAGATTCTCTTGTTCTTGGGCAAAATCAATATACGATAAATCCATATCAATCAATGGTTCAGCAATATAGCTTTTCTGTAAAATTTTATTCTTTAAGTTGTCCGCAATTTTACGCAAAACCTCTTGGCGCAAATCTTCCATACTATCAAATTCAAGATATAAAGGCTGAGTAGAGAAATGGCCAGCCTTAGCAATGCTGCGGGCCGTTAAGCTTTCAACTCCATCCTTAACAACCATTTTATAAGCAATATTTAAGATCTTACTTTTTCCTATTTCTTTTTTTCTAGCCATTTTTGATTTTTTCCTTGATTAACTTTAAACGTATTTTTTAGACCAGCTTCTAGAACTGGTATTGCCACAGGTGAAATATATTTAAGCACACAAATGTGATGAGCAGTTAATCCTCATTATTCAAAAATTCATCATAATAAGTTGAAACCATATCACTTAATTCTTCTTTACTTAAGCCTTGAGCTGCACAAAATGAAAAGAAAGCAGCTGATAGAATATAGCCACGCTCAGAATCATCTGTTAGATTATCCGAAAAGGCCATATTAATGCTATGGTTCTGGTAGTCGGTTGTTAATTCAATAGATTTGTCTTCAGGAATATCGTTCATCATTATACCTCTAGATAAAAAGCTTTATTTAGCAAAAATTTAGTATTACACTAATAAACTATAAAACAAAAAGCCTGCCAAATAAAAACATGAAATAAAATATTTTAGTCAGTTTAACGTAGAATCCATCTCTCAATCAATTCTTCAAACAGCTTAAAAATTAATAATTTTATTTTTAATTACTTATGTTATTTTGCTTAAAAATAACATCTTTTTTACTATTATTAAGAATAGTAAATTTAAAAGTACTTTGTCAAGGACAAAGTACTTTTTCCTAACACAAAAGAATAAAGGATTTTTCTAACTTTTAATAAGCGGTTTCAATTAATAACAATAATTAGAACTAGTTAAAAAAATTACAAACAAAAAATTACTATTGATAAAACAGTTTAGTTGCTTTGACATTTTTTTAAAAAACATTGCTAATAGTTATTTTATTCTTAAAAATTAACAATTAACTCTTTTGCCTGATTTTTCCATCCATCATTTCATAAATATGATCTGCGTATTGTTCTAGCCGCGGATCATGTGTGACCAGCAAGACGGCTTTGTGATAATCTTTGGCTAATTTTTTGAACAATTGCCCTACTTCAGCCACATTCTCACTGTCAAGAGAAGCGGTAGGCTCATCGGCCAGCAAAATTTGCGGGTTAGCATAAAGAGCACGAGCAATAGCTGCGCGCTGCTGTTGCCCACCCGATAGTTCATTAGGATACTTATTAATTAAAGAACTAATTTTCAGCTGCTTGAGTAATTCTTGCAATTTTGCAGCACTGATATTGCCCTCTTTTTTTACCTTATTAACTAATTCAAATTGCTCTTTAATTTTTAGAAACGGTACTAAGTTATAAGCCTGCAGTACAAAGCCAAGTTGCGTTAGTCGTAAACGGTCACTTTCTCTAGTAGAAATATGCGCAATGTCCTGACCACCAACAATAACTTTGCCCGCAGTCGGTTTTTGCAAAGAGCCGGCAATTGTTAAAAAAGTGCTTTTACCAGCTCCTGACGGGCCCATAATTAATACCACTTCACCTAGGTTTGCCTTAAAATTAATGTTTTTTAACGCAACGACTTGTGCAGCCCCTGTACCATAAACTTTTTGAACATTCTTTAATTCAATAATTGCCATGTTATTCACCTATCGCCTGTGCTGGATTTACTTTTAATATTGATCTGACTGGAATTAAGCTGCCGATAATTGCAGTTACCAATAAGCCGATTGTTCCGGTCAAAATAATTTGGGGTGTAAAACTAATCGGAACAGCGGGCGGTAAAACCTTGACTGTTATCATTGTGGCTATCAATCCGATAATTAAACCTGCAAGTACTAATATCAATGCTTGACTAATAGTTGCTTTAACTAATGTACTGCTGGGAATCCCCTGTGCACGCATAACCGCATAGTTATGCAATTTCTGCATCGTTAAAATATAGAGGAAAACTGCAATTATAATTAACGAAATAACATATAAAAAACCAATCATTAATTCAAAAGTCATATTTTGGGCAGTGTACCCCGGAAGTTTTTTAATAAACTGGTCAATGGGATAGGTCTTACAGTTTTGATAATTATATTTATAATCCGGATTACGAGACACTATTGCCGAAGCACGCAAGGTTGGCATTCCCTGACGTAATTTTTTCCAAGACTGCAGCGTGCCATAAATAATTGGAGCAATATTGATTTTAGCATTTTTAACAAAGCCAACAATGCGGTACTTTTTAGTAGAACCGTTTAGCGCTAATTTATCACCTAACCGGTAACCCTTGGTTTTAAACGCCTGATCAACAGTTACTTCATAATTCTTTTTTGCTCTTCTACCTGCAATCAGTTCCTGATCATGATAAATAAACTGCTCCCTTTTAATTCCGATGAACTGTGCTGAAATTTGTGGTCGCTTTGAGTTTTTGACTACTACCGGAATTTGTCCTACTAGAGCTTCATCTTTAGTCAATGCGTCTTTTTTTAAGTCATTTTTTGTTAAAATCGACTGACTCATACTGACATTGGCATTTTTGTTTAAAACTACTTTCTGTGCATTCCAAGATTCTAGTGCCTGTGTATTTTCGCTGGCCAACCCTGTTGCCAGTGCTGACAAAATAAATATCAGATAACTAATCAAAAAAATCATTAAAATAATTAAGCCATAACGAAGTTTTTCTCTTTTTATTTCTTTAATTGCTAAAAACATTAATTTTTTCCTTTGTTTAACAGTTCCAAACTTGCCTTCAAGCGAGTCATAATAGCTTCTTTTTGTTTCGGATTCTCGAGAACCATTCTAATAGCTGCATGACTAAGTACCATGGCACTCCAATTTTGGGGATCCAATGCGAGCAGTATTTTTGACGGAAAATGATGATCAAATGTATTCTCGTTATACAAAATATGCATTTTAATTAATCCTGCATATGTACTTTCTTTTGTTTTATCTAAGAAATGAGTTACATTATCGTAATACTGCTGGGCTTGAAATTGCGGCAATATTTTCACTGGTGAATGAACAGTTTTCAGAGCTAAATCATACATATAGTGATAAGCATCATTCAAATCCGTAAAATACTTATAAAAAGCGCCACGCGCAATCCCAGTCTCCTTAACTATTCGCGCTACCTGCGCTTTTGCCAAAGGATATTGACTGAATTCTTTCAGTAATGCACTTTCAATTTTTTGCTTTTTATCTAGTGGCAAGTTAATAAAAGTTGACTTAGCCATATTTCAGTTCACCTCCTGTTTCCTCTTAGTGACACCGTGTCACTTAAAAAGAATAATTCATTTATGATTAATCGTCAATTATAATGCTCAATTAATTGCCGCCATCAAAAAAGACCTCTTATTGAGGTCTATTGCTTTTTATTCTAGTGTCAAAATACGATTATAATAGTTTACCCGCGGAATGCCACTACGATAAGAAACTTTTGCTAACGCACAATTGTCCATAGTTTCAAAGAAGTTCATATCACCTTGCGTAAAATAATGAGCAAACATCATTCTGATAAGGGTGCCATGACAAAATACCAAAACTTTTTTAGTTAAATAGTTATTTTTCATATCAGCTAAAAAGCTGCCGCATCTTTCATCTAATGACGCAAATGATTCACCACTAGGTGCGTATTTGATGTAAGCAGCAGCGGCCTTACCCCAAGGATCAATTGCGTCAGGATATTTTTGTCCTAATTCGGAAAGAAATTTACCATCCCACTCGCCAAAATTAATTTCTGTTAACCTCTGATCAATTTTAATTTCTTTTTGTCCCTTGGTGAAAATTTTAGCGGTAGTCAAAGATCTCTTTAAGGGACTTGAAAAGACCACGTCAAAACCAGAAGGATCAAAATTAGCAGCGGCTCTTTCAGCACTTGCACGGCCAACCTCATCCAAATCATGATCATAGACTGAGCCTTGAATTCGGCCAGTTTTATTTAAATCAGTTTGACCATGACGAACAAAAACAATTTCCATAATAACCTCACATTTCCATGTCGTAAATATATTCTTTTACTCTAAATTCTTCAGCGCCGCCTAAAATCATACTCTGTCCGAAATATGTAAGTATTGTCGGTGCTAATATTTGGTACAAAATTAAAGCCAAAATCATGAAAGTCCTGCAATTGCTGCGGCTTACTCAATTGCTTTTCCGCAATATAACGCACCATTTCTCCACGCGCCATTTTGGCATGTACACCAATTGTCTTCCACTGACCATTTTTCTTTTCTTGAAAATAAATGCTAATCATTTGTCTGTTATTTGCTACAAAGGGCGTAATATTGCGCGAATATTCTTTTGAAGCTAAATTAATTAACACTTGATCTTCATTAAAAAGATTATCAGCGATTGTTGAACCCCAAAATTGGTACAAGTTGGGCTGACTAAACCCCCAAACTTTATTTTTCATTTCTAAGCGGTAGGGCCATACACCGTCAAAAGGTCGTAAAACACCATACAGTCCCGATAATATCCGTACATTATCTTGTAAATAAGATAGAGCAGGAGCAGTAAACAGGTCAGCAGCCATGTATTGATATTGAATACCAGAATACGAAATAACGGCTGGAGTTAGATTATCCTTTTGATTTAAATTAAGTTCCTTAATTTGTTTTTGGCCTTCCTTTGTCGTGCGTTCACTTGATTGCCAGATTTTTTGCAATTCGTTAAAACTACAATTTTTTAGAAAAGCAGCTAATGCTTGAGCTTGGGCTAAAAACTGCGGCTGCGACTTAGCAGGAAAAGATTCGCGGTCGACTATCATCTTCATCGCTGGTGAAATAATAATTTTCATCTTTACCACCTTTTGGGTTAAACTTATTACTGATATTTACTAGAGGAGAAAAATTAATGAATCCTGATTTTGCCATCGTATTAAATTTTAAACTAAAAAATGCTAAAGGTGTAGACGCTGATTTTTTAGTAAAAACTGCACGCAATATTGGTGCTCGCGCCGTTGCTGCTGATGCATTTAAAACTGACTTTGCAAAAGCCTGCAAAAAGTATACTATTGCTTTAGTCACTACTGAACCCATTCAAGCTAACTATGAATTATCTGCCACGAATGTGGTAGAGCAACTAATTTTGCAGCGCAAAGCAGGACAACAAGCAGTAATTGATATTCCTATCACAGATGACGGCAATTTACTGGCAGAAACTAAAGCACTGCTTACGCAAATCAATAACTGGATGCATCTGTTTGGTCATGCCTTCAATGAAGGCGAGCCGTGTCATCTCACTATCAGCAATGTTAATGAAGATAATGGCTTTGTGTTGCAAAATAGACACATGCACTTTCAGAAGTATATCTTCATCAAGGCCCCCTTGCCTGAAATAATAAAAATTCAAGGCTTGACCAATAAACCTAACCGCATTGAAATGGTTGCCCAAAGAACTGAACTTGATTTCACTTTTGCTGATAACCAATTGACTATCAACTTAAAAAATGCACCTAAAAGTGATTTTACCTGGCAAGTGATCAGGATTCAAGGGCATCGGCCAGAAGATGATATTAAAGAAACAAAGTTTTAAAAGTTAAAAGCAGGGTTGAAGATTTTGTTACTCTTCAACCCTGCTTTTTCATTTAAGATATTCTAATACTTGCCCAATATTTTCTTTTTTTATCCTCCGGCATATTCTGATTATTTAGAATTTCAATTGCATGCTGCAGCAATGAATAAATTTGTTTATCATCATTACTGTCAATAATTAAGATAACTTATTTTAAAGTATGATTCCAAGTTTGAAGTATCTTTCTCTTCTAAAGCCTTTTTAATTAAAAACCTAAAAATAGCCTTCATATTACGAGTCTTTTTACGTTTTTCCTGCTTTTTGTCATAAACCGGCAAAAATAGTGCAATACAAACAGCTGCAATTTCGGCAAATGCTGTCACTCATTCTGACAAAGGTCCTATACTAATAGTCTCGCCTCCACAATTATTATACAAGTATTGGTTAAAAGCAAAACGATATTTTTTACTGAATAAATACTCATAACAACAAATATAATGCGTATTGTATTCATTTATATAAAAAATTACACATTTTATTTCTATATGAGGTATGATTATATTAAATAGCTGATTGTGTTATTGAGGAGGTAAGATATGCAGTATAAAAGACCTTTTTATAAAAAATGGTGGTTTTGGCTTGTTATTGCAGTAATCACTGTTTTTACTAATTTCGGACCTGGCAACAATGAAACACAAAGTACACACCATTCCACTGAGGCTCGCTCAGCAAAAGTAGAAAAAAGCCGTAAGCAAAAGGCAGCAGCAGAAAAAAGAAAAGAAGAAAAAGCGCGAAAACTAGCCGCTGAAAGAAAAAAAGCCCAAGCCAAAAAGCTGGCAGCTAAAAAAGAAAAATTAAGGAAAAAGCAGTTAGCGCAAAAACGGCGGAAAAAACGCGCCAGGCAACTAGCCCAAAAAAGAAGACGCGCGCAAAAACGGCAATTGGCTTTACAGCAAAAGCAAAAAAAGCAGTTACTTGCGCAAAAAAGGGCACAAGCAAAGCCGGCTGCCGCTAATGACCGTAATAGTCGGACAGTTTACGTAGCTCCAACTTCAGGGAGACGATACCATTTTGACCCTAATTGCCGTGGACTGCGACCAGCAAATGGGAACATTACTCAAATGCCATTAAAAGAAGCCATTAATGAAGGCTACACCTTATGCAAATGGGAAGATTAGGGAGAAGAATAAAGAATGGTTAAAATCGGTTTTAGAAAGCCTAGTTTAAAAAGATCTATCTCTGCCAGAACAAAGGGGAGAGCGACAAGGGCTATAAAAAGAGCTATCATTCCCAACTATGGTAAGCGTGGTATGGGTTGGGCCCATCCTAAAAGAAAGATATATAATTCAATTTATAATAAGACTACTTTTGATACTCGTAAATTATTTATTAATAATAGTTCTAATAAAAGCCAGTCATCTTCTGGCACTATTAATAAGCAATATAAAATGAATTATCAAACTGAAGCAAGCATGAAAAGTAATAAAAATAATCTTCAGTCAAACACAGGTAACCCAAAAGCACAAATTAGATATTTTAAAATCAAAAGCCAAAAAGATGTCAAAACTAATCGTGAGTTATACTATCTAAAAATTGTCCGTTCCTGCTTCTTATGGCTAGGAACAGTCCTTTCAGTATTCGGACAACTGAAAATAGGTATCTATCCTTTAATTATTTGGGCTATACTAAAAATTGCGACACTGTCATTTGGAGAGCCAATTAACCCCAAAGAAGTTAAAAATAATGTTTCTGAACTCAATAAAAAGCCCTAGAAAAAAATTTAATAAGTAAGGTATTGCAGTTGGTTATAACCTAAAAGGCTGCTAAATTGCGTTAACAAAACGTTGATTTAGCAGTCTCTTTATATAATATTGTAGTTTTTAACTAATTATTCATTACAAAATCTTGAAATAGGTTAAGCCAACTACTACCACCATCATTGCAATAATTAACATTGCTGCATGTTTACCATTAGTCTTCTTTAAGATGTAGTAAACCAAAACAGTTACCAGTAGACTTAACAGACCCGGCATAATTTTATCAAACATCGATTGCAAGCTAATGACATTGCCACCAACTTTGTTAGATACATTAGAGTGAACAACAATTTTTAATGGTGTTTTGACTTTAATAACTGTTGAAATCAGAGCACCAACAACCATTAATCCAACTACATTAGCCATTGTGGAAATACGCTGGATGACGTCGCTTTGTTCGTTATTATTTAAAAAAGCAATTCCCTTTTTATAACCAAATGAAACAGCATAGTATCTTGCTCCCATATTAATTATGTTATAGAGAATAAACATCAAAATTGGGCCAAAGATGCTGCCACCAAAAGCAATTGAGGCACCAATACTACCAACGATTGGCAACCATGTAAATTTAATCAGACTGTCGCCTAAACCGGCCAAAGGTCCCATTAACCCGGTTTTTAATGGATTGATCCCATCTTTTTCATCAGGAGATGTTGTTTCCTCCATTGCGGCTGATAATCCTAAAATTACAGCATCAAAATTAACGTGAGAATTATAGAAAACCAAATGCCGCTTCATAGCTTCTGATAAGTCTTTTTTATCAGGATAGATTTTTGCCAGAGCCGGTGCGATTGCCCGCATAAATCCTACACCTTGCAGCGTTTCATAATTTAAGGTAATGCGCATAGTATTGAGTCGCATAAACATGCGCCAAATATCTCTATTGTTCAATTTGTGTTCAGGCGCAGTTAACTTTTCTTCACTCATAGGTCATAGTCCTCCTCATCGTCTTCTTCATCGCTGCTTGAATTATTTAATTGCGTGCTTGGTGAAACTTGAGCTTTAGCACTAGGCTCACGAGTTGCTCTTTCGTATAAGAAAGCAAACACCAAAGCGATCAACGTAATTGGTAAGATATCTAATTTTAAATAGGAAGATAAGACGAAACCTAAAATAATAAACATCCACAATTCGCCTTTTTTAAGCATTGTCATCATTAATAATGCAATACCCACTGAAGGAATGATGGAACCTGCCGTGCTTAAGCCATTAATGATAAATTTTGGCAGGTCATTTATTGCTTGTTGAATTGCTCCTGCACCAAATTGCAGGGCCAAAAAAGTAGGGAATGCACAAGCAAAACCGTATAAAAATGCAGGTGGCCATGTTAGCCAAAATGTACCTTTAACATCAGCATTATCAGCTAGTCGTTTGGCCCAGCCGTTAAGAGAACAGTTAATTGTTTCGATTAAAACAAGTAGTTGTTGCGCCAAAATTGAAGTTGGAACAGCCAGTGTAATGGCAGTTGCCACCATTGTTGAAATATTGCCACTGGTGTTACCCATTATTGCAAGAGAAGTACTAATCATCGTACCGGTAATGATGTCTGGAGCCATATAGGCACCAACATCACCAATACCCATCCACATAACTTCAAGTGTTGCGCCAATAATAAGTCCAGCTTGCAAATTGCCTAGAATAATACCCACAATTGGTGCAATTAACAAAGGCCGCCTGAACATCTTTGTACTGACATTATCAATTCCTAAGAGAAAGGCCAAAGCCGTTAAGATAAAGACTTTCATTTTTGTAAAACCTCACTTAATTTAACTGCTCCATCTGTTGGAACCATTTGAATCTCTATATCTACTCCTAAATCCAGCAATTTCTCCAGTGATTTCTTTTCCTCATCAGTTAAGAAAACAGCTTTGGTATATTGTTTACGTTCATCATTGCCACGAATGCCACCAATATTTAATTTTGGTATCTGATAACCACTGTCAACAATCTTTTCCACCGTAAATGGAGAGGCAAATAAAAGCATGGTTCTTCTTGTAACTGGGTTGTGAGGGACAATTTTTAAAAATTTCTCAGTTGAAAAGATATGTAATTTAACATTGCGCGGAACACTCATTTTTAGAACATTCGATTGAATTTTATCCTTGGCAACCTTATCATCAACAATGATCACTTGCTCAATCTGCTTAACATTAAGCCAAGTCGTTACCACTTGTCCGTGAATTAAACGATCATCAATTCTACAAAATTCCACTGCCATCTTCGTCTTGCTCCTCTTCTTTAAATCTATCTGAAATATTCTGAAAGCCCATGTTATAGGACTTCTCTAGTGATTCTGCTAGTTCAGCCAAACTGCGATTGCGATTGGTGAATAAATCTAGCAGCATTGGCAAGTTCAACCCGCTTAACACCAAGATGTTGTCTTTTTCTAAGCAAAAGGTGCCACTGACATTTGACGGGGTGCCACCTAAAATGTCGCATATAATGATGGTGCCATTACTGGTGTCAAGTTCATCATACATTTGATTCATTTTTTCTTTTGCCTGATCCAAGTTCAGGTCTTCAGTCACAGCCAAATAAGCACAATTATCTTGCTTACCTACAATCATTTCTGCGCTACGCAGTGCTTCTTTTGCCATGTAGCCATGACTAGCTAAAATCACTGCAACTGCGGAATTTTTATCTGCCATTTTCGTTCCCCTTTTCCAAGTAAAAATCTCTGGCTTTGTTAATTTCTGCCATAGTTAATTTAAAATGTTGCTGAAAGTAATTTTCAGGAGTACCAAAAAGCTCGTATATTTTATTGATTGCCGCTTTAATGTAACTTTCGCGCGTATCAATCATAGCCATTAAATAATCAAGATATGATTTTTTCTGAACCAGTTTATGATACAAGTCATACTTTAACTGGTTTCTTTCTTTGCGAATAATCTTAGTCAGCATGTAATCGCGCACGATATCTTCTTCTTTGATGTTCAACAGCAGCAATATCAGCATTGAGCCAAAACCGGTTCTATCTTTGCCACCACGGCAGTGGTGAAGTAATGGCAAAGCTTCTCTACGCACAACAGCTTTTAGCATTCTGCCGTAAGACTTTTGCGCAATCGGAGAGGTTACCAAGTCTTCATAACTTTCAATGACGTTTTCGCCCCGATCATTAATATACTTTTCTGGAACTTCTCCATTTTCCAGAGACTGAACCAATTTTTCATTTTCACCTTTTAAATCAACTACATTAGCTGCAGCCTCAGAAAAACTCGACTGTGGATCACAATTGAGAATTTCTAAAACTGTGGGTAAATATTTATTGGGATGAAATTGTCTTTCATGTGGTGAACGATAATCAACAATTGTCTGCAAATGATAATTCGTTAATATTTGTTGATCGCTGTCATTAAGCTTTGATAATTGGTCTCCGCGAAACAAGATGCCCCATTTTAAAAAGCGCCCATCTTTAGCTGAGTAGCCTCCCATATCTCGGATATTGATTGCATTTTCAAGTGGAATAACTCGTTCAGCAAAGATATTCGTCACAAAATGAGAAGCGGTGTTTTTGATAATATAGTATTTTGGCAAATTCTTGCGTGGAATTTTAACTGTAAAATCACCGCTAGAGCTTTCCGCTATAACCTTTTGTATTTTTTCAAGTTCTGGTACATCACCTATTAAAAGCTGATAAGGGCCATTGTTTTCATTCTGCAATTTAATTATCAGTTGCTCGCCATCACGTTTCATAGAAATGTTCGGTAAAATGTATGGTTGCTTTTTCATTAACTTTTGATACCCCTTTCATTAATGATAATACTACAAGAAAATATTTTTCGCAATTTATTTTTTAAGAAAATTATTTTCATTTTTAATAAAATGTAGTACAATGAAAAAAAGCAAATCTATCCGCTTACAATAAACTTTAAGGCTTTCTTGGGAGGAAATTATTTTGAATCCACTTATAGCAATCCAAAAAAATTATTTGAATTTTTCTAAAAATGAAAAAGTTATTGCCAATTATATTTTGCAAAACAGTCCTCAAATAAATAATATGAAAATTACTGAACTGGCAAGTCACACTTCAACCTCTATTTCAACCATTACCAGGTTCGTCAAGAAAATCGGCTGTCAAAGTTATTCCGACATGAAGGTTAGCATTGGTCATCATTTAATTAATACTGTTCCTAAACAAAAAGATGACATTTTAAGTGAAGTTTTTACTTTTTATCAAACAGTTATTAAAAATACTCAGCAAATGATAGATCAAAGTCTAATCAAGCAGTTTATTGCGTTGTTAAAAAAGCAAAAACATATTATTGTAATTGGTTCCAGTAGTTCCGGTGTTTCTGCTGCTACATTTGGTCTGAGACTTATGCGAATGGGTTTCGATGCTCAGAGTTTCAGCGATCCTAATTGGATGGAGATGCGTGCTAGTATTGCCAACAGTAATGATCTTTTTTTAGCTGTATCAAATAGCGGTACAACAGATTGCATCGTTAAAACACTGACCTTAGCGCAGAAACATCAGGCAAAAATCGTTTCGATTACCAGTTATCTAGAAAATCCTGTTGCCCAACTTAGTGATCTGATTTTTCACGTATATAATCCGCGCTTTGCTAATAACGAGAAATTTATTAATTCCCAGTTTTCGAATATGTACCTAATTGATATTTTGACTTCATGCTTGCAAGAAGAAGCTGATTTACAAAAGTCAATGCTTACTACCAGAAAAGCTGTAGGTGATATTTAGTAATAAAAAGGCCCCAAAAGTTAGACAACTTTTGGGGCTTAGTACATTTTATTTACGTCTTTTTATTATTCTAATAGTAAATATGTAATTATTTACTTCCTTCAGCTCTCGACTTATAGGAACCTTCAGCTGTATTAATAACCAGCTCCTCCCCTTCTTTAATAAAGTCGGGAACTTGAACTACTAATCCAGTTTCCATTGTGGCAGGTTTACCAGAACCGGTAACAGTAGCACCTTTAATGCCTGGTTCAGTATGAGTTACTTTCATCGTTACAGTTGACGGTAATTCCACACCCAGCAATTTACTGTTATTGGCAAATTCCAACTGAACTTCAATATTAGGCATCAAATAGAGTTTGTCATCATCTAATTGTTCACTTGAAACTTCATATTGTTCGTATGTTTCTGTATCCATGAAAGTGTAAATATCACCCTCATTATAAAGATATTGTGCGTTCTTCTTAGTGATATCAACTAAATCTACTTTCTCAGTCGGGCGCATAGTTTTATGAACCACAGCACCACTTTCAACGTTGCGCAAATCCATTTGCATAACGGTGTTGCCCTTTCCCGGCTTATGGTGGTTAGCTTTCAAAACCCGAATTAGTTTGCCGTCTTGACTAAAAACCATACCTTTTTTTAAGTTTATTGCTTGTACCATTTTTTACTCCTTTAAATCCATTTATTAAATTAATTATTGACTTCAGGAAACCACGCCGGAGGTAAAGCAAACTTTTTTATCAATAATAAATAAATCTCATTCATAATGATTAGTATAGCAAAATTTGGACTTTATCAACACCATAAAATCAATCATTTTAAATAAACTAAAAAGTTGAGACTTACATGTTAACTTGAGTTCCAACGTTTTGCTTTACAGCGTTATCATAAATGGATTTTGCGGCCAGCAAGTCTTGAGCCGCAATACCAACCGTTTCAAAGAAAATTATCTCATTGTCATTTTCGCGTCCAGTTACTTCACCGCTAACGACTTGGCCAATCTCGCCAGTAAAGTCAGAGTCAGAAACTAAGCCTTTATTTAACGGAATAATTATGTCACCTGACTCTGCCAAAACAGCGTCTTTAGAATCAAAGTAAATTTTATCCGCTTTAGCAACCAGTTCTGCTGGTGTTTCTTCCATTTGTGGTTGATAGGCACCTACACCGCAAATAGTAGCACCTTGCTTAATAAAGTGAGCATCATAAACTGGTTTAGTTGACGACGTGACAGATATGACCACATCTGCATCCTGTACTGCTTCATTCCCAGTCTCAACCGCCGTGATTTTGGTGTGGTATTGCGCCAAGTCCTTTTGCATTTTCACAGCAAACTTTTGAGCACGTTCAAAATCAAGGTCACTCACGGCCACCTCATCTAAGTGACGCACAATCAGCATAGCCTCAAGCTGAGTTGCAGCCTGTCCGCCTGTTCCAATTAAGGCACCCTTCCTGCAATTCTTTTTCGCCAAGTACTTGAGTGCAACTCCTGCAGCAGAGCCGGTGCGTAATTGGGTTACATAATTACCGTCTAATATAGCATTAACTACACCGGTTTGGGCATCAATATTTAAGACTTGGGCATTAATAGATGGTAATCCCTGACTAATATTTTCAGGAAACATATTCAATACCTTCACGCAAGCAGCTTCGTAATCTTCACAAAAAGCGGGCATACATAAGAAAGTATCCTTACCATTTTGCTTAAGAATTTGAGTTCTTAATGGTACATCCACTTTACCGGCAGAGAAGTAACGAAAAGCGTCACTGACCGCAGCAATACAATCTTTTAATGAATAACATTTTTCAATATCATTTCGGTTTAACAGTAACATCTATTCCTCCTGTTATCTCTCAATATCATAATTCTAAAGCCTACTATAAGTTAAAGTTATCCCCGCTACATGTTAGATTTGTTTGAGATAAATTTTGTCAATAACATGGCCAGCAGTTTTATGCAAAATCAAACTGGCACGCGGCTTGGTAGGGGCAATATATTCCCGCAAATTAACCAAATTTACCATTTGCCAAGTTTCTTGTGCAAACCTAAGAGCTTCATCCCGTGGCCCATTAGCCATTTCATAATAAAAGTTATGTGGATTATTTTTATTGAGCTCCATCAGTCTGACAAAACGCTGCATGAACCATTTTTCAATCAGGTCTTCTGGTGCATCAATATAAATCGAAAAATCGAAAAAGTCGCTGGTTACAATTTGACCATTGGTAGGCAGTTGCAACGTGTTAATTCCCTCAATAATTAAAATATCAGGCTCACATACGTGTCCATATTTTCCGGGAACAATATCACTTAACTCCTGAGAATATAGTGGGTAAACAATGTCTTTCTTGCCACTTAAGACATCTTGTAAAAAATTAATCAGCAAGTTCATATTATAACTTTCGGGAAAACCTTTGCGGTCGGTTAAATTGCGCCTGGTTAATTCTTGATTGGAATAAATAAAACCATCTGTAGTCATTAAGTGCACTTTTAAACCTGGATATGAACGACTAAGTAATATTTGCAAAAGCCGTGCAGTAGTTGATTTCCCCACTGCTACAGAACCTGAAATACCAATAATAAAGGGGGCGCTTGCAACTTTTTGGTGTAAAAAATTGCCTTGCTTTTGCTGCAAAGCCCGCTTTTCTTGATAGACTAAATAAAGATATTTGATTAAACTGCCGTATACCTCTTGCACATCAGTTAAATTGATAATATCTCCTAAAGATTTAATCTTAGCCAATTCATCTTGAGTTATTTTAACCGGTTCAGTGGCAGACAATGACTGCCATTCTTCTCTATTAAACTGTAAATAATTTTTCATCCTAGATATCCTTGAATTTTAATTCTTATAATATAGTAAAATAAAAACATAAAGTTCTTTAATTAATTTCCTTAATCATACAGAAAGGCAAAACTATGAAAAAAATAATCTTATTTGGTGACTCCCTGTTTAATGGTTATCGTGCTGGTCATGATACTAAAATAGTAACTACTGGAGTGCAAAAAGAATTTGTTGGTCAAGCTCAAATTAGCAACTTATCCTTAAGTGGTGCTACAACAGCTCAAGGCAAGCAGCGTTTAAACTTAATTCCAACAGATTCTGACATAGTGGTCCTTGAATATGGTACAAACGACATGTCTACTGGTTGGGGAATCAGTAGTGCTGAGTATGCCGCCAATCTTAACGACATGGTTAAAAGTATTGGTGCTTCGAAAATGATTATTGTAGGTCCTGCTTATGAGGATCCTAATAATAAGTATATTATGCAATACTACAATCACCAAAATATGACAATTTATAATCAAATCGCTATAGATTGTGCCCGCAAATATAACATTCCTTTCATTAACTTGATCGCTAATTTTTGTCAGTTAAAAAATTTATCTTCATATTACCAAGAAGATGGACAGCATCTTACAGCTGCAGGAAATCAAATCTTAATTAACCTGGTAGTAGCGGCAATTAAACAAAAACTTGCACAATTATAGTGCAAGTTTTCATCTTATAAATCCTTATACATCATTACATGCTTAATGTCAGCTTCTGTAAAAGGCTCACCTTTAGTATGGTAGCCTAAAAAGTCGTAGAAGGGTTTAGCCTGCCATTGTGCATGACAATAAAGGCGATTAACCCCTTGTTTACGCAAGTATTCGTGAACCTGAGTCATCATTTTGGCACCCAGTTTTTGCCCGCGGGCTGCTGTAGCAACTGCTACTCTGCCTACCAGCCACTTGTCTTTTTCTTCAAAAATGCGGCAAACAGCCAGAGCGTTTGTTTTTTGATCATTCAGTAAATAGACTTGAATAGCGTCCAAATCTTCGTCATCCAGCTCGGGTACAGTAATTTCCTGTTCCGTTACAAATGTATCTATCCGCAAACGAGCAACGCAAAACATTTCCCGCCCTGTCATTTGCGCAACTGTTTTAAACGTAAATTTTTCACTTTCAGTCATAGAATCACCTATTTTTCTATATACGTTTCCGGGTCTACTTCAAGAAGTGGACTCTTTTCGTTTGCATAAATAATATCAAGCTTGTACATTGCACGAGAAGTAATTGTGTAGACAAGTTGTGTTTCATCAATGCGATGATAATTTTCTTTCGAAGCAGCCCACATAATGACTGCGTCAAATTCCAGACCCTTAGCCAAATATGACGGGATGACAAGAGTACCATCTACCAAACGTTGATTGGCAGTAGCAATTAGCGTTGCCTTCACCCTATCCTCTTTTAGTTGCTGCGCTACAATTTTCGCGCTGACTAAATCTTTGGTGATGATCGCCGTTGTCAATTTGGTTTGATCATTTTCACTTAAAATTTGTTCTAGTACCTGCATAGCAGCAGTATTATTGGACCGCCCCCACAGAACTGGTTTAGGTCCTTGACGGTTAAATGATTCAATTTTTTCGCCTTGCCGCAAAATTTGTTTGGTAAATTCTGTCAGTTGCTTGGTTGAGCGATATGATTTGGTTAATTGCACCACATCAGTTTTTTCAGGATCAAACAGACCACTAATCTGCTTAAGCAGGCTCCTGCTTTCGTCTTTAGTAAAAATAGCCTGATTTAAGTCACCCAGCATCGTAAATTTGGCGCGGGGAAAATTATACTTGAGATAACAAAGTTGAAACGGGGTATAATCTTGAATTTCATCAATAAAAGCATAGCGCATTTCATAATCCACGTGACGACCCGTAATTAGATCATAAAGATACAAATACGCTGAAACATCATTCATGTGAATATAATGTTTCATAAAGCTTTGCTTGACATCTTCAACATGTTTTTCCCAGTCTTTTTCGCTAATTTGCCATTTAGCTAAATCAATCATTTTAGGAACTGCACGTAAAAAGCTCAGATATTGGGCACGCATGTTAATAAAATTATTGCGTCTTATTTGCTGGAAAACTTTTTCCAGTGCTTTGACCACGATTTTACGGCTGAGGAATTTTTCTTCTTTTTCTTCAGATTCAAATTCTTGGTCCGGTCGATCATACAAAGCATTCAATTGTTCCTGGCTGAGGTTTTGAATTGCATCCGATACCCACGCCTTTTTAGTTTCACCATTAATTTTACGATTAAGTGACTTAATTAATTCCTCACGTGTAGCGTCAATTCTGTTGCTTAAATTATAGTTGGAATTAAATGAATAGTAGAGTTCACTGATTTTTTCTTTCGTAAAAAATGGCTTCTTTTTATTGCGGAAGTAAATATTTTTAAAAATTACCCCCCGATTATTAAGGTGCTTAGCATAATGATGTAATAAATTAAAGAAGTTGGTAGAGTCCTTAAACTGGCTGATAGCAGAATCAGCTGCGCTATCTTCAAATTGATCAAACAAGTTTTCGACTGTCATTCCTGGCAGTCTCCTCGCCACAAACTGCCAATAGGTCATTTGCACCATGTTTTGTTCACCCATTTCAGGTAAAACATTCTTGATGTAATCGTTAAACAATTGGTTTGGACTGAACATAATGACATCACTACTAGTGAGGTTGCCCCGATAGCGATAAAGCAGGTAAGCTATTCTTTGCAAGATGGCAGAAGTTTTACCAGAACCAGCTGCACCTTGAACAAAAAGCAAGTCGGCACTGGTATTTCTAATGATCTTATTCTGCTCACGCTGAATAGTCGTGACAATTGATTTCATCTGGGTGCCGGATTTTTCACCCAAAACTTCCAGCAACATTTGATCGCCAATGGATTCATTGGTATCAAACATATTAACGATCTTGCCATCCTTAATCATGAACTGCCGCTTTTTAGTCATATCAACGGTAATTTCACCTTCAGGTGACATATAAGAAACTTTCCCAATTTTCCCATCATAATAAATTGAAGAAATTGGTGCCCGCCAATCATAAATCAGAAAATGGTTATTTTTATCAGCAAAGGAGCCCAAACCAATATAAATAGTCTCTGGCTTCTCCTTGTTCTCTTTAAAATCTACTCTGGCAAAATATGGCCTTTGTTCTAACTTTTGCACTGTACTCAGTTGCTTTGCGGCATGCTGCCAGGCATTTTGACGTTCATCAAGCAGTTGCTGCTGTTGGTGAATAGACAATGCAGTTTCCATTGACGTTGAATAACCGTCATAATCTAGTTTTACATCATCAAAAAAGTGTGAATTAAGATCTTGGGCCTCACCTTCAGCGGACTTAATTGACGAAGACAACTCGGACTTTTTAGCTCTAATCATTTTCAAAATCCGGTCGAGATGTTTTTGCTCAAATTCTTTATCATCCATCGCTTTTGTCATAAACTCACCTATTTTTTCAAAACTTGCCTTCTATTTTACCATGAAATCGGTTTATATTAAAATCCTGCACTTATTTTTTAACCAGTAAAATAGGGGCAATTAAGATAATTTAGGCAGTTTATGACTATAATTTAATATGCTAAAGTTAGTAAAATATGATACTTTCACCATTTTTCTTATATAATGTAAGATAATGGAGTGATTAAAGTATGAAAAATTTTCGTCATTTTTTCTCTAAATTAGCGTGTGCACTAGTTGCAATTCTGACAATTGGAAGTGCAATAACTCCCGTTGCTGATAACCCTTTAACTAACTGGTCTTCGCAGACTGTTTATGCCAAAAAGGCCAAAAAGAAAAAAAGCAAAAAAAGCAAAAAGAAGCATGACGCTGTTGCAACTTCTTGGCGCTGGAAAAAGCCCACAGCTTCGGTCTACATTGATCTTAATGATAATCAAGAACTGATTTCCGCTACTAATGACGCGATTAAAGCATGGAATGATACTAAAGCCTTTACTTTTACCCAAGCTAAAAGCAAGAAAAATGCTAAGATTGTGATAGAGCAGATTTACAGTCCCAACACGAACTATGCCGGTTATACTACCTTTCATTATTACGTTAAAACCGGGATTATGTACTCTGCTTTAACCAGGCTAAATATTTATTATTTACAAAATTTCTCACCATATAATTATACGTATCAACGCATTCTTAATACCGTTGAACATGAATTGGGACATGCAATAGGTCTTAAACATAATAACGGCGTTTCGGTAATGTATCCAACTGGTTCGCTCTACTCAATTGAACCCGTTGATGTTGCCAAGGTTGAAAAATTATACGGGAAATAAGTTAAAAATTTGCGAGGAGTAAAATGAAAAGAATATATATTGTGCGTCACGGTGAAACCTATATTAATCGCTATAACAAAATGCAGGGCTGGTGTGACACACCACTAACAGAAAAAGGAATAGCAGGCGCAGAACAAGTGGGAAAAGTTTTGAAAGACATTCCTTTTGATATTGCCTTGTCAAGTGATCTTAAGAGAGCAAGTGATACTTGCGATATTATTATTAAGCACAACATTAATCATGATGAAATTCAGCACATTGCCACCCCATTTTTCCGTGAGCATTTTTACGGCTATTTTGAAGGTATGGATTCGGATGCTGCCTGGCAAATGATTAGTGGCCCTCATGGCTACACGAGCCACACAGAAATGCTTAAAAACGAATCACTAGACACTGTTAAAGATTGGATTAAAGAAGCCGATCCGTTTCATGACGCTGAGAATGCCCATGAGTATTGGCAAAGACTAGATAAGGGGTTTAAATTAATCAGCCAGTTAGATGGCGCAGAAAACATCTTACTTGTTACTCATGGCTTTACCATCCACAGCATTGCTGATCGCTACGGAGATTTTGAAATTAAAAAGCGGCCTCGTAACGCTTCAATTACCATAATGAATATGACGGATAAAGAAATGAAAATTGTTTCATATGACAAACTGAAACTGTAGTATTTTCTTTAATTATAGGAGAAAATTTATGCAATTAGAAAATGAGCACTCGGAAATCACTGACAATTTAAACAACTGGAATGACCGTGCTGTTGTACATGCAAATGGTGGCTATGGCGATCTCACTCAGTTTGTTAAAGATAAAAGTGCTGTTACTACAACTGTTAAGCGTGACTTCGCCGTACTCAAGCCATACTTATCTCATAATACGGTTAAAAACAAACGACTACTTCATCTGCAATGCCACATTGGTGATGATACTCTTAGCTGGGCACGTCTAGGTGCTAAAGATGTATATGGCCTTGACTTTTCACCTGTAGCTTTAAAATATGCTCGCAAGCTAGCTAATGAGGCTAATACTCCAATCACCTATGTAGAAGGTGACGCCCGTTATGCCACAAAAGCTTTACCAGAAAAAACAGGTAAATTTGATATAATCGTAACCAGTGCCGGTACGATTACCTGGCTACCGGAACTAAAGTCTTGGGCACAATCAATTGCGCAATTGTTAGCGCCCGGTGGTATTTTTATGATTCGCGATAATCATCCACTACTGTTTGCACTGGATAATGCTGGACTGGAAATTAAGTTTAATTACTTTAGTGGCACTGAAAATACCTATGAATCAGATGCTTCATATACCCCAAATTCTACTGGAAAAATTAAACATCAAACTAATCATAATTGGGCGCATGATTTTGCAGAAATTATTAATACATTAATTAATGCCGGTTTGACTATTAAAAATGTCGGAGAACATCAGGTTAGTGATTGGCAGTCTTTACCTTCATTAATCTATGATAAAGACCAAGAAGGCTGGATACAGCCAACAAATTTACCACAAGTGCCATTAATTTTTTCAGTAGTAGCACAAAAGCTTTAATAACTTCTATTTAATACTTCGAAATTTTTTCGAAGTATTTTTTATTTTACTTTTAAGTATATATTTTTATAAATAAAATATTGATTTTATTATTTTAAAAATATATACTTTATGTGTAATTTGTAAACACTTGCATAAAAGGAGTGCGACTGAATGAAAGAACAAAGAAAGTTGCCAAAAAGCTTTTTTTGGGGAAATTCTGTTTCAAGTATGCAAACTGAAGGTGCTTGGAACGAAGATGGAAAAGGTTTATCAGTCTATGATATTCGCCAGCCTTCTGCCAACACGTCAGACTGGCATGTAGCAATCGATGAATACCATAGATATAAAGAAGACCTCGATATCATGAAAGAAATGAATATGAATATGTATCGTATTCAAATTTCATGGTCACGGGTTTGTCCAAACGGAGATGGTCCATTTAATGAGAAAGGCATAGAATTTTATGATCATTTAATTGACGCTATGCTTGAGCGCGGAATTGAGCCAATGGTCTGTCTCTATCATTTTGATATGCCGCTTAAATTAGCTCAAGCATACAATGGTTTTATTTCAAAACACGTTGTTAATGCTTTTATCAGATTTGGCAAAAAAATGATTGATCATTTCTCTGATCGCGTTAAATATTGGATTGTATTCAATGAACATAACTTATATTTCCAAGACCAAGCCTTCAATATTTCTGGATACCAAAATGGCGATAAAAGCTTATCTGACATGTATACCATTTTTCATCATACAATGATGTGTCACATAAAATTATCCAACTACATTCATGAAAACTTTACTGATGTCAAGATTGGCGGTATGTTAGCCTACCAACAAATTTACCCGCAGACCAGCAAGCCCGAAGATGTTTGGGCAGCTAAACAAGTGCAAGAATTTTTAAATTTTAATATTTATGATGCTGATACGGGTCGGGGGTACTCCCCAGAAGTCCTACAATATGCTAAAAATAATGACATTAATATGGACATAACTGAAGAAGACATAGCTGATATGAAAAAGGCACAAGCTGATTTTCTCGCTTTTTCTTATTATTCTTCATGGGTGTTGTCAAGTGATCATCTTCCAAAAGGCGAAGCACCTAACCGCTACTTATTACAAGGTGGTGTACCGGCAAAATACGTTAAGACGAATGAATGGGGCTGGACAATCGACCCCCTTGGTTTTAGAAATGCGATCACTACTATGTACAATCACTACCATATCCCGATTTTTCCTATAGAAAATGGCATTGGCCAGAGAGAAAAGTGGGATGGGCAACACATGATTCAGGATGATCAGCGTATTGACTATCACAAAGAGCACATCAAAGCTATGAAAGATGCAATTTTTTTAGATGGTGCTCAAGTTTTAGGGTATTTAGGCTGGGGGTTAATAGATATTCCCAGCTCTCAGGGCGATATGGAAAAGCGTTACGGGGCGGTTTACGTCAATAGATCAAATCATGATATAAAAGATTTAAAAAGAATACCCAAAAAATCATTTTATTGGTTTCAAAAAACATTTAAAAATAATGGAGATGAATTATAATGGCTAATCAAGAAAAATCAGGTTTCAGTGCCTTTATTAACAAAAAGATATTGCCTCCAATAATGAAATTCGTTAACACTAAAGCAATAGTTGCCTTACAAAATGGTATGGTCTATTCACTACCGTTTATCATTATTGGGTCGATATTTTTAATTCTCGGCAATATTCCAATTCCTGCAGTTGCTAATGCAATTAATGCGTCAGGCTGGGGTGCTTTCTTTGCCCAGGCAAATAACACTACTTTCCAGTTGATGGGTTTATGGGCAGCTATTGGTATAGCTTATGTCTACGTTAAAAACGAAAAGTTTGAACCTTTAGCACCGGCCTTAACTTCTGCAGCTGTATTTATCATGTTACAGAATTTAAGTATAGATAATCCCCTCAAAGCTGCTTTGGCTGGCGGAATTACTAATGGTAATACTACAATCATGACTGGTAAGGCCGTTACTGAAAACATTGACAAATTACCACATGCTTTACAAGCATTTTTGCAGTCACCGGTTACTGGCGTTATTAATACCAAATGGCTCGGTGGCGACGGGATGATTGCCGCTATCATTATCGGATTACTTGTTGGCTGGATTTACAGCAAAATTATGAAAGCCGGCTGGACTATCAAGATGCCCGAATCTGTCCCACCCGCAGTATCCAATCAGTTTACTGCAATGATTCCAGCTGGGATTATTCTCATTGGAGCAATGTTAATTTTTGCTGGCTTTAGTTCATTTGCACACACCGACTTTTTGAACTGGATTTACAACACATTACAAATCCCACTGCAAGGAATATCAGACTCATTTGGTGGAGCGCTGGCAATCGGATTTTTAGTTCCGTTCTTCTGGTTCTTTGGAGTTCATGGTGGCTTAATCATGGGTTCTTTAGTTGCACCAATGCTACAAGCCAATACTGCTGACAATGCTCGACTATTTGCGGCAGGAAAATTGACATTTGCCAATGGTGCCCACATTGTTACCAATGAGTTTTATAACAATTTCATTAACCTGACCGGTTCAGGAATAACAATTGGCTTGATCGTATTTTGTTTAGTAGCAGCAAGATCTGAACAACTAAAATCAATTGGTAAACTGGAACTAGTTCCTGGTATTTTTAATATTAATGAACCATTTTTGTTTGGTATACCAATCGTGATGAATCCTATGCTGGCTGTGCCATTTTTCTTAACGCCAGTAATAGTGGCAGCTTCAACATATTTCGTAATCAAATTGGGAATTGTACCTCCTCTTAACGGAGTAGCGGCACCGTGGACAACACCGGCAGTTATTTCCGGATTCTTAATAGGCGGGTGGAAAATGGCAATTTGGCAGGCCTGCACATTACTAATTTCGACAGCCGTCTATTGGCCGTTTGCAAAGAAGTACGATAAAATGTTATTAATGCAAGAACAAGAACAAGTAACAAATAAATAAGTAAAAAGATGTCACAAATAATGCTAAAATTAAATGTGACATCTTTTTTATGATAAAAATCAAAAAATTTTAAGAATAGTGGTGACTAAAGGATGGCAAAGGCAAAATATTTAGCTGTTGTTCAAACTATTGTTAGTAGAATTAAAGCTGGTACCTATCAAGCTGGGGATTTATTACCTAATCAACAAGCTTTGGCTAATGAACTAGGAGTTAGTCGATTAACCGTCAAAAAAGCTTTAGACGGCTTGGAGAGAAAAGGGATAATTTATAAGCAGTCTGGTTTAGGCACTTTTGTATCGAGTGCTATCCCTATTCGCAGTAAAATTGATTCTCCGGCCAATGTGTTTACCGGCTTAATGGAATTGATGAAAGCAGATAATATTAAAAGTAAAATTATTAAGTTCTCTGTTGGTTTTCCTAATAAACAAATTCAAAAAAACCTTAATTTAACTAGCTCTGAACCGGTTTATAATATCATTCGCCTAAGACTTGTAGATGATAATCCTCTTGTCATTGAGCATACTTATATGCCAGTCAATTTAGTTCCCAACTTAAATACTGATATTTTGCATTCATCCATATATAACTACATCCACCAAAAATTAAAGCTAAAATTTGGTCATGCGTATCGCAAAATCAAAGCTACTAAGTCTGATGAATATGATCAGAAATATCTGGCCGCCAAAAAAGATGACCCTATGCTTGAACTGGAACAAATTGTCTGGTTAACTAATGGCAAACCTATTGAATATTCGATTAGTCGCAACCGATACGATCAACGAGATTATACGATTATTGAAAATACCAGGTTTTAAGTTTGAATTACTAATTTCCATAGGGTTAATATTTTGAAAACAAAAAGGCTCACATCACAAATGTGGGCCTTTTATTATTTTTTAACAAAATTATTCAGTTTTAAAAGTTTTTCCTACTTTACCGTTGATTAATTCCTCTACTGCTAGTGGCTTTTCAGGATTATGATTTTTATCAACATTAATTTTGCCAGTTACGCCAATGAAGTTTTGAATATTGCTTAACCCTTTAGCAATTTTGGCTGAATCATCAGATTTTTCATTTTCGATTGCTTCCTTGATCATATATACAGCATCATAAGCTAAAGCTGAAAAGGTTGGTGCTTCTTCATGGTAACGCTTCTTAAAATTCTGCATAAATTTAGAAGCTGTCGGATCTTTAGCAGCTACTTGAGTTGAAAATGGTGTTGTGTAGTAGATTCCGCTTGCGTTTTTAGCTCCAGCTATCTGAGCCAGTTTCGGATCAGCCATGCCATCGCTGCCAATAATTGGCACTTTAATTCCGATTTGACGTGCTTGTTTAATGATTAAACCCACTTCAGTGTAATAACCAGGAACATAAATAGCATCAACCTTCTTTGCTTTAAATGAAGTTAAAACAGCGTTAAAGTCCTTGTCACCTTCTGAAAAAGTTTGACTATCAACAATTTTACCTTTATATGCTTTCTTAAATGCTTTAGCCAGACCATTGCCGTAATCACTTGAGTTATCACTGTAAACGGCTACTCTTTTTGCCTTAACGTTATTCATTACAAACTTGGCAGCACTGCTACCTTGAAAGTTATTTTGGTAGCATGCTCTAAAAACAAATGGCTGTACTTTGCCATTCTTTTGTAAAGTGTAATTCGGATCCGTCGCTGAAGGACTGACACTTGGCACTTTTGCTTTAGTAATATTAGGTATTTCGGCTGTACCCGCATTGGTAGTGGCCGGTCCCACGATTGCCGCAACTTTATCTTTATTAGTTAGTTGGGCTGCAACAGAAGCAGACGTAGCAATTGCTGTTTTATTATCACGCACAATGAGCTTAATTTTCTTCTTTTGACCGTTAACGTCAATGCCGCCTTTTTTATTAATTTCACTAACGGCTAGTTCAATTCCCTGCTTTTGAGCATTGCCATAACCAGCAGCAGCTCCAGACAATTCCATGTTAACGCCAACCTTGACAGTTTTATTATCCTGTTTAGTACCAGTACTGCCACTACTTTTTGCTACAGTACAGCCTGCCAGCATGAAAGCCGCCACACCAGTAACAACAACACTCATTACTTTTTTAATACCACTAATATTATCCATCTTTTAGTTCCTTTACTCTCTAAAATTAATTAAAATGCCAACCAAAAAGCCTCATTCAATTCAATGAATGAGGCTCAAATTATTAATTAGTTAAACCCCAATCATTGACACGCAAACTAGGGCTTAACTGCTTTTAAATTACATAATGTAATTCATACACGTTAAGTCCTGCGCTCCAACAACAAGGCAACTAAATTCTGAATTTGAAAGATATTAATATTGTTTTGTTTGTTTAAATATTTCGTTGTCATCAAAATTACCTCCTCAGAATTTTAAGTAACCTTTTTGCGTTTGAACGTGTGACTTAATAATGAATTACTCTCACAGTCATTACAACAGTTTTATTATGTACTAGCCACCAAAGTATACTTTCTGCACCTCTGGGTTAGCTAATAGTTCTTGACCGGTACCACTTAATTGCACTACACCGGTAGCCAACACATAGCCCCGATCTGCAATTGACAATGCTTGTTTAGCATTTTGTTCAATTAACAAAATAGTCGTACCTTTTTCGTTTAGTTCTTTAATAATTTTAAAAATTTCTTGAATATATAAGGGTGATAAACCCATTGAAGGCTCATCAAGTAGTAACAATTTAGGCTTAGCCATTAAGGCACGCCCCATTGCCAACATTTGCTGTTCACCACCAGATAAAGTGGCAGCATCCTGACTTCGTCTTTTTTGCAAAATTGGGAAACGCTCAAAAATCTCTTTATACGTTTTAGAAACTTCGTCATGATTTTTTTGTAAGAATGCACCCATTTGCAGGTTTTCCATTACAGTCATGCCAGCAAAGATATGACGACCCTCAGCTACTTGTGAAATGCCTGCACTCACAATTTGTGGTGCACTTTTATGATCTATTTCTTTTCCAAGGTAAAAAATTTGACCGCTTTTAGGTTTAAGTAACCCAGAAATGGTTTTAACAATAGTTGATTTACCGGCACCATTTGCACCAATCAGGGTTACAATTTCACCCTGGTTAATTTCAAAGCTGACATTCTTGACAGCCTGAATAACACCATAATTTACAGACAGGTCACGAACTTCTAACATTGCCATCTAGTCATCACCCTCTCCTAGATATGCTTCTATAACTTTAGGATTTGCTTTGATTTCTTCAGGTGATCCGGTAGCCAGTATTTCACCTTGATCAAGTACGTAGATCCTTTCCGCCAGGTTCATGACCAAAGACATATCGTGTTCAATTAGCAAAACCGTGATTTGAAATTCTTTTTGAATATACTTAATAAGGTTAGTTAAATCTGCCGTTTCTTCAGGGTTCATCCCCGCCGCCGGTTCATCCAAGAAAAGAATCTGCGGATGTGTTGCTAATGCCCGAACTATCTCTAGACGTCTTTGCGTCCCGTAGGGCAAGTTCTTAGCTAGAGTTTGTTCATTTTCTGTCAAATCAAAAATTGCCAGTAATTTTTGTGCGGCTGCCCTCATTTCTTTTTCGGTTTTATAGAAACTCGGTAAGCGAAAAACAGTTGTTAAAAAGTTTTCCTTATATTCATTTGTCATTGCAGTTAAAACATTATCCATTACTGTTAAGTCTTTAAATAAGCGAATATTTTGAAATGTCCGGGACAAGCCTAAATCTGCAATTTGCACAGCGCTTTTATGGGTTAAATCATAATTTTTATCATCAACTTGTAAATTAATCTTTCCGCTAGTAACTTGCACCATGCCGGTTAGCAAGTTGAACAGTGTGGTTTTACCAGCACCATTAGGTCCAATCAAGGCAACTAGTTCGTGCTTGTCCAGATGAAGTGAAACATCATTAACGGCAGTCAACCCACCAAATTTTCGCACTACGTGGTCAACATCTAATAAGTGTGGCATATCTAGCTCCTTTCCTTTTTACCGAAGTGGCGGGTTAAATTTTTAAGGGAGAATTCCCAGTTACCTAAAAGTCCCGATGGCTTGAAAATCATGATTAATATTAAAACTATAGCATAGATCACCATTCTTAATGCACCAAAGCTTTGTAAAACGGTGTCTAAAACTCCTAAAACGATTGCTGCTACAAATGTGCCAGTCATACTGCCAACACCACCCAAAACAACAATAACTAATACAGAGATTGATTCCATAATGCCAAAGTTTGAAGGTGAGATTGTTTGTAAGAATGAAGCATGGAGACTGCCGGCAATTGCAGCTGTTGCTCCTCCTAAGACAAAAGCAGCTAATTTCCATTTGGTAGTATTAATACCCATTGCTTCAGCAGCTATTTCGTCTTCCCGCACAGCCTTAATTGCTCGACCATTTTTCGAACGAATAAAATTCGTCAAGATAATTGTAGTTACACAAACTAAAATATAAACAGTAGGCCATGAACATAATTGCGGAATATTGTACAATCCGGCTGCTCCACCAGTAATTTTCAAATTATTAATGACATTCCGAATAATCTCAGCTGCTCCTAAAGTAGCAATTGCTAAATAATCACCCTTTAAGCGAATGAAGGTAGCCGTCCCAATAATTGCTGCAATCACAATAGCCACAAGTACGCCTACGAGCATTGAAACTAAGAAGCCAGCTTCACTACTCATACGTTGAGTAATAATTGCAGTAGCGTATGCTCCTATTGCCATAAAACCTGCATGACCAAGAGAAAATTGACCACTGAAGCCGATAATCAGGTTCAAGCCAGTTGCTAAGATAATATTTATTCCAATCGTGACCAGCATGTTTTCAATAAAATCATCTATGACGCCAACCATTATCAAAGCATTGATTAGGTAAAATCCGCCTACCATTAATAACAGCCACGACAAAATGTATTTCCAATTCGATTTCATTTTGCCACCTACACCTTCTCTTTAGTATTTTTGCCAAAAATGCCAGCAGGTAAGAAAAGCAAAATAACTATTAATATCAGATAAACGACTGCATCTTTATATGCCGACAAGCCAATTGACTGGAAAAATGTCTCTAAAATTCCGATTAAGAAGCCACCAAGAGAAGCTCCTGGTACTGAACCAATTCCACCTAAAACGGCAGCCACAAACGCCTTAATACCAGGTGTCATTCCCATTAAAGGATCAATTTGGTTATAATACATTCCAATTAAAATACCTGCAGCCCCAGCTAAGGCAGAACCCAAAGCAAAGGTAAATGATATTGTATGATTAACATTAACACCAACTAATTCAGCTGCAGCAGGATCGACAGAAACTGCACGCATCGCCCGCCCCATCTTAGTTTTTTGAATAATCAATTGTAATGAAACCATTAAAATCAAGGCAGTAGCCAAAATCAAAATTTGAACGTTTGAAATCTGTACCCCACCAATATTGTAATTAACCTGTTCAATTACTTGCGGAAAACTACGAGCATTTGAACCTACAAAATATGACATACCATTTTCCAGTAAGAACGAAACGCCAATAGCCGTAATCAATACTGCTATTCGAGGTGATTTACGTAGTGGTCGATAAGCAAAATATTCAATCACTACACCGGAAACTGCACCAATAATCATTGCAGAAAGCAGTGCTGTAATAAAGTTAAAATGCCAAGCATTAATCACATAGTAGGCAAAGAATGCACCTAACATATAAATATCGCCATGAGCAAAGTTAATTAAGTTAATAATGCCATAAACCATGCTGTAGCCTAATGCCAGCAAGGCATAAATTGATCCCAGTGACAAGGCATTAATGATTTGCTGTAAAACTGTTTGCAAATTTAAGCACTCCTTTTATTTTTATTTACTCAACACGAAATGAGTCGCTTACTTTACCATTAGTCAATTTTTCAATAGCGATTGGCATTTCAGGATTATGGAACTTATCCATAGTAATCCTACCAGTAACACCATCAAAGTCTTTTATCTTAGCCAGACCTGCAGCAACTTTAACGGAATCATCGGATTTTTGTTGCTCAATCGCCGCTTTTACTAAATAAACTGCATCATAAGCTAAAGCTGAAAACGTTGGCGCTTCTGAATGGTAACGAGCTCTGTATGCTTTGATAAACTTAGCAGCTTTTGAATCTGGGTTTTTAGCAGCTACATTAGTTGAAAATGGTGTAGTGTAATAAATATTAGTTGCATTTTTAGCACCTGCTATTTGAACTAGTTTAGGATCACACATGCCGTCACCACCAACGATTGGAGCTTTTAGACCCATCTGACGTGCTTGCTTTATGATCAAACCCAGCTCTGTGTAATAGCCGGGTACATAAATAGCATCGATCTTCTTAGATTTAAATGAAGTTAAAACAGCGTTGAAGTCTTTATCACCGGCAGAATATGTTTGACTGTCAACAATCTTGCCTTTATAAGTTTCCTTGAAGGCTTTAGCTAAACCTGTACCATAATCACTGGAGTTATCAGCATAGACAGCTACCCGTTTGGCTTTCAGCTTATTGTCGACGAACTTAGCTGCGCTCTTTCCTTGGAATGTATCTTGGAAGCAGGCTCTGAAGGCATAAGGTTGCACTTTGCCGTCCTTCTGTTTAGTGTAGTTTGGATCAGTTGCGGATGGACTAACGCAGGGAACAGAAGCCTTGGTAACATTAGGAATTTCTGCCGTACCGCAGTTAGTAGTAGCTGGCCCTACAACTGCAGCCACTTTATCCTTGGTTACCAATTGTGCAGCGACTGAAGCCGAAGTAGCAATTGAGGACTTGTTATCACGGATAAGCAACTTAAGCTTCTTCTTATGCCCATTGACGTTAATTCCACCAGCCTTATTAATTTCAGAAGCGGCTAGAACTATACCTTGTTTTTCAGCACTGCCGTAGCCGGCAGCAGTACCAGACAACTCAATATTAATCCCGACTTTGACTGTATCTTTATCTTGGTGTGTACCCTTGCCTCCCCCGCTTTTTGCTACTGAACAGCCTGCTAACGCTAAGCCAGCCATTCCCAACGTCAGGACACGCAACATTCTCTTTGAAAATTTATTCATCATTTTCTCCTTATAAATAGCTTGGTAACCAAAAACCTCATTCACTTAATGAATGAGGCTTAAATTAGTTATTAGTCAAGCCCCATTCATTAGACGCAAACAAGGGCTCAACATGTAAAATTACTAGAAGTAATCTATTCAAGCTAAGTCCTACGCGACAACAACAAGGCAATTAAATTTTGGGCAATAATATTTTCAGCATTACTTCGCATATTTAAATATTTAGCTTTCATTAAAATCACCTCCCAAAATTTAATTTAATACTTAGAATTATAAAAAAAGAACATTAACATGTCAAGATAAATTTACAATTATTTTTAGCAAAGCTTTAAGACTTTTCTATTAAATTTATTCTTAGAAAAAATTGTTGATTAATCACCATCATAAATAGTGCCAAATAAACATGTGATTTTGTGAGCTTTATGGTAAAATAGAATTATTGAGGAGGCATAAATATGTTTGCTACGGTTTTTTACTGGATTATAATTGCTGCTACCGGTCTTTGGGGAATATGGTCAGCAGCCTGGTCGATTATATATGTTGCTAAACATGAAAATGGCAACTTATGGATTTTTGCAATTATTAATGTTTTGATTTTAGCTTTAATAGGTCTGGCTGATTTAATCTATAGTACTGAAGGGAATCAGTGGTACTGGTTTGCTTCCACTAGAGCAGACATTAGTCTTTTGGTTTACATGCTGCTGGCTTACTGCGTTCTGGTGATTTTACAAGTCATATTTGGTTTCACTCGTAAACCTAAAAAGGCATAGATCTAAAATTAACAATTAATTTAGCTAACTTTTAAATATTTTCATCAAAATAAAAGAGGTTGAACTGTTTTGACTCCTAATTTGGAGGTCATAGCAAACATTAAGTCAACCTCTTTTTTTATAATTAACAATTTCTGGTAAGCATTTTACGGACAATATCAGCGACCTTTTCATATCCCGAATATTTAGCAAAATTTTTCTCAAGTAGCGCCAATGCGCTATTTGTAAAGTCATTTGCTAAATTTTGTGCATGCCTAATTCCACCTAATTCACTCACCAGAAGGTCAATTTGCTCTAGCTGAGCAGAATTGAGTTTCTTACCCTTCTTCACTAAATCTTTCAATTTACCAGAAGAATCTTTTTTCAGTGCAAAAATTAGCGGCCCAGTATAAACACCGTTAACTACATCTGATAATACCGGTTTTTTTAATTCAGCAGTAGAAGCGGTGTAATCTAATATATCATCTCGCAATTGAAATGCTTGACCAAATAGCAGACCTACTTCTTGAGCACTTCTGGCCAGTCTTTTACTAAGTCCACCTTCAAGAGCACCAATATAGCAGGCATAACCAAATAAACTAGCAGTTTTGCCCCGAATCTGTTCAAGATATTCTTCTTCCGTAATTGTAATATCATATTCATTACCAAACTGAGTGGTTTCACCTGCAAGTATTTTTTGCATAGTGCTGCCGTTTGCACGCAAGTTCGTTATCTTTGAAGTGTTTTCACTTAGCAGTTGTAATGACAAAGCAAATAAGAAGTCTCCGGCATATAATGCTATAGTTTTACCATATTTAGCCTGAACCGATGCCCTGCCTCTTCTAACATTTGAATTATCAATGATATCGTCATGAATTAGAGTGGCATTGTGCAGTATTTCAATCGAACCGGCAATATTAATTAATTTTTGTTCCCTATTGCTTTCACCCATTTCTCCAAATAATAGAACGAAACTAGGACGTAATTGCTTGCCAGGCTTAGAAAACGCATATCTGACTGCTTCTCCCAGTTTACCTTTTGGCGTCCGGATATTTTTTTGAATTGTATTTTGGACTTGCTGTAACTCTTTTTCTAGCCTTGACATGTTAATTACCTTTATTAATTATTCCTTTGATAAAACTCAATGCATCAACATAATGCAATAAGTAGCTGCTGACAAGACCAACTATTGTTCCAGAAAGAATTCCGAATACTGTCAATAAAGGCAGATACAATAAAACATATTTACTATGTGCTAGCAGCGCTGCAATTAATAATTGACCAAAATTATGACATACGCCGCCAAGAATTGATACCCCCATTATGCTGATAAATCTGGGAACCAGCGGTAAAAATAATTTCATTAAAAACAGACTTAAAAATGACCCTGCTGCAGCAAATAAAAAGGTACCAGTACCTCCTGTCATCAGAGCAGTTAGCACCAGGCGCAAAAATGTCAGTAAAATACAATTATTAAAAGGTAAAATCATTAATGCGATCATCGTTATAATATTAGTTAAACCAAGCCTGGCACCAGGTGCAAAGAAAAAGGGCGAAGGAAACATTTGCTCAACAACACTAAGAATAATTCCTTGTGAGCATAGAATTCCTGTAAACACATATGTGCGTAAATAATTATTTGTTTCAGTCATAATATTTAAATCTATTTATTATCGTCAATTTGATTTTTATTTTTTAGCTCAATTAAAAATTTATGTGGCAGACAGACTATTGTATCCCCGCTTTCGCTTTTCCAGCCTTCTTTAACACATACTTGATCCTTACAATTGGCATCAATTACCCGAATCTTGTGCTTTTTTATTTGTACAATATTAATTCTACCATTTTTTTGATAACGCCATTTCTGATCTTTAGCCAAAGAAAGTCTTTTCACTTCACGATTATTAATTTTGACGATTCCTATAATTTGATCGTCAGCTTTTTCCTGATTGTGCAACATATAAAAAGGAGTAAAACTAATGATTAATAAAACTACTATTATTAAAAAATCACCAAGTTTAAGCTTCTTTAAAATTTTCATGTATTACCTCACTAACAATAAAACTAAAAAAGTCTTACAGATAAAACCATAGGACTTTTTAGAGTTAGCATTGTTAGTTCTTTACCCCGTTTTTATCGACATGATAAATTGGTTTCAAGATACCATATCTCAGCTTAGTAAGCTTCTTTTCTAGCCACGGAACAAACCACATGTCCAGACCAAATGCTCTACCAGAACCATTCATAACTGCTATTGCCGCAAATATCATCCAAACATTTACCCAATAGTTCATTCCTGATAAGCAGAAAATAGCTACAAAAATTGCACTCATGCCACCGGCAAACCACGTGCATAATCCTAAAACCAGCATAATTCCTAATGCAATTTCCAAACACGTCATTGTCTTTTGAGCAACTAATGCCGCATCCTTGTTAGGAATCATGACTTTAGTCATTGATTGTACCCAGTTTGGCATTTTATCAAAAACAGCCATTGGTGAGTGACCATAATCATAGTTTAGGGAAAATAGTGCAGGAGCAGCAGAAGTCGCTGCCTTGCCACTTGCTGCTGTAGTAGCGGCAGCTTTTTGTGAAGCGCCACTGGTTGCAGCTTGCACAAGCCATGGAAAATGCAGTTGCAATTTGTTGGTAAACCAAGAACCACTGCCTTGAACTTTATACCAGCAGTCTACTAACCACATTAAGCCTAAGTAAATTCTCAAAGGTACAGTCCATAAGACATTGCCATACCGATTAAGATTACCGCGCCATAAAGTTGGGCGCTTAATTCTGAACCATTCATCCATAATATAATGGAAGAGATAGTGACCAGAATAGATTTCCATAAAGTAAATCATGTCCACTATGTCTTTCATTAAGATTGCGAAAAAGCCGCTCAGATGGAAAGTGTTAACAAGAGAGGCCACACCCCAAGCAGGCCCTAAAGAAACCATAAATCCTGAATAGGTGCCTTTAAACTTAACGGGTTCACCGCCGTTAATCTGACTCAAAATATTTCTTAAAGCACACTTACCAGCAGATTCAGCCCCTTGAACCACTTGTGGTTCACCGCGGCCGCTACCGTTAGCATCATAAAGAGCAACGTCTCCTATGACGTAAACATGGGGATCAGTTGGAATTTGGGAATATTCATTAACTATAATTCTGCCAGCTCTGCCAGTCTCAAAACCAAAGTTTTTAGCAGTATCAACAGCTTTAACACCCGCAGTCCAAATTAAAGTTCTGGTTGGATATGTTGAACCATCTTTAAGATCAATATAATTTTCATGAACTCCAACAACGCCAGTATTGACTTTAATTTCTACACCTTGTTTTAAGAGATATTTTTCTGCCTTATCAGCATCAGAGCGATCAAGCATATTCATAACCGTTGGTGCCATTTCCATCATGGTTATCTTGATATCATCTTTTTGCAGGTTATATTTTTTAGCTAAATCACCACGCCAAGAATTTAATTCTCCGGCCATTTCAGTGCCAGTAAACCCGGTACCAACAACGACAAAGTTAAGATACTGTGCCCGCTTTTCGGGATCGCGTTCTTTAGAACCTAAATGAACCATCATATCAATGTGGTCACGTAATTGCTCTGCATCGTCCAGATTGCCTAAAACAAAGCCGTTTTCTTTAACACCAGGAGTATTAAAGTCATTAGGCTGCGAACCAATAGCTAATATGACATAGTCGTAGGGATAACTGCCGTTATCGCCAATAACTTTTTTGGCAGATTGATCAATTTTGGTAACATTGTCAGTTACAACATCAACATTTTTTCTCCGCGAGAATAAACGTTGCAGATCATATTTCAAACTTTTGGCTTCTACCCTGTTAGCCGCAACTTCATGAAGTGAAGTCATCATAGTCATATAAGGATTTTTATCAATCAGCGTGATTTTGATATCATGCCGCTTTTTTAATTTCTTGGCAAGGTGCTTAGTAGTATACAGACCACCATAGCCGCCGCCAATAACTACAATATTTGTTTCAGCCACTTTTAACACTCCTTAATGCGAATATACTAGTTATATTATATTATACTAGTGTTTTGGACTATGGTAAAGTGGTCACTTTCACAAACTATGTTCGTAATATTTTACTTATACGATTTAATTGCTATCATTATAAGTTTCCGCTTTCATATTTTGTAGTTGCACAAAGTAGAGCTCTATCTTATAATTATAGTAAGTGAACACGTACACAATGTTATAATCTTTTATATTACTGAGGGAGATATTATGAAAAAGAATAATTTAATATATAGTACTGCCATTCTGGCACTCTCTACACTTTTATTAAGTGCTTGTTCAACAACAGCTAAGAAAAGTTCTTCAAGCGATTCTAAGCCAAAGGTAAGCAAAGTTGAGAAAAAGAAAGCTCCTAAGCAAATTGCCGGTGGTAAACTGCAAGACGGTGTTTACAAATTAGTAGAAGACAACTATTTCAATGGCTATAAAGTAAAGGTTTCTATGACTGTTAAAGGTGGCAAGGTTACAGACACCAGCTATGACAATGTAGACAAGAACGGCAAGTCAAAGGCAAAGGATACTAAATATGAAGCACAAATGAAGAAGTATTCTCAAGCAAAGATTGGCCCTAAAGAATATATTCCAAAATTACAAAAATCATTTGCCGCAAGTGGTGCTAATTCGAGCGCTATTCAAGTTGTTACTGGAGCAACTAGTTCCAGTAATACTTTAAAGAACTATGTTAACCAGCTAACTCAAGCCGCTCAAAAAGGTGATACAGCCACCATTCACATCAATAACAATAAGAAGATGAAAGATGGTACGTATAAACTGGCTGAAAAGAACTATAGTCACGGTTATCGCCAAGTTTTAACTATGGTAGTTAAAAAAGGTAAAATCAGTGACTTTACTTACGACCAAGTTAATAAAAAGGGCGTTTCCAAGACCAAAAATGCTGCTTATGAAAAGCAAATGAAGAAGGTTAACAAAGTTGGTCCTAAAGAATACATTCCAAAATTACAAAAGGAATTCATCAAAGCTAAAGGAAATACTGAAAAAGTACAAGCTGTTTCAGGAGCAACAGAATCTTCTCATTCATTTATTGCTTACGCTGAACAACTAATTAATGCCGCTCAAAAAGGTAAAAGCGGAACTATCAAGGTTGACAATATCGTTTACCAGGAATAAAAAGATAATTAGTTAATTACAAAAAGAGTGACATTTAGCCGCTCTTTTTTATTAGGAGAAATAAATTATATGAAGAAGCAAACAAACAAGTTTTTGCTGATACTCGTATCACTATTAGCAAGCTTCAACTTGACAGCTTGCTCAACTCAGAGTAAAGACACAGCGCCGGCCAAAACCGCTGTTACCACTACCCCTACTTCAGATACTCAATTTCTAATGGGAACAGTTTGCACCATTAAAATTTACAATCAACACCAGCAAAAAGCCTTAAAAGCGGGTTTTAAGCGCATTAAACAGTTAGCCACTGAAACTACCGTTAATCAAAAAGGCAGTGAAATAGACAAAATTAACAAATATGCCGGAATTAAACCGGTAAAAGTTACTCCCACTATTTACCGTATGTGCAAAGATGCTTACTATTATAGTAAAATTTCCGCTGGAACCTTTGATTTAACAATCGGACCAATTACCAGTTTATGGCGGATTGGCTTTCCTGATGCTCATAAGCCTAAAGCAAGCACCATCAAAAAACGGCTGCCATTAATTAATTATCATAATGTGGTTTTTAATGATCAGAAACAAACTGTTTTTCTTAAGAAAAAGAAAATGATGCTCGATTTAGGTGGCATGGCCAAAGGATTTATTTCTGATGAAGTCATGAAAGTTTTGCAAAAAAATGGTGTGACCAGCGCGATTATTGATTTAGGCGGAAATGTTTATGTTATGGGCAATTCTCCTACGAATAACAGTAACTGGACGGTAGGTATTCAGGATCCCAGCGCTGCGCGTGGTGATGCCATCGGCTCTTTACCGCAAAAGAATGCAACTGCAGTAACATCAGGTATTTATGAACGATACCTCAAAGTCGGTAATAAAGTTTATAGCCACTTAATGAATCCTCAAACAGGTTACCCTTGTCAAAACAACTTGTTAAGTGTCACAATTATTGCCAAGCGTTCAACCACTGGCGATGGGCTTTCAACCGCTGTATTTAATCGCGGTTTGAAAAAAGGCTACGACTATGTGGAACATAAACCTGGTGTAGAAGCAATATTTATCACCAAAAAGAAAAAAGTATATATTACTTCCGGCTTGAAAAATAAATTCAAATTATTTTCAGGTAATGGTTATCAGCTGGCAAAATTAAAAACTAATAATTAATTTTTATACTAAAATAATGCTCTGAAAGGAAAACGTGATGGAGGCTAAAAAGAAGTACAGTCATTTTACTATAACTGATTTTTTTGAACTGGTGCGGCTTAATACCAAGTTAAACAGCTTAATGCCCTATTTATTAGGGATACTGTTTGCTTATTTTTATTTTCATACTTTTAGTTGGCAGAATTCTTTAATATATTTAATTGCTCAAGGAGCAATAGCTTTATTTGTTACAGGCTTTAACAATGTCCAAGATTATCGCTTAGCCAAAAGCCGGGACTATCAAAAAGAACACAATTTAATTGGTAAGCGTAATTTATCACCAGCAACTGCAATGGCGGTTATGCTTAGCCTGCTTTTAATGGCGGCGGTCTTAGGCATTTGGCTAACTGTCCGAACTAATCTCTTTATTTTACTAATCGGTGCCCCCGGACTTTTTGTCGCTGTATTTTACACCTACGGGCCCGTTCCCTTTTCCAGAGTACCGCTAGGAGAAATTCTTGCCGGCTTATTCGAAGGGCTGGGAATTATGTTCTTAGCGGTTTACATCAATTCTCCCGTAACCCAATTAGCCTATTTGAATTTTGATTGGCCGCAATTTAGTGTCGGAGGCAACTTAGCCAATCTATTATTAATTTTTTGGGTAGCTTTACCGCAAGCTTTCTTTAACGCAGCAACGATGCTGGCGGACAATACCTGCGATTTGAAGCAGGACTTGGCTAATGGCCGTCACACCCTACCTTCATACATTGGAGTAAAAAATTCCTTAAACTTATTTAGTTTTTTAACCCTGGCTCCATTTGCAATAGTCGCTATCAGCGTCATATTTCGCCTTTTACCAATTTGGCAACTATTAATTTTTGTAACTTTACCTAAGTTATACAAAAACGTGCAGGCATTCAGACAGAAGCAGACCAAGGATATGGCTTTCTGGGTTGATGAAGATAATATCAAGCACAGAGTGCCCACAACTTTTGATTTAGCACCGCAAAACTTGTTTTGGTTTCAGTTAATGCAAGTCTTTGGGCTGATTTTGGGCATTATCTTTCATTAAATAAACACAATAAAAAGCACGCTCATGATATGACCCCCAAATTTAGGACAAATTTGGGGGTCATTTTTATGTCTAAATTATCTAAAATTCAGCATTGTGATGCCGCCGAACTGTTATCAGATAAATAACAAAATAAACTAGTAACATCAATACTATTGGTAGCCAAACTTTATAATATGCTGTTGGCAAAACCTGATCAAAAAATTTTAAGCCAAACAAAACATCAAAGACACCAAATGTTGCAGGAACAAAGAACAAAAGTCCTGTTTTGCTCTGCCATGCTCTTTGAGCCAGCCTCTCATTCGCTAACTTCTGTTCTCTTTTAGCAGCTTTTACTACTATCATTAAAACAGTAATCAGACTTACGCCAAACACAAATGCCACTGAATAGCCCAAGATCTTCATTTCTTTACTCATCCCCAAAATCAGCTGATAAGTAGCCGCCTTAGAGTTGCTATAGAGGTGACTATAGGCAAGATTACTTTGAGCCTGCTTATGTTCAATTTTTAGTAAAAATGGCCAATCTCTATCAAAACTGTTTAGCTGCACCAAAGTCAGATATTTAGTTTTACCCTTAACCTTATTTAATTCTGCAGTTGAACAAAGTGCAATTGTTTTCTCTTTTTGACTGCTATTAGGAACGAGTTCGCGGAAACTGTTACCTGCTAGAGAATTTTTATTCAATTGGTCTAACTTAATAGATTTGACTTGAAAATTGCGTCTACCGGTGCTTTTGACATACTTAATTGGATTATTTGCCAATTCATTACGAACAAAATAAAAGTGCCCTTTTGTTTCTTTATAATGGTAAGTTTGCTGCTTTTTAATTTTTAGTTGAGCAACATCGTTTTTAATATTAGCGGTGTTGCTAACAATTACCCCATCATAATATGTGCCCCTTTTAATAACTTGAGGAAAAGCATTAAAGTCATGACTTAAAGCCAGAGCGCCCATAGTCAAAGCGAAGAGTAGTGAAATGATAGTAAAAACGCTGGCATAATGGTAAAGTCCCTGCTGCGTTTTTCCTTTAGTTAAATTAATTTTGGCAAACCAATTTGCTGGCACCAAGCTTAATAACGAGTGACAAAGCAAATAAGTACCTGACACAATTGTGATAAATGCCGGCAATACAGTGTCAAACAGGCTTTGACTAGGTAGATTTAACATAAAGTAGCCTGCAACTACTGCCGTCAACCCTAAAACTACTTCAATTATTTTTAGCCCTGAATGTTTTTGAAAAATTGCAGGTGCATCTTCTTTTTCAGCTAGATTACTTAAAGTGGATCTGGTTAACCTCAAAGTTATTACAATACCGCCCAACATTATTAAGGCTGCCAGTAACATAACGACTTGCATGCCCGAATTTATCCTCAGAAAACTAATAATGACGTTAAAATTCGGCATATCCGGTTTTATCAAACCGCTAAACAACTTAATAATTAAGGACGCTAGATCCAAGCCCAAAATAATACCAGCGATTATCATCAAACCGCCAATAATGAGTGTCGCACAAAGTTCTATCAGTCCAACGCACATATTTTTTAATTTTTGCATCAAGATCACCAAACTTTCTGTTCAGCTCCTTCAAGCAGACCACCTTTTGACTTAATTATAGTTAGCGCTGTCATTTTTTAAATGACCTGAACAGTTTCTTGAACATATTTTAATATTTGCTTTTTAAATATTGCTTTTTGTTAGTATCAATTTCCTCCAGCTTGATCGCCATTTTTAAAACATTTTTCCTATCATATTTCTTTATAGAAAATTTACTTATCTTTATAATTTTTTTCCGGTCTAAACTTTATAAATAATCCATCTACAAATGCTTCATAAATATGATCATCTACTTTAGACATAATTTTTAAATCTTCGCTTAACTTACAAAACATTTTTCCCATGTTTCTAATTAATCTAAATTGAGCCCAATAAGAATTAATTCACGTAATAAATTTTCCATTTTCTTACTCCTTTCTATGTATTCTCAGTTTATTACGATTTTATATAAGCATATTAAAAATGTCATATTTAACTCTTAATGGCTTAATATGACATTTTTATATTTTATTTATTAGCAATCATTAATTCTTCAAGTTCTTCACTATAACTGGGCATACCAGCAATTTTTACACTTTTAATTATTATTTGTATTTTATTAAGATACTTAGGATTTTGATCATAATGATATTTGACTATATTTTCAAAAGCTGGAGCAATAGTCTTATAAAAAAATATATCTGGTTTTGTTTTGATTTGTTTTTCACTACTAACATAAAATTCTGTTTCTTCAAATCTTTTGTTACGAATACACAAAATCATCATATTAATAATTATAGATAAAACTAACTTTTGAATATCAATGCTACTCGAGCCAATAAACTGACGTATTACTCTTTTTGAAATCAATAAATTACTATCTAAATCATAAAAACTCATAAGGTTGCAGTACAGTCTTAAACTATCAGAATTAAAATGAGAAACATCAAACGTTCTTTCTTTCAATCTATCTATAACGCCACTATCAATACTGGAAAGATTTTTGTTAATTATTGCAATAAAGATATCAATTATATCTAATTTATCTTCTTTATTTGGAAAATCACTTTCCGCAACAAAATTTCGTATTTGCTGCAGATCATGCACAGAATTTTGATAATACGCTTCATTAACCATTCTATCAATCTCTAGGTTCTCGTCATGTACGGTCTTCGCCTGGTGGTTTAACTTACCAAAAAAATCAGTTAATGAAATTTTGTTAACGTTTAATAGTTCAATTAAATTATCTGCTGAAATGCTGCTTAAATTTTTTTCAACTTTTGCATAAAATGACGGGCTTACCACATCATTAACCCATTGTTTTTGTGTTTTCCTTTGCTGAATGCGATAGTCTTTTAGTAATTCACCAATTGTCATTTTAATTTCCTCAACTATTTGATTAACTATCAAATATTAAACTTTTTAATTTTATTATAATCCAAAAATATAAAAGTATCATAAAATTAAAAATAAAAATTATATAATGCTGAGGTAAATTGGGTTATTATCTATCTGACTACGACAGGCGCTTATCGTTAAATTGGTATTGATTAAAATCAACAACTACATCATACTTTTGCAGTTCTTCTGGATCGTAATGATGAATAACTTCAACAAAAGTAAAGTTTGAATCAAAAATATATTGGTGAATTGCCTTTGATGAAGTTTTATCAAGTGAAGCATTAATTTCATCCAGTAATAAAATTGGTCGATTGGCTAAAATAGCCCGTGCCACCTCAATTCTGGACAATTGGCCACCAGATAGTTGATCTGCATTGTCACCTAATTGATAATCAAATCCCTTTTCTTTAATTAATTGTCCTAACTGTAGTCCTTGACATACCTCAAGAACTTTTTCTTTAGCTATATTGGCTCCTAGAGTTAGATTAAACCAAAGCGTATCAGAAAAAATAACTGCACTCTGGCTGGAATAGGCAAACAACTTAGTAAACGATCCTGCCGCTACTTTTTTATGATCAAGTATGATTTTTTTAGATTTACCATACTTACCATACATTAGAAACTGTAACATCGTAGATTTCCCTGATCCTGAGGGTCCGATGACCGCAACTTTTTGGCCAGACTTAATATCAAGATTAATATGTTGTGCTAATACCTTATCCTGACGCATTAAATCTAGGTCTTGCACTTGTAGTTCATTAAATGTAGGATTGTTGGTTTGTTCACGCTCCACATTATCTGCTTTTTGTATATATTGCTTTATCTTTCGCACAATTGGCTTTGTAGTAGACAAATTATTTCGTTCTTGCAAAATTTGTAAAATTGGATTTACAAATGAATTAGATAATTGCGTTATTGCAAAAAGAGCACCTAAAGTAGTTTGACCTTTAATTACTAATGCAATACCAATTGCAAACGGCAATAAATAAGTACCCATAATTGCAATTGCATTAAGAAAAGCACTGGTATTAGTATTAAGCACATTCATCTTGGCTAATTTTTCTTCTAATTGGTTAACTTTATACTGATTTTGTTTAACTGCATTATCCTGCTTATCATATAAATTAAAGGTAGCAGTACCAGATAACAAATTTTTAGTTTGATTAACATATTTATCATTAGCATTTGTCCAAGCCTCTGCAGCATTTTGAATAGGCTTTTGGAAAAAGGTGGAAACAATTGTTGGTATAACCGAACCAATAAAGAATATTATTGTAAGCTGCCAATTTAGATACAAAGCGAATGCCATAGCAAATACGACAGTGTATGAATAAATCAAAATTCCTATTTCAGCATCATAGCGATTTGTTTCCAAAAGTTTAAAATCATTAGTTAAAAAACCTAAATTTGAAGCATTTTCTTGCTCATCCGAGAGCATACCCCTCATCACTTTAAGCCTTAACTCAGTATTGACCTGCTTAGCAGCATCTGCTTTAAGATAATCGAAAATTAAAGTGGCGACTAAAATTAAGATCAATAACAAAATGTTTTTACCAAAAAAGACTGGAATAGCTGCAAAATTTTTAGCCGTTGCCAAATTAATTAACGAACCAACAATGTATGCTGTAACAATATTCTGCATACTGGAAATTAATCCAAAAATATTTAAACAAAAAAACTTAAAATGCGAATAATATTTATAAACCATGATTTTCTTTTCCTTTCAAAAAACCTTCGTTATTTATATAAATAATATAATTGCCTTTTTATTTTTATTAATAAAACTGTCATATTTGACGCAAATAAGGTGGATATGACAAATCCAAAAGCTAGCAGAATTTATTTCCTATCGACTTTCACCTATACCAAAGTAGCTTAACATAGTATATTAATTGAAATAGAGCTAAAGCCAAGTAGCTAGCAATTTTAAAAGGTACATAAAAAATAAAGCAGTAATCAAAAAGAGGTAGGACAAAAGTCCATTTCTTTCTGATTACTACTTAAATAACCGAAGCATCTTTTCGATTAAATTGGCTAATTTATCAAAATCTTGTCCTAGCTTGCGCAATGCAGGCGTTAGACTGGTTAGTAGTAAACACTTCAGAAGAAATAAAAGTACAATCCTTCCCATGCTATCACCTTTTTTCGGGGAGGATCGAAAGGCGTACTTCACTATTCTCTCATGTGTTCTTATGCTATAATTTCAGTAGAAGAAATAAAGTGCGATCTTTGCATGCAAAAGAGGCGTACTAGGCGTCTAGGCAATCCAGTGGATTGCCTTTTTGTATATGTAACTTTGACAAGACAGTCGCTTACTGGACTGCACGAACAATCGTATTTATTTATCTTTAAAATAGTTTAAAAGGTGTGACTATAACATGAATACTACTTTAGTAATAATAATTATTTTAGCTTTAGAGTTTCTGCCAATTGATACTTAGCTTATTAAATATAATATGGTGATTGCTAAACCTATATTTTTTAGTTTAGCGTTGATTGCCGTGTTTGTTCTCTCTAGTAGGCTTTTCAAAAGCTTTTCATTGGTATGATTATCTAATAGCGGTTATTGCATGTATTTATGAGTGGATAATATTCTTCAGAAATACCAAAAAATCAGCAAAAGCAAACTAATTAGCTGTGCCAAAGATGATAGATTTCAATTTTATCTTGTTTAGATAATTTAGACATAAAAATACCCCCAAATTTGGGGGTCACTTCAAAATCAAATATGACTTTTTTAAGTTTATTTATTTGCAACTAAAAGCTCTTCTAACTCTTTACCATAATCTGGCATTCCCGCTAATTTGATACTTTCAATTATTATTTCTGTTTCATCCAGATATTTTTGATCATGATTATCTTGATATTTAACTATATTATAAAATGCCGGTATCAGCAGCTTATAAAAGAAAACCTCCGGTTTTGTTTTTATTTGATCCGCATAATTAACAAATACCTCAGTTTCTTCAAATCGTTTATTTCTAATGCAAAAAATCAGCATATTGATAATGATAGCCAAAATTTTTTCTTGTATTCTGACACTGCTTGATCCAACAAGCTGTTTTATTATCCTTTTAGATAGCAATAAGTTGCTATTCAAATCATAAAAGCTCATGAAATTACAGTACATAATTAATCCATCTTCATCAAAATTAGAAGTATTGAAAACTTTTTCTTTCATTCTGTCTATAACTTCTTTATCTAGCATTGTAAGGTCTTTACTAATTACCGCAATATAGGCATCGATAAGAAGTAATTCATCATTTTTATTAGGCAATTCACTTTCAGCAACTACATCTCGTATTTGTTGCAACTCTTTTTTAGAATTTTGGTAATATGCTTCATTAATAAGTCGATTTATTTCTAATTCTTGTTGATTAATCGACTTATCTTTTTGATTTAATTTACTGAAAAAATCAATCACTGGAATTTGATTAGAATGTAGTAATTCAATTAAATCTTCGGCAGAAATCCGACTTAAATTTTTTTCTACTTTCGCATAGAATGAAGGGCTTATCACATCTTTTGCCCATTGTTTCTGCGTCTTTTTTTGACTTATCCGATAATCTTTTAACAACTCCCCAATTGTCATTTTTATTCCTTCTAACTTTAAACTGTCAAATATGACATTCCTCTCTTTTTCATTATAACCAAAATATACTAAATATATAGTTAAGAAAAGAGGTAAAAACATGAACATTTTTTTAAAGAATAAAAATTACAGAAAATTCACCCTCGCCAGCTGGTTATCCGGCGCAGGCAACATCCTGTTCTACCTGGCCCTCATGACTTATGCTAGCAAGTTAAAAAATTATTCCCTGGCATTATCTTTAATTGCAATTACCGAGTCTCTGCCTGATTTAATTCAAAGTTTCAGCGGCTACCTGGCTGACCGGACACACAATAAGTATCGCGTAATTGTCTGGCTGGCAGTTATTCGCTTTGCGTTATACATGCTGGTGGGTCTGCTTTTTGCCACCAATATTGCCGGCTGGAACCTGGTCTTAATGGTTATCGGACTCAACTTTGTATCTGATCTTTCCGGCATGTACTCTGGCGGTTTACAAACGCCGCTAATCGTTGGCCTCGTCGGTGAAAACGAAATGGCCGAAGCTCAGGGTTTTACAAGTGGCGTATCACAACTAATTACGCTAGTTGCACAATTTGTTGGCTCCGGATTCCTGCTCTTAATGTCATACTCAGAACTGGCTATTGTCAACGCACTAACCTTCCTAGCAGCAGGCCTACTTTATGCCAACATTGGGACGAGCGTTCATAAGCAACAGCCTGAACAGACAGAAGAGGTAAATGACCAAAACTTCTTTGCCACAATTGGTTCATCATTCAAGGAAGTAAGGCAAGCCCACGGACTTTTAACGATTGTTTTAGTTGTAGCTATGCTTAATGGTTTGCTCAGTTCTGTCCAACCATTAATTTCAATTGTTATTGCAGGAAACAAAAGCATGCTTATCGGCAGCTATAGTTTCACCATCGCACTTCTAGGAGCCGCTGCCGCAATTGGTTTAGCTCTTGGCAGTGCAGTCGGCACCAAACTCCTTAAAAACACCTCGCTTTTCCAGCTATCTTTATTATCTACCATTAGTAGTGCCATTATGGCTATTGTCATCCTAAATAAGAATATCGTGTTCTGTCTTATTCTAATGACCACTCTTGGTTTCTTAGCTGGTACAAGTAGTCCTAAGTTAATGCAATGGTTGGTTGTCTCCGTAGATCGCAAAATATTATCTTCTTCAGCAGGGCTTTTAAACACAATCTTGGCAATCGCTGGTCCATTAATGACGACATTATTTACCACCATAGCTGGCACAATCAATGTTAATTATGCCCTGTACGGTGTCTTGGGATTTAGTGCAATCGTCTTCACTGTTACTTTAACTGTAATGATAAAAGTCAACAAAACAAAACAAGCTGAAATTGCATAAAAATTTATTGATGTTTTTACCTAAAAAATCCAGATCAATCCAACATTAAATAATGGAACCTATACCAATTTTTCGCATACTAGAGATAAAAGCGTCCCCCAATTAAGATTTTGTGAAATTAAAGTCTTTTTTACCGGGTAATTTTGCACAATTTGAACAATTAAAAAATCGTATCCAAAAGGACACGACTAGACGAAAAAAATAAGCATTAGTCCAAGCAACTTTTGCTTATTTTTTCATGAGATGTTGCGTGAATTCCCACCAATTAAAGAGTTACTAGTTTAATTTTGAAAATTTATTTCAAAATCCGGTCTTTTTATGATTATTTATTTGTGAGTACAATTTTTTCATATAGAGTAACTGTTAACAAATAGTATCCTAAATAGAGAACAATAAAAATTGTGAATGGAATCCAAATATTATGGTAAGGTGCCTTCAGCAATGTTTTAAACAGTTGTAAGCCACAAAGGACATCTATTATGCCTAAAATTCCAGGCATGGTGAACAAAGTACCAATTTCTTTTCTGATTGAACTGCGCAATAATCGTGGTCTAGCACCAATTTCATGTAGCATCTGGTAGCGCACCTTGTCACTGGCAGCACCACTTAAGACTTTAAACATTAACGTCGAAGCCAGCATGGTCAGAAATGCTATTCCTAAGAAAAAGCCCATAAATTCAAACGCACTGGTAAAGCCGAGCACATTACTATAATAGTATGGCTTTGAATTAAGGTAAGTATCTTTGTAGTTACGATTTTCCCTCAATTGCTGCTTTTGAATTTGATTGATCACCGGAAAATCGTGGACAAAGTCTTTCACATTAATATAACTGACAAATTTTTCCTGACCATCAATACTCAGCCACCTTTTTGGTGAAACTAGATGTATCTTCTTAGGAAGACCATTTGGCACCATTTGGCTAAAAATACTGTTTTCCGTTGTTTGCGGTTTATCCAGTTTAGCAGTAGCCAGCGTTTTTACTTTATAAGTGGGGGAATTGTCTTGATTGTCATGAAAATAAACTGCCATTTCTTTCAGCGGCTGTTTTTCAAATTCCGCGCGGTTAAAGTAGAGGTGCATCCCCTTTTCTTTGTAATGATATGTTTGCTTATTAGTAATAGTTAACTTGGCTTCTGCTTTTTTAACTGCTGGCGTCTGACTGATAATTGTAGCATCATAATAAATCCCTTTTTGCGCTTCATCCTTCATGGAACCAAAATTAAGTCCCACGGTAATTGCACCTAAAGCCAAGGCAAACAGAATTGAAATCATAGTTAATACCTTGGTGTAACTTTGCAAGCGAAATTTTAATTGGCCCAGAGTAAATTCATTAATGCCACGATATGAAAAAGATTTTTTATTAAGTAAATAATTAATAATAGCCGTGAAGACGCCATTAAAGACAAAGAAAGAACCGACAATAATTGTTACTAACGCGGTGGGAATAAGAAGATAAATATAGTTAGCAGGTAAAGTCATTACATAGTAACCGACCGCTAGCAAAAGTACACCGCAAATTGCTTCAATTCCCCGCAAAACTGGATGATGATTAAGATTAATGGGAGTTTGATCCTCATGTAACAGGTCGATTATTGGGGTACGAGTAAGCTTGCGCATATTGCCCAGTGCACCTAAGAGAAAGATAATAACAAAGAAAAGCAATGTTCCTATTATGGCACTCGGCAATATTGCCTTATAGTGAGTAATTTCCAGCCCTAGTTTACCTACCAGCACCTTGGTAACTATTGTGGTCAACCCGAGCCCCAGTATTATTCCCAGTAGAACTGCTAAAAAGCCGGTTAGCAGAGTTTCAGAAAAAATCAGTAAGCCAATCCGCGTGCTTTTGGCCCCGAGCATCATATACATGCCATAGTCATGCTTACGCATGCTCAGCAAAAATGAATTGGCATAAACAAGATAAACCGAGGTAATGATCACAAGCAGAATAATACCAAAGGTAAAAATATAATTCAGGTATGCTTCTCTACCATAAACATCCTTACTAATAAACACAGGGTTAGTAGCAATTGACAAAAACATGTAGAAAATCATGCTGGCAACAATCAAGCCTGAAAACAACACCAGATAGTCTTTCAGCCTATTCTTAATACCCGTCACGGACAGTTTCCAAATCATTACTGCTCCTTTTCTTTTACTAAAAACAAACTTGTATTAATTACCGCCCCAATTTTATTCATGTGCAAGCACGATTTTTTCATATAATTTCACCGTTAATAAGTAATAAATCAGATAAAGCACGATAAAAATCGTAAAGGGAATCCACAACTTCTGGTAGGGGTGCGGCAGGAGCAATTTAAATAATCTTAAGCCAAAGAGAACGTCGATCACGCCTAATATACCGGGCAGAAGAAACAGAACCCCAATCTCATTTCTGATAGATTGACGCAATATCTTTACCCTTGTGCCAATTTCAAATAACATTTGGTAGCGCACCTTGTCACTGGCAGCACCACTTAACACCTTAAACATTAAGGTCGAAGCCAGCATGGTTAGAAAGGCGATACCTAAAAAGAAACCCATAAATTCAAACCCGCTGCTGAAATTCTTAATTAACTGGTAACTGCCAGCCTTGCTCGAAGTATATATATACTCATAAGCAGAATTTTCTTTTAACTGCTGTTTTTGTAATTTTAAGATGGTGGGGTAATCTTGATCGAAATTTTTCACATTTACGAAACTGACAAATTTATTCTGCCCTTTTTTCTGTGCCCACTTTTCAGGTGAAACCAAGCGAATGATTTTAGCAATACCATCAGGAACCATAGCGCCAAAAGCATTATTGGCATACGTTGCTGGCACATCTAATTTTTTAGTAGGCAAGTTGATCGTCTTGTAGGCGGGCTGACCATTTTTCATGTAAAACTTGACGTTTTTGACTGGGTTATTGTTAAATTCACCGCGGTTAAAGTATAAATACTTGCCCTGTTCCTTATAATGATAAGTTTGCTGACGAGTAATCGTCAGTTTGCTTTTAGCCTGCGCTACTTTTGGGGAATCACTGATAATAGTAGTGTCGTAATAAAAATTGTCTTCAAGCTGCTCACTGAGCGTGCTGAAGTTAAGTCCCACAGTAATAGCACCAAGTGCCAGGGCAAAAAGCAGTGAAACCACCGTTAAAATCCGCGTATAATCATGCAGCCGAAACTTCAACTGCCCCAAAGTAAATATCCGAATGCCATGATAAGAAAAGCTTCTGCGGTTGAGCAAGAACCCAATTAAGGCACTGAAAAAAGCATTAAATGTGAAGTATGAACCGGCAACTATGGTCACTAGCGCTGCTGGAATAATAAATAAAATAGCACCGCCTGGAAGACCCAGAATAAAGTAGCCTGCAGTTAAGAGCACCAGCCCCAGTATTCCTTGAATCCAGTGCAAGACCGGCTGGCGCTTGTAGGCAACCGGCTTTTGGTCATCACGCAATAATTCAATTATCGGTGTCTTGGTTAATTTACGGACATTTTTCAAAGCGCCAAATAAGAAGATGAAAATGAAGAAGATAATCGTCCAGATAATGGCATTGGGTAAAACAACGGCAAAATGCTTTACCGTCAAGCCTAAACGAGATATCAGCAGCTGCGATACAATGGCTGTTAGACCAAAACCCAGCAGAATACCCACTATTGTGGCCAAAATACCGGTTATCAGAGTTTCCAGAAAAATTAGTGCCCCGATTTTAGTACTCTTAGCTCCGAGCATCATGTACATGCCGTAATCATGTTTGCGCATGCTCAATAAAAAAGAATTAGCATAAACCAAATAAATAGTAGTAATGATTACCAGCAAGACAATACCAAAGCCAAAGGTGAAACGGACATAATTACTTGGTGCTGCAATATCATTTTTAATAAAGGTGGGATTAATAGTGATTGTGAGGAACATGTAAAAAATCATGCTGGCAACAACCAAGCCGGAAAACAAAACCGCGTAATCTTTAAAGCGACTCTTAATTCCCGTTAAGGACAACTTCCAAATCATTTTTGTTCTCCTTATTCATCAGTATCTAAGTGATCAATTAACAGATGATAAAATTCCTGCCTCGACTGCCCGTTTTTCAGCATTTGTTCACCAATTTGGCCGTCTTTAATAAATAAAATGCGACTGGCAAAGCTGGCAGCAAACGGATCGTGCGTAACCATCAGAGTGGTAATACCATCGTTTTGGTTTAAATCAGCCATAGTATAAAGCAACTCGCGGGCGCTCTTTGAATCCAAAGCGCCAGTTGGCTCGTCCGCAAGCAAAATTGCCGGTTCATGCACCAACGCTCTGGCAGCTGCTACTCTCTGCTTTTGCCCACCAGATACTTCAGCAGGATATTTAGGCAATATCTCTTTAATTCCCAGCCTAGTCGCAATTTTGTCAACTAAGGGATCAATTTTTCTGGGAGCTATCCCTCTTAAACTTAAAGGCAAGGCAATGTTTTCACGATTAGTTAAATTCTCTAAGAGATTGAAGTCTTGAAAAATAAAGCCAATTTGCTTACTTCTAAAATCCGCCAACTGGTTAGCATTTAACGTGCTGTTGTCTTGGTGGTTAATAAAAACGTTGCCTGTTGTTGGTTTATCTAAAGTCGACAAGATATTAAGCAAAGTCGTTTTACCAGAACCCGAAGCTCCCATAATGGCTACAAATTCGCCTGAATTAACTGCAAAATTAACTCCCTTTAAAGCCTGGTACTGCTTTTCGCCCCGCTTGCCGTATGTTTTAGTAACTTGATCTACTCGTAAAATTTCAGTCATTTGCAAAGTCCTCGTTGTAATACTTCTGTACTATTTATCTAATACACTAATGTAAGAAAGCAAGAATGTCAATAAAAAAATAAGCCTTTCAGAAATTGAAAGACTTACATCAATGTTATTTTCCTAATAATAGTGACTAGCTCAAAAATATTAACTTTTTATTAAAACTAAAATTTTTAACCCAATCTGCGTAAAACTTTGGTGAGTGGAGTAACAATAATGGGTGTTACAATAGCGGTAAATATAGCTTCCACAAGTCCATTCAAGCCGAGAGCAACTATTAACGCAGTAATTAAAGGTGTGCCTTGACTAAAACTGCCTAAATGTCCTAACAACTTGGCAGAATTACCCATGAAAACCAAACTGGTTAACAAGATTACAAAAGCAGTGTTAGTTAAAGAAGTCACTGCGCCTGCAATCGTATAGCTTATTTCTTTAACACTACTTTTCTTTTCAGCTGTAAATTTTCCAATCATCCCTGGAAAAAAGCCGGCAAGGACACTGGGAACAACGGCAATCACAAAGTTCTGGAAAAGCATCAGGCTGACAATATCGCCAGGCTGAGTATACGCCTGCACCATGCGGGCAATGCCCCAGAAAATGCCAAAGAAAGTCCCAGCAATTGGCCCCATAAGCAAAGAATATATGGCAACAGTTAACGGAATAGTCGTTACAGCAGGCAAAGTTGGTAGTATGCGAATGTAACCAATATTGGGTATGAGAGTTTGCAATAAAAAGATTGCGACAAATATAGCAGTAATAGCCAGGTTTTTTGTTTCTTTTCTGTGCATTTGCATCCTCCTTAAAAAAAGCACCTTGCTATTATATTGCTTAGAATTATTTGTCGCAAATATTATCTCTGCTAAGTATTAGTTTTAATAATAATTAATTCAGTAAAAGCTATATTTTAAATCCTTTCTCTAAAACTGACCCAGACTCAAAAAAGCGCTTAAAGTTTTCGGCTTCAGTGAGCAGTTTCTCCCGGTTGTCTACCTGCGATAGCTTATAACCGACAAAATATGGTGATGCCGTATAACGTAAGATTAATTTAGCACTAATGCCCCGATCAAAGCGCGGATAGAAAAACAAGTTATAGGAGTTATTACGCCCCTTTGATAAAACTTTTAGCATATACTTTGCTCCGCTTTGAATCCAGTCGGACCATTCATCAATACTGTTTTCATCAAGAAGATTAAAATCAAGTTCAATGTAGCCCTGAATTGGATGCGTGCTCACATTAACCTCAACCCCATCTTTATTAAAAAGACTTATGCCTTCAAAATTATTGGGTTGAATGTACTTATAACCATCCATCTTTTCCAGACCCACTATTTGCATGTGGGGGTGTGCAAGAGAGCCACCAGAATTTTCGCCATAATTTTTATACCATAAAACCGATCTGTACTTGTGTGAATCATTCATCTGCTTAAAGCATGATAATGAAAAACGCATCAAAGAACGATTATACGCAAGCGAATAAGTGGTAATATCACCTTGATGCTTATTGGACTCAATCAAAACAGTCTGAACTGTATCATGTAACGTATGGTATTTATTATCAAGCCAAATCATCCCGCCCTGTTTTTTTAAGATATGGGTCAAACCCGCCACATCACAAAAGGGACAGCCAGAATTATTTTTTACTTTACGATAAGAATTAGGCTTTTCTTTAGCTATGTTAACATCAAACACTAATGGGTCATTTTCCATTGAGCAATCCCTCCCAAAAACATTCTTATATCTTGCATTTTACTAGGGCCGCAATAGATGGTAAACTGTAACCGCAATTATTTTTTGAAAATTCCAACGGTGGTAGAACTATGCAATCAAAAAGAAATTTAAAAAAATACAATAACCGCAATAACTTGCTTTTAATTATTATCGGAATAGTTCTGATTTTAGCAGTTGTATTTGGCGTGGTGTTATATAACAATCACGTCGAAGCGCAAAAGCAGGCTAAAGCATTCGCTACAAATCATTTTAACCCTAATGTTAACATTTATGGCGTAGAAGTTGGAAACTTAACAATTAATAAAGCAACTGCCAAAATCAATCGGAAAGCGAATAATATGGTTTCACTGGAAAATGGTAAAGTTGCACTTGAATATGATCCTAGCAGCAAAACTATTAAGAAGCAGGAAGTTGCCGCTTATTTTAAAAAGCAACATACAACTATGCCCAATAAGCAAAGCTACGAATACCGCAATACTGATCTGGATGCCGCTAACAAAAAAATGCAAACGATGAGTCACGCCGTAGTTAATTACCATGTTGCAGGCAAAGTTTATAAACTCAAAGCACAAAAATTAATTAACCAGGCAATTTATAGAAAAGGCAAGTACACTTTTCTTAACAGCGAAAACTTAACGGCAAAGCTTAATAAAATTGACCAGGATGTTTCAACAATTCATCAAAGCTATAGTTTCGCGGTTCCAAAAGGCAATAAAGTTGCAGGAAAGAAAATTAGTGTTAAAAACCAAAGCTATGGCTGGGGCGTGCATGTCAAAAGAGCACAAGCAGCTGTTGAACAAGCATTTTTGAATGGAACTAAAAATCTGGACGGCAAAAATTATATTTATGGTCTTGGCTACAGCACTTATGGTTTAGGCTACGGCTTAAATAATCATGGCATAGGTGATGACTATATTGTAGTTTCTCTGCAAAAGCAGGAAATGTGGATTGTGCGCAAAGGCAAGATGGTTGTTCACCTTAACGATGTTGTTACTGGAACAAAGGATGGTAATAAGAATAACCGTACGCCTCAAGGAGTCTGGTATATTCACTATAAGCAACGCCATGCGGTACTGCGTGGACGCAACAACGATGGCTCCAAATACGCTTCACCTGTTAGTTACTGGATGCCGTTTACCTTGACTGGTTGCGGTTTTCACGATGCTGGCTGGCGCGGTGACTGGAGTAAAAAAGCTTATTTAAGAGGTGGCTCACACGGCTGTGTTAATATTAAGCCCAGAGAAATTAAGCAGGTCTGGCACAATGTAAGTAAACACGAGCCGGTTATTGTATATGACTAAATAATTTAATAAGCAAATTAAAGGACAAGATTTTAAAAGCTTGTCTTTTTTGTTATACAAAAAATCTGTTAACTTAATGCCAAGCCCACACTCGCTTTAGTTAACAGATTTTGCAAATTTAAAAATTAAACAATTTTAGTTACAAAGTTTCCTTAACAGCTTGATTGACAGCATCCATTTCAGCATTAATCAAGTCAACCTTGGACTCAATATTATTAATATCCATTCTGATTTCACGACCTAGACCAGGTTGATCAACCTTTGGTTCAAAGAATTCTTTGAATTCTTCCAATCTCTTTTCAGTATGGAAAATGTTTGAAGCCACAGTAATATAAGTGGTAAATTCCATATCACCACCGACTGTTTTCTCGAGCCATGACCATTGGTCCCGTAACCAGTCCCAAGCAAATTGTTCGCCTTTTGGATTAGCCAAGACATTAGCAAACCAAGAGCGCAAATCTTGAGGCTTAACAACTGCAGCATTCTCAAAATTCTCAATAAGTTTCTTGATTTCAGCGGGATTCTTGGTGTTGGTAATAGCATCAGTAAGATCGTCCTTATAGTTAGGATCGATGGCAGCTTGATATTCTTTAATTAAACGGTCAACTAAACCTGACTCGTTATAATTCTTAACTTCATTCATTAAAACATATGGTCGAACTGAAGCATCAATTTCGTTTAAGTTTTGCTTGTGTTCAGTAAAAATTTGGTGACCATCTTTTATCACAGCAGAGTTATCGGCATACAATGACAAAGCTATTTCTAATGGACGAATTCTCTTGTCATCATCTGTATCGGAAGCTTGCGCCTGCCAGCCTAGGTGCTCGACTTGCTTTTGGGTCAATTTATTAACGAATGCCTTTAAATCTTTTTCTGCATGTGAATTCGGAGTAACAAATTTACGCAATGAACGAACACTGGAAGATAACGCACTAATGACAATATATGACTTAGAATCTGCAAATTTTGGCAGTAACGGGACAATCTCAGCGTATGAAATCTGTTTACTTTCTGCTAAAAGGCCTAAGTCTTGCAGTAATTGTAATTGATCTACCGGCTTCAACTGGGCAAATTCAGCCATAATATCATTCATTAAGGTTTCATCATAATTAACAATGAAGTGCGAACTATTGCCTACATTTACACGTAAAGCGTGACCGGCAGCACTGCGCAACTCTTGATAATCTCCTAGATCCAGTTCTCTTTCAGACATAATTTGTGGTGCCTTAAAGTTCGCATTCAATGGAATAGCCCACTTACGTCCAACTTCTTTACCTTCACCGATGAAGAATTGTTTTTGACTCAAAATCAAGTGACCAGCTGAATTTACTTTGGCGGAAACTACTGGGTAACCCGGTTGATCAAGCCAAGTATGCATGATCTTGCCAATATCTAAATCAGTAGCAGTTGAAAGGGCGTTCCATAAATCATCACCGGTGGCGTTGCCATATTGGTGCTGTTCAAAGTAATACTTAAGTCCCTTACGCAAAGCATCGTCACCTAAGAGTGCCCGTACCATAACCAGCATCCTTGAACCTTTAGCGTAAACAATTGCACTATCAAAAATTGAATCAATATCAGCTGGATGTTCCACATCAACGTGAACGGATTGGACACCATCAGTAGCATCACGTTTTAAAGCTGCTGGTACTTCCGAAATTTGGTAAAGATTATCCCAAACATGCCAGTTTGGCTCTAAAGCATCAACTGAAACATATTCCATCATGTTGGCAAAACTTTCATTGAGCCACAAATCGTCCCACCACTTCATAGTAACTAAATCGCCAAACCATTGGTGCGCCAATTCATGAGTGATAACAGTTGCCACATAAGCTTTTTGGTACGGAGTTGCATTATCAGGATCAAGCAAAATTGCGACTTCACGGTATGTGACTAGTCCCCAGTTTTCCATTGCTCCGGCAGAAAAGTCAGGCAGCGCTAATTGCCAAGAATGAGGTAGTGGATACTTAGTTTGATAAAATTCTTCGTAAAATTCGATTGCCCGCTTAGCAATATCCAAAGCAAAGTCTAATTCCTTAGCTTGATGTGCTTTAGTCGCAAAAACTCCCACTTGAACGCCGTCTTTGGTTTCAGTAATCTTTGATTGCAATTCACCAAAGGCAAAGGCAATCAGGTAGCTGGACATTCTAACGGTTTGTTCGAAATAGTGCACGCCGTCTTCGACTTTAACTTCCGGCATATTGGCAATTGTAGTTTCACCTTCATGCTCATCATACTTAAGTGCTAAAGAAAAAGTAGCTTTGGCTTCTGGCTCATCAACACATGGGAAAGCCTGACGTGCAGCTGTAGTTTCAAATTGAGTACCGATAATTTGTTTTTGCACACCATCAACTTGATAATATGAAGGATAAATTCCCATCATAGAATCAGTCAGCGGTGCCGAATACTTAATCTCAACTGTGACTTTGCCGGTCTGACCCAGTTCGATTTCAATTGCTTCTTTTTCGTCATTGACAGTAAACGGTACATCCTTGCCCGCACTTGTTACTGAAGCAATTTTCATATATTTCTGATTAATTAAAATAGTATTCTCAATTGCTTCACCGGTAATTGTCGAAGTACCATTAATACTTTTCTGCTCCCGATTGATGTCTATGAATAAATCATAGTGTTCAGGGTGAAAAGTTTCATAAAAATGTTTAGCAGCCATATTTACCTCCTAAAATAATAGTTACTACCAATTTTAACAGACATAAATAAAAATAACATTAAAACATTCAGGTAAGTAATAATTGACTTTATTACGATATGAATTTTTCAAAACTAGTAGAATTATTAAATTTTTCAAAAATTTTGTAAGAGTTGCGTGTTATTTCTGTAACAACAATGACACATTGACTGTGTATTATTATCCATAGAATTAATACAGTTAATTGTGGGGATTGAATATATTGAAGAAAAGTAAAAGTTTAATACTTAAGTTAATTACAGCACTGGCGCTATCATTTAGTTTCGTCACTGCTTTGGAAACTACTAATAATAATTCATGTACGCAAACAGTACAGGCTGCCAAGATGTCAAAAGCAGAACGTGCAGCCAAGAGATGGATTGCAATGCGTGAATCGGGTGGCAATTATTACGCACGTAATGGTGTTTGTTATGGCAAATACCAATTAAACATTGCTTACCTAAAAGGTGATTATTCTAAGAAGAACCAAGAAAGAACCGCTGACAGATATGTTTACGGTCGTTATGGTTCATGGGTTAATGCCAAGAATTTCTGGCTAACACATCACTGGTATTAGAAGATTCCTCTTTAATACAAATATCCCATTAAGAAACGCAGCCTAACTAATTGTTAGGTTGCGTTTTTATTTGAAATTATTTAATAGCTTAGGTCATTTACCACATTAATCTATTTTCATTTTTTTGATATCTTTTTTGGATGAGTTGGGGGTTAACTGCGAAACAAACTGAAAAGGCAATTTCATTATCTGCTTGATATATTCAAGGTCTATATCATCTACTTTGACACAGGTATCCAACTGTTTTTGCTTTTGATTATGCTTATTTACCGATAAAAGACCATAATTACCGATATTAATCACATCAATTTTTGGTACATTTTGAGCAATGCTCAGTGCATCTCTAAAATTTTCTACAACTACCATTATTACTTGAGATTCAGATTTTGGACTGTCAAGAAACTTAATTGATTTAGCCATATTCTGTAGATCAAATCTAATATTGGATGGTACAGCCAGTTTCATAGATATTGTTTGCAGATAATTATCAGCTGCTTTGTCGTTGGCTACCAAAATCCTCTTTATACCCAAGGCTTTAGACCAAACCATTGCCACTTGTCCATGAATTAAACGCTCGTCAATTCTTAGCATTTTAATCATTTAAAAACACACTTTCTCCAACTCATAATACCAACAAAAAACGCCTATTAGATAGCTTTTGCTAACAATAAGACGTTATTAAAAAATTGTCAAATTAATCTTTAACCAACGGTTGGATTAAATGCTCCCAGACCTCAGGAAATAGCTTTTTTTGCTCAAGAGATTGAATGCTAACAACTAATTGATTTTGGGGCAAAACAATAATGAATTGACCTAATTTGCCATCAGCTCGAAAAGATTGATGATCAGGATTAATCCAATATTGATAACCATAGCCAAAGTGAGTTCTACCTTTAGCATCTGTAACCTGATTACTTGTAGCAGCTTCCAAATACCGTGAATTAAGTATTTGTTTCCCTTGCCACTTTCCTTTATGCAATAAGAACAATCCTATTTTTGACATTTCATCAATTGTGAGCATCAGAGAATGTGCTCCCATTGAATGCCCCATTGGACAACTCAACCAGTCCGGATTGCCTATACCTATTGGTTCAAAAAAGCGTGGCTTTAAATAATTGACCAGAGTAGCTCCACTAGCAGCTTCAACAATACAACTAAGAATGTAGCTATTAAAAGTAGAATATAAAAAGTTTTTACCCGGTTCATGTACAAATTCTGCATGAGTAAAATAGTACCGAATCCAGTCTTTTACCAGATAGCGTTCCGGATCATCTGCAAAAAACAAAGGATCTTTTAGGCCGGCAGTCATTGTTAATAAATCACGTATTGTAACTTTTTTAATTTTGGGATCGAGTAATGAGAAGTTTATCTGCGGAAAAAATTGATAAATTGGATCTGTTAATTTCAGTAAGTTTTCCTGACAAGCAAGCCCCACACCAATAGAAGTTATGCTCTTCGAAACAGAATAGACATTCAAACGCGTAATTGGATCTACTGCCCTTTTTTCAGCAACTAACTGGTCATTTTGATATATTTGAGCGTTGATAATACGAAAATGTTTATTTTGACTATATTGCAAAAAATCATTTAGAACTGTCATGTTAAGCCTCTTATGCTTGTAAAATACCAAAGAATGCCGCTACCACGCTGATTAAAATAATCCAAAGCAGAATAGTATTTACTTTATGGCCTTTTTTAATTGCCCAGTAAACAATACCTGTTGCAACAGCTCCCAGCATATCGGGCATTATTCCATCTAAAACTGACATCAATTTGATAGCAGATTTGCCCGTACCAATAGTTAAGCCTGTTTTCACCGTGACCATTGAAGCGATCATTGCTCCAATAACTAGCAATCCTAAAGTAGCAGCTCCTTGGAATACCTTATCAGTAATACCCATTTTTTCAAATTTATTCAGAGCTTTCATGCCTGATTGGTATCCCCAATGGACACCATAGTATCTCACTAAAACATTTGGAATATTAAAAATTAGTAAGAACAATATAGGTGCAAACAAATTACCTGTTAATGCTAATGAACACGCAATTCCACCAGCAAGTGGACGTAAAGTGCCCCAGAAGACAGAATCTCCTATTCCAGCAAGCGGACCCATAAGAGAGGCTTTAACCGAGTTAATAGACGATTCATCAAAATCAGGATCATTTGCATTTTCTTCTTCCATAGCTGCAGTAATACCGAAAACAAAGGGTCCAAGCATTGGTGTAGTATTGAAGAATTCAGCATGTCTTTTCAATGCTGCTGCCAACCGATCTTTTTCCGGATAGAGCTTTTTTAAAGCTGGACCTAAAGCATATTGTACCCCTTGACTCATCTGCCGTTCATAGTTGAAGGCTGCGTTAATTGTAAAAGACCTCCAAAAAATCTTATTAATATCGTGTTTGGTTAATTTCTTTTTGTTTGTATTAGAAGTCATCGTCATTATCCTCCGTATTAATTGAAGCAGGTTGATTCGTATTTCTATTAACAATACTTAAAGCGACTATAACTATCCCTATTAAAGCAACTCCTAAAACTGGAACTTTTAGGTATGCTGCTAACACAAAGCCAAGTAATAGATACGGTGCCACTTTCTTATTAATAAGCATACTTGCCAAGAGTGCAAAGCCAAGAGCCGGTAATATGCCTGCAGCAATATTCATTCCGTCGATAATAAATTTCGGAATAATTGCCAAAAATGATTTAACCACACCGCTACCTGCGTAAAAGCAAATAGCTAAAATTAGAGACATTAAGATATCGTACGATAGAAAACTAATCATATGCATTCTATCAACGCCAGCTACATCACCTTTAGCTGCATAATCATCAGATTTATGTAAGAAGAAAACACGTACGGTTAGATAATAAAAATTTTTTAATAACAAAGCTACAGTAGCAATTGGAATCGCCAGTGCCAAAGCAGCTGCCGCACCTGAACCGGTTTTAATTGCAAAAGCTGTTCCTAAAATTCCCCCAGCTGTTATTTCGGGTGGTAGGGCAGCGCCAATAGTGATATTACCCATAAAAGCAAGCTCTAAAGTCGCTCCGACAATTAATCCAGTATGTAAATCACCAAGAACCAACCCAACTAGAGGGCCCATTACAATTGGTCTCTGGATCATTGAATTACCTACACCACATTCCAAATAGCCGATAAAGGCTACAACAAAAATTAAAAATGCTTGTAACATTCCATTCTCCTCCTATTTAAATAAAATCTTCTTAGGATCGCTCGGGACTGCTTGAATATTAACCTCCTTACCCGCTGAAGATATTTCTCTAAGAATTTGCTCATCGTGATCTGTTACATTTACCATTTTTGATAACGGATGAGTTCCTGGTAAGGCCTTTGTTCCTCCCAAATTGATGGCAGTAATTTGTGGCACTTTTTTAGCTAATGTCACAGCAGTTTCAATCGTTGGTACAACAATGAGTAATCGATATTTGTCAGTCTTTCCGGAATTGATCGCTTCAATTGCGTCCTTTACACTTTTGAATACCAGCTTTACCCCTTGAGGTTTCCCTAAGCGTAAAGTAGATTTGCGCAAGTCATCTTTAACTACTTCATCATCTGCAATTAAAATACAATTTGGTTGTAATTGAGAACACCAGGAAAAAACTACCTGTCCATGTAACAAACGGTGATCAACTCGTAATAATAAAATCATTTATCTACTTCTCCTTTAAAAATCTTCTTCAGTTTCATTTGTGGCAGAATTTTGACTTGGTAAAAGAAGGCGAACAGTATCTTTACTTGTATCTACTATTTTCTGAATTTGATCAACAGTACATTTAGCATCAAGTAAAACTAAGCTCAAAACCAAAGCAGTATTCATACCACTAATTAAATAAATATTGTTTGAAACTAATTTTTCAAGCGCCAGACGGTTTACACTGCCACCAAGTAAGTCAGTCACTACAATAAACTGTTCTTTTTCTTGAGCCAATTTCTGTAAAAACACTGTCAGATCTGGGCCATTCGGCAAGTATGAATCAAAAGCAACCAGATTAGGTTGATCTCCTGCTAGTAATTCAATTGTATTTTTCATCCCACTCGCCAATTTTCCATGACTTAATAAATATATTTTCACTTACTTGTGCTCCTCTTTAGAAAATGTCTAATAAAACAAAGCTTTACTAATAAATAATTTCTCACCTGTTTATTCTTCTTCCCCCTTTCCTTTTCAATGTACTATTAGCAAAAATAATGCCAAGTCTAAGAATTACTGCTAAATCAGCAAAACAAAAATAGTGCTTAAGTATTCCTTAAACACTACTTACCTTAAAGATATTCTTCTAATAGTTCAAAAATTAATGAAATTTCAAATTTATTAATTTTGATATTGTATTTCATCTCAATCGGCTTAAATATCGTACTTGAAATAGAAGCGAATTCTTTTTCCTTATCATTTTTAAAAATTATATCATTGCTCTTTTCTTTACTTTCACTGAGTAAAATCCTTTCAATCATTAAAGAAAGATGCATGTACAAATTTAACTTAATTTTACCGCTAAACTTTACACCATAATATGTTTGGTATTTGGCCACAACAGACTGGACTTCATTAATGACAGTATTAGGATTGAGAAACTGCAGTCTCTCCTTTATACCTTGAATTGTGAGAAATTTTAAAAATCGTTCAAGTAAGTTATCTACATTTTTGCTTTTTTCTCCTGAATTTAATAAATAATTTTTTAGTTCCGCAAAACCCTTCTGATCCAGTATATTGTATATATTAATCAAAGGCAGATCTAAATTGATATTAAAATCTGTAGTAGTGATGATTAATTGGGTATTTTTAAAAAAGCTTTTATCATTATTATCAATAAGTTCACGCAATTTTCGATAGTCCATCGTGATAATTTGCTTATTGGTTGACAGGGTTTTATTTATAATATCTTTAATTGCTTGTGACATACCGGCACCCGATAAACATGAAACTATAATATTGTCTTTATCTGAAAGTCCTTCAAAATATTGGACTCCCATATAGTTACCATAGTTTTTCGCCTTTGCCGTGATTTCTTTAAATGTTTCTCCTCTTTGCACCCTAATAGCAACATCAAGTGCAGAAGCTGTAGTTAAATTATTAATTACTAATAATTTCTTATTAGAAGAATGTTTTATTTTAACAAACATCTGGTTCAAGGAACCCATATCAAATAATAAAATGATTCCATGATCGTTTGCTTTTTGGATTTGCAAATATTCCTTTACACACTTATTAATATTGTCAACAGTAGCATCGATTGGCATATCAAAAGCCTCAAAAATATAGTTTCCTGCCAGACTGTTAACAATTTTTTGAATACTTGTAGCCGTTGACTCACCGTGTGCCAGCAGTATGCAAGTATAATTAATGGCTTCTACTTTTTCTATTAAATCGGCAAATAACAATATAAACCAAAGGTAATAACTATCTACAATTTTAGGATTTATTTTAGCTAACAGCTGTTGATAAACATAAAATGACCGTGGATACTTCTGCTCTAAAAGTTTCTTTAGTTCACTTGTATGTTTTAAATTTTGCTCTTGGACACTGGCTAAGTTAAATGCAAAAATTAAAGCTTTAAATTCATTTTGAGTTAAATTAAGTTTTAAACCATATTTGTTGGTAAGAGTTGTTTTAATAATTTTGCTAATATTTTTTCCGATTGATTCTTTTACATTAGTACTTATGGGACGTGAAAGAGAACGAAGTGCACGTAATATTATTAACTTACAGTCACTGATGGGAGAACTTTTAGAAATTGCTTCTATCAGTTCGTTTTGAATACTCTGTAGACTATCTTGCAGATGTTTAGTCATTTGTGACAATTCAGTAACATTAAATTCACTATCAATTGGAACCAGATAATTATGAGAAGATGGATATTCTATCGGAATAGTCTCCTTTTTAGGAGACGTAGTATATCCTTGTGAACAAATAAGCTTTATTTTGTTTTCTAACGAGCCAATATTTCCTGGAAAACTTTGACTAGCTAAATTTATTATCAGTTCATCAGGTATTAAGAATTTACGTTGAGTTTCTATTGCTTCATGTTTAAAACATTGAATAGTAATTGCAATTCTTTCTATAACCGGACGATCGATAAAATCAGGTAAGACAATATGTAACGGTATTCTACGCAAAAATGTTTTTAGTAAATATTTGTCCAGATTTTCAGTTGTAGCAAATATTAACTTGATATTTACCTTATGAGGTTGATTTACTTCACCTAGAGGATAAAACGTACCATGATCAAAAAGAGAAAATAGTTTTTCTTGATCTGACTTTGACAAACGGTGTACTTCATCTAAAAATAAGTAGCCATTATTGGCTTCGTCCAAAAGACCTAATTTATCTTCTTCAGCCCCTGTAAAAGCTCCCTTTTTGTAACCAAATAAAACAGACGACAGCAACTCAGGATTATTAGCATAATCTGCAGTATTCAAAGTGACAAACTTGCCTTTGTCATTGACTTTTCCAAGCTTTACTGCTTCTTGATAAGTTTTTTTAGCTAACAGGCTCTTTCCCGTTCCACTTGATCCAGTAATCAGTATTGGCAAGCCATTTGGTGGATATAATATAGCTTGTTTAAGTGCGCCAATCGCCTTTTTTAAACTGCCATTATAACCAATAATTTGACTAAAGGCAGTAGGCTTTTCCCTAATTCTCCAATAAACAGGCCGAGTGCCGTATTTTTCTACTAATTGTTTTTTATAAAGTTGAGCTAAGTATCCACTTACAACACTTCTACTTAAACCAAATTTAGCAGCAATCTGAGAAGTAGTTAGCTTTTCATCTTTATCTTCTTCCAAAAATCTATATAAATGCTCTATTGCCTTCATATGTTATCCTTTTTTGAACACTAATTGAACTTTCTAAACACTATTTATGTTCATAAATTTATGTTCATTATAAATAATTAATTGCAATTGTGCATTAGTATACCAAAACGTTAGCTAAAAATAACCATCATTTTTTATTTTCTTCAACTATTTGCCTAATTTTTGCATACCGTTCATCCCATTTATTAATGAATAAGTTATCATATTCCTGCTTTAATAAAAAATCGAGCAAGTCTTTTTTATCAGGTCGATCTAAAAACAAATATTTTTGCGGGACAACAATTTCAGGCAAAACGGCTCTTAACTGCTTGAGTGAAATCTTTTTAAGAGCACATGATTTTAAAATAGGAATAATGCAGCCATCATTTTTAGGCATAAAATAGTCGTAAATTTCTGCATAATCATCTTTTTGAATTTCTTGCCCTATCTGGGCTAATGTAGCAGCATTACTGCGAATCAAAGGTGCACACTTAATAAAAAGTTGTATCCCGCCATTATTGCCTGTAGTATAAACAAAGGCTTGAAAACTGTCCTTAAAAAAACTCTTACGGTACTCAATTATTTTTTGTCCCGTTAAAATTTCTTTTACATACTCCTCATGCAGAGAAATTAGTAAAGTAGGTAAAAACGGATCATAAACTTCATCTTTTATTGTACACATTATCAATAATACCTTCCTTTATTACTGGCTTTTTGTTACTTATGCCCATCATAAATATGTTTAGTTAAACAAGCAACTCTATATAGCAAGGCAATTAAAAAAGATAATCTAAGTTATTTTAGGCAAAAAAATTGAGCTGTACCTCAACCATTGAAGTACAGCTCAGTTTTTCTAATCATCTTATGCTCTGTGTCTTAATAAATGAACTTTTGCGGGTTCACCTTTTAACCAAGTAGCAAAGAATGCATAGCCGAAGACCATCAAAGCAACTACAGCCGCCAAAATAATCATATTATTATTGTTCAGCGAAATTGCTTGTTCTTCTTCTAGCAGATTCTTTGACTCATTAACTTGATTGCATAATCCAAAGAATAACATGATTAGACTGCTTAGAGTTAGTAAGCCATTAACTGCCGTTAAAATTTTTATCTTCGTTAGCTTCAAAAAATCATGTCCTTTCTTTCGATTTAAATACCGGTATTATATACCCTCTGGAAATAAATGCAAGGCCTTTGCTTAAAATAATTTAAATTTTTTATTTCTAATATGAGTATTATTATAATTTTATAATTAAAACTTCTAAATCCGAACAAAAAGAAGTACAGAATCTGTACTCCCTTTTATTGCCATTCACTTGTTAACCATTCCTGTGCCAGTTCAAACCAATGGGCAGCGTGCGGATTTTCTTGCCATTCCCTGCCTTTAACTACCATATCTTTTCGTGCTAAAGAAAAACCGTGACCACCACGATTGAAAATATGAACTTCACACGGAACTTTATTATCATGTAAAGCTGCTGCATACTCAAACGTATTGGTGACAAGAACTACGGGGTCATCCCAGGCATGAAAAATAAATGTTGCTGGCGTATTAGTGGTTACGCCTAAAGAGCTATCCTTGATAAATTCATCTTGCGGAACTTTATCCTGCTCATCTGCCGGGATATCAAAGCCAATTTTGGTCAAGTTAATTAAAGGATAACCCAAAATAGTTTTATTTGGCAAAACTTCTTCACTCTTAAAGCCAAACTCTTTCTGATACTTTGAAGAATTAGCCATGCTATTGGCAAAACTAGTTACGTGTCCGCCCGCGGAAAAGCCAATCGTGACTATTTTGTTGGGATCAATCTGATATTCTTGCGCATGATCGCGAAAGTACTTAACAGTAGTTAATACGTCCAGCCCTGCATCCGGGTAAATATCGCCTTCATCTTGCACGAGGTTATATTCCATAACCACACTGTTAAAACCATAGTTATTGAAAGCCAGCGCTACAGGTTCACTTTCTCTTTGAGACAAATGATCGAAGCTACCTCCGGGAACGACAATTGCCAGGGGGTGTTTTGGTGTTACCAGCTCGCCAATTGACCCCAAAGTGTATGTGTGCACGTTGAACTTGCGCTGGTTAAAATTAGTTAATGTTAAATCATTTACTTTCATTTTTCTCCCCCACTTTTACCATGTTTTTTGCTAAAAAGGTTGTTGCTAATGGTACTGTTAATAATACACCAATTAAAGAATACATTATAATTAAAGCTTCATTAACAAACATTTTTTCATTTAGTACTTCGCCTAAAGTGTAATTCAAACGAATATACCATAAAAATAATGAAAGGAAGCTGCCAAACATCCCAAACAAAATGGTATTCATTGCTGTTCCCAAGACGTCATTACCGATTTTGGCTCCACTAGCTCTCAGATCTTCATACGAAATTGCTGGATTATGCTTTTTGATTTCAAGCAAACCTGAGCTCATTGATACAGCAGCTTCTGCCACTGCGCCAAGTGTGGAAAAGATAGCAACTGCTACTGCAATCAAAGGATAACTTAATCCCGGCATTTGCGACAAGCCAACCAAAATTTCACCAGCTTCTGGTCCAAGTCCGGCAGCTTGCGCTAACCATTCAAAACCCAGAATGATTAAGCTGGCTGCTAAACAAACAACTAGAGAAGAATAAAATGAATTTTTAGCAACCTGATAATCATGCGTGCCTAAGAAAATAATAGTTACCAATTTTAAAGGAACAAAAATCAAAATCAAAAGAGGAATGTTGATACCCCAAGAAATCAAGATGGCTACTAAGATTAGTAATAAAGTGTTGATCAAAACGCTAAAGAAACTGCGAATGCCCGTTTCTCCACCTACAATTGTCATTAAGATTGCCAGCACGATCAGTAAGGCCGTTAATGTACTCATTCTTCAGTCCCCGCTTTTCGCTTTTTTTCTTCTAAAAACAGCAGGCTGCAGCCAGTGGCAAAGACAACTGTTAAAACTATACCAATCGCTGAGATAATACTCTGCGTGACACCAAGTGAAAGAGTAAAACCAAAGGTGGAACGCAAACTGTTATTATCGCGCAAATAGATAATTGTCATTGGCAATTCTTCAGACATAAAGATTAATACCAAAACATTAATCAGAGGCCCCATGATTTCCTGACCCATAGTACGTCCACTTTTAATCAATTGCTGGGCAGTTAAATCTGCTTTAGTCTGAACTAATTCATAAAGACTGGAAATAATATCAGTGGCTTCATCCATTACAGCCCCTAAAATACCTAGCAAGGTTTGTGCTAAAAAGATGCCGCGAGGATCTTGAGTAGCATAATCTCCCGTTTCGTATTTGATCTCCGATTCACCAGTCAGGCGCATAATCAAGTAGCACAATGCAAAAGAAACAAAAGTACCTAGAATCGTCGCCAACCACGTTGCCAGCATTTTACGGTTAAAGCCTTGAACAACCAATAAACTAAAGAATGAAAAAACAATATCAGCCAAACCAAACAGCAGGACAATATAAGAACCGTTAAGTTTGATATCCAGCATGATAACAATATAAAAAATTATCCAGCTGAGTATCATTGATGCAATTAAGTTAAATGATTTTTTACCGGCAACTGCGACCATCAGCGTTGACATTACAGTCAATGCTAAAACCAAAACCCAGTCTCGTTTGGGATCCTGAATAACTGGTTCACCATGTTTAACATTGACCAACACTCTCTGACCCGCGCGAAATTTCTGCGTAACTAATTGCGAGGGGTAATACATATTAGTAGTTTTATAAGCTTGGCCCTTAAACTTGCCTGACAAGACTTTTAAATGAAGAACCTGCTTTCTGATTTCATCTTTATTACCATAGACATCCGTACTTTTTTCTTCTAAAGTATCCTTAATTTTAGTATCGGTGATTACAGCTACATCATTTTTAGAATAAATATCCGTCGCAAAATAGGTACAAGCTGTTAGAATCAAGCCTATAGCTGCAGTTAATACCGCAAATAAGTAGCGCTTTTTTATTTTTTTCAACCAAATCATTCCAATCGATTTACACTTACCTACTGTAACTTAAAAGCAGCCCTTAAACATAAATTTTAAGCTAAGTTTGCAAAATTTAAATATTATAAAAACGGCTTTTAACCAAAAGTCGTTTCTTATATACCTACATATCGAGAAACCGTTGCCACCAATGGGTCTTTTCCGGCTCAACCTGCATGTCTGCTAATGTTCGGTGAGTATTGGCACTGGCACCTTTTTCGGCATTTTCTTTAGCTTTAGCCAAAATTTCCTCATGCATTTGCTCGCTTGACTTTTCTTCGTCTTGTGCCACCTGAGCTCGCTTTTCAGCTGCAGTTAGTGGCTTAGTATCAGGCATTTCGCCAACATCTGTTATATCATCATTAGTCACGATTCCTGAAATATCAGGCAAAACGCTAAAATCATCTGCTGAACTAGTAGTTTTAGGGACAGGCTTTTCCAATTCTTTTTGCTTTTCCAATAACTGTTTATTCTGCTTTTCGATATGATCCAATTGTTTTTGCAGATTACTCAGTGCCGTATTCTGCTGGCCAATTGTTTGCTGTAAAGCATTCAGTAGTTTCACCATCTGAGAAGTAGACATTACTTCCTGCTTTTTGTCATCTTCAGTTTTTTCAGGCTTATCTTTTTTAGCAGTAACTGCAAAAACCTGCTGAGCAGCTTCCTGTAAGGTTAAACCGTTATCCTGCGCCAATTTGTGAAAATCTTCCAGATCCTGCACATCCTGCTTGCTATATAAACGCGCATTTTGCTTTGTTCTGGCATAATAATCAGGCTTACCAGTAACTTTTTCTACAATTAAAGAATATTTACGTAATGTAGCAACACTAATGTGCAGGTGCTTAGCCGTTGCCGAAGGCGCAGTTAATTCTTCAAAATTATGCTTATCTTCACTCATCAGATATACTCCCTAGCACAATTAATTAACCAATTTTATGTAACAGGTTTTTCTTATGGTCAAAACGCTCCTGCGCTTTTCCAATTAAACGGGTAATCAGTTCAGAGTACGAAATACCTACTTCTTCAAACAGCTTAGGATACATACTAATATTAGTGAAACCGGGCAGCGCATTAACTTCTGTCAAAATAACTTTATTATCACTGGCACGTAATGTCGAATCAACCCGAGCCAAGCCACTGCATTCTGTAACTTGATATACTTTTAAAGCATTTGCTCTAACTTTATCTACAATTTCTTGAGGTAATTTTGCCGGAATTTGCAAAGTAGTAGTTGAGTCAGCATCATACTTATTTTCATAACTGTAAAAAGTCCCAGCCGCATTGATAATTTGGCCCACGCCTGAAACAATTGGCTTGTCATTACCTAAAACAGCAGTTTCAACTTCTGTACCGTGAATGGTTTCTTCAATTAAGACCTTATCATCATATCTAAAAGCGTCAGCCAAAGCATCAGCAAATTCTTCTTTATTGGTAACATGATGAACGCCAACTGAAGAGCCTTGGTTTGATGGCTTGACAAAAAGGTCAGAGCCTAGTTTCTCGCTGACTTTATCATAGTCGCGTTTGGCATTAGCATCATCTTCATATTCAAAGCGTTTAATCGCAATCCAGTCAGCAACAGGGACGCCAACACGTTGTGCTAAAATTTTGGTAAATTCCTTGTCCATGGTTACAGCAGAAGCTAACACATCATCGCCAACAAAAGGCTTATTCAAAATTCTGAACAGTCCTTGCAGACAACCGTCCTCACCTAAATTACCATGCACAATTGGAAAGAAAACATCAATTTCCGGTAAATTCTGCAGTTGAATTAAGTTTGAAATATTGGCTACTTCATGTGGATTCTCAATAGTGTATTTAGGATCTTTTAAAACTTTAAATGAATCCTCTTCGCTTGCTAAATAGCCATCATTGGTTATCCAAATTGGGTGAACATCAAACTTATTTTGGTCAATCGCATTATAAATATTGTGGCCTGACATGATTGAGACTTCATATTCAGATGAATTTCCACCAAAAATTAAACCAACTTGTGTTTTCTTAGTCATTATTTTTACCTCTTAGCATTATTTCTTAACTTTTTATTATACGGCAAGAAAAACCCGAAGAATTGTAATTTAGACAATTTTTTAGGATTATTTTTATTATAAGCAAAAAGCCTTGTATAAGACAAAATCATAAACAAAAAATTTATACTATATTAAAAAATACCGTTTTATTCCCAGGTTATTTCATAAAGCTTATTTATTTTTGTGGGATGCTTGCCAGGATTAACCGGATCAAACGACTGATGATAGGCTACAGTCAAATAGATATCATTACTGGCAATCAGTTGTATGCCTTCTAGCTCAGTATAATAACCGGCTAGCTCTAATTGATTTTTCTGAGACAAATCAATTAGTTCCCAATGTGACGGATTGACTGCATTCCAAGGAATTTTAACAATTTTGCGGTTTTGGCCCAGTCTGTCGTCTGCAAACTGACTGGAAATATAGATATCCCGATTATTATCAATGGCAAATCCCTGCAGCGACCCTACTAATCCCATGCGACCAGACAAATCTGGTATTTTAAAGGCAGCTAAACATCTTATTGTAGTAATATCAACATGTTTGGTTAACGTTGCTGCTTGATCAAGAGCATTATTAATATCGTTTAAATGATAAAGTGCAAAATAGCCGGTAAAGTCATTATCCCCGTAAGCTATTAAAAAGTAATTTAAATTAGGAGAAACAGCAACTTCCATACGTGCGAATTGATCTCTACTGCAACTGATACCAAAATCAGCTCCTGCATAATTTAAATTGGACAATCGCGGCCGCATTTTGGTATTTGCAGTAACTTTAAAATATCGTGGAATTGCAATACGTGCAATTTGTTTAGACCAGCTAGACCAACCTGGATTCAAATCATTTGGCTTGGTGCCAATAAACCACTGCCCCTTTCTTCCGGCATACTCCAAAGTTTGTGTATGACCAGCAGCCGTTCCAGTTAGATGTAAAACTGGTAATTGCTTATTAAAAGAAACATTACTGTTATTTTGACCACGATAAACAAAAGTATCTCCTGCTACATGTTGCAAAGCATAAGCATAGCCATTATTGATAGTAGTTTTCTGAACTACTACTTGCCGCAAGTCTTTGTCTACCGGACCGGTTACCCCATCCCAATCATCTAAGTTACTATTTAAAGTAATACTAATATTTTTTGCCAGTTGCATATTTGCATTATTAATCAAAATACTTTTCCCTCATAAAAGTCCTGTGCAACAAATTATTAAATATCACTATCTTTTTTCAATCTGAATAATACTTAATTTAATTTTGCCTTATAATTTATATTAAAGAAAGGAGAGCTCTTTAAATGATTAAAAAAATTTATACTGCCCTCTTGTGCTTACTTTTCATTTTTCCATTTAGTAACACTAAAGTTTATGCGGCAGAATTCACTCCTGACGAAATAAATAAGATAGCCCATTTACAACAGGAATATGCACAGCTTGATACTACCACTTTTAATTTTAATAATCTTTATTTGAGCAAGCCCCAGTTTAAAAACAGATTTAAACAAGGCGCACTCGTTCCTGCTTACCTTAATAGTCAATTAGCTTACACCAACTATTATAGACAGCTATTTGGCTTGACTCCCGTTAGAGAAAACTTTCAGGATAATATTGCTGCACAAAAAACTGCAGCTGTGCTGGCCGCACTTAATGCTAACCCTCGGATTAACCAACACAGCCTGCCTTTTGAAAAGCGTCCGAAAGTAATTAACAAAAACGTTTGGCAGTTAGCGCGCAATATTTCAAGCAAAGCTAACCTTAATTTCAATACTAGTGATCAAACAGCTGGTGATGTTATTACTGATCTGCTAACCGACCAATATAACTTAACCGGCGCTGACACTGGTCACCGAGCATGGCTATTGTCAACACGCTTAACTTCAACTGGAGCAGGCGCTGCGTACGGTAAGAATGGCTACCGCTATTCTGTTCAAAAAGTTTTTAATCCTGATGACGTTTTTCGTGCTCCCAGCCAAGAAATGGTAACTTATCCCAGCAGCGGCGTTTTTCCAATCGAGCTTTTGCAAGGTCAAAATATTGCCTGGTCTGTCTATCTTTCAGATCAAAGCTTTAACGGCAATCCAATAATTACCATTACTGATAAGGATACTGCCCAAACTTATCAGGCTAAAAATGTCCATAATTATAGTTATACTGGCTATGGCAATTTTGAAACTATTATCACTTATTATCCTGGATCAATCCCGCTGGTTGTTGGTCATGAATATGAAGTAAAAATCACGGGCTTAACCAGTTACACCTTTAAGTTGTTTCAACTCAAAAATCCTTCTGAATCAATTCAATAATAAAAACCTCGAAAAGCTGTTTTTTTCGAGGTTTTAGATATTTTTTGAACTGAGTAAAACTCTAGAGGTAGCGTGCAACAGCAGTCAACAAATCTTTTTCATTATTAACTATAGTTCCATTAAGCTTAATCAAACCCGTAGTGTACAAGTTAACATAATGAAACTGATTTTCAGCAATCTGAGTTAGAGCGTGCAGTTTTTCCTGGTTAGTAGCACCCTGTTGGCGTGTATCAGTGTATAAGCCAATTATCGGAATCTCTTTTGCATAAGCTACGCCTATTTCACTGGCGACACCATTATCAATGCTAAGTCCATCTAGAACCGCTACCATCAAATCACTATTAAGTAATTTTGCGGTATCTGCCTGGGCGATCATTTTAGAATCGGCATAAGCTTCCTTATCATTAATTGACGCGTTTTCTTGGGGCAAATATAAATCAATGGCATCATCTATTTGCCGAATTTTTGCCGCTAATTGCGCGTTATAGTTGATTTCTGCTTGTGAAAACAAAGCATTTGCAAAATAAATTTTCATATGAGCTTCCTTTGGTAAAAATGACCAATTGCTTTTTAAGCCAAGCAAACTAATTGTTTGGCGAGCTAATTTCCCATGGAATCGCACTCAGGATATAAAGAACAACTCCGATAATTACAAAATCCAGGAAAATACTGCTGCTTATTTCTAATACATAACCTAGTACAGCTAAGCTTTCAACGTTAAAAATTACGGGTATAACTGCCAATACGCCCGCAATTAATATTAACCAAAACCCGGCCCACATACCAGACGCGGTAACTTCGTGGGTCAGCATTTTTGAATTTAAAAATAACTTCATATCACTTATTAATGACCGTAAACTAATAATAGCCATTATCAGTATGATTACATTAACGATTAACAAGATAAAAGCGACATTGCCCCCAAGTGTAATAGTATTCAAATTAAAAGCATCTATTACGTCATATGGGGCATTATTTTCCTGTTCTTTTAGTTTTTCTTGTACTAACTGGGCATCACTAGATACGCCTTGATCAACGTTTAAATCAATGTCATGCAAAATTTGCTTGGCTAATTTCATATTACTGAATTTAAACCATGGCATACCCAACGTATAGTCAATAATATGGTCGGCAATTGGCTGTGTTTGTTTCGTAGTCAACAAATTAGCGTTGCCATTTTTATTAGCACCAATTATTTCTGCTAAAGCATCAAAGTGCTTGTTGATCTGCCTGACAACTACAGCCTCATTACTATTGCTTCTAATTTGCCCTTTCATGAAAAAGGGATTTAGGAAAGTAGCGGTAATCATGGTTAGCGACACAATCAGAAAGATAATAAAGGACAGAACTTTTTTATAATTCTCGTTCTGCTCTCTATTTATTCTGTGCAAACCATCTCGCGCGCCATTTGCCATATTTTTCCTTTCTAACAGACAATCTCCTTGTCTTCATCAAACATTGTATCTATAGCATGATGAATGGTTTTAACATCGGTAGATTCGATAATCTCATGACCTTCTTTGAGCGCTTTATCAATAGTAGATTTTGAACAATGTAAGAAACTATACATAAATGATTTTGTACCATAATCTGCTATTTCTTCAGGAGAAACGTCATATTCTTTATTATCATAATAAAGACGACTGATGCCTGTTACGACAAAAGCAATTCCCAGCCGTACTTCTTTTGCATCAAAGTCCACGTGGTTAAATAGCTGTTTTTCCTTTAACCAGTCATTAATGGTCTTACTCCAAAAATCTAACGATTCGTTACTCTTAAACACTTCTGTAATGATCCGCTTAAGACCTTCATCATAAATTCCCAACATTTCAATTGCATAAATAAAGGCTTTGGTGCGAGCACATACTTCGTCCTCTTTAGTAGCACTAAATTTTTGCACTTGCTTGTCTAACGTATTGAGAATGTTGCGGACAACATCTGCAATTAAGCCAGATTTATGGGGATAATAAGATTGCAGCAAAGATTTAGAAATCCCCGATTTTTCTGCAATCATTTGAAACGAAACACTATCCATTCCATTTTCTCTAATTAAGTGAAATGTATTACTTAAAATTGTACGTCTTCTTTTATAATTTTTACGTCGTGCCATAATGTTTTCTCAGCTCCTATACATTTTGCCTTAATTATACCAATGATATAGAATAAATAAACAAAAAAGGCACCGGTATATTATATGCTTATAATTTAGATTAAAAAACAAATATTATCAGCAAGCCATTTAATATGTCTTTACTTTAAATCACTTTCACTTAACAAATGCATTGAGCGATCATTATATACATAATTAATTCCTCGCGCCAAAAGCAAATCAACAGAAATACGGACCATTCTGTCCGGATAATGGCTGTGCTTAATTGTATCAGTTACTACAATTTGTTCAATTGGTAATTCATTCAAAACTTCAAGCGCGTTTTGTGAGAGCAGTGCGTGTGTGGCAGCAACATAAACCTTCTTGGCACCAGCTGCTAAAACAGACTTGGTTGAAGAAGAAATGCGTGATCCCGTGTCAATTAAATCATCAACAATAATGCACTTCTTGTCTTTAACATCACCGATCATATCATGCACATCCGCATCATAACGGGCACGGCGCTGATCCACAATTGCGATAGGAGCATCAAAGCACTGACCAAAGTTGCGGGCAAGTTTAGCGCCAGAGTGATCCGGTGAAACAACTACAATATCATCTTCTTCTTTGGTAGCAATACCATTATCAATAAAATATTGCGCTAAAAGCGGCATAGCATGCAAATGATCAACCGGGACATTATAAAAGCCTTGAATTTGTGAAGCGTGCAAATCAAGTGCAATTAAATGATCCATACCAGTAATTTGTAATAAATTAGCTATGAGTTTAGCAGTAATTGGTTCCCGTGAACGAGTTTTAGTATCTGAGCGTGAATAAGCCAGATATGGTACTACTACATTAACCCTATGCGCTGAAGCCCGATGCAATGCATCTAAAACAATTTCTAATTCCATAAAGTTCTCATTTACAGGATCTTGAATTGACTGAATGACAAAAACATCACACCCCCTGACACTTTCGCCAATATTAACTTGGATTTCGCCATCGCTAAAATGCTGCACAGCAGTTTCGATTAACGGCTTTTTCAATATTTGCGCAATTTTTTCATTTAAAGCGGGATTTCCGCCCAGCCCAATTAGCTTCATTGGGTGCATTAACTGAAGAAGTTCTTCCTTGTTCATAGCTACCTCGTTTTTTAAAAAATACAATCTTTGCAAGTCTATTATAACCAAAAAAGTCATCAGTGCCTAGAAAAGTAATAATTCAAACAAAAAGCCGAAGATACTTTCGGCTTCTACTATACGAATTTACTCTTATTTCTAAAAAATTTAATGACCTATTGGAAAAAGTCTTCCATTAAGTTTAGTAATTTAAAACTCCTTACGGCATAACTTTCATGTTTTTGTCTGGGCATGACCAAAAGCTGCCCTTGAGGAATAATCTGGCTATACCAGCGAACATGCTCTACTTTAACCCAGTCTTTTTCACCTACTACACAATAGGTAGGTATCTTTATTGCCTTTAAGCTATCAACTGACATAAAGCTCTCTGATAATTCTACTTTACTGTCCCGGTTCATGCGTAAGAAGCGCAGAAAGCCTTCAGTCAAATAGTGGTACGACCTGATGCCATTACCGTTAACAAAAACCCCTGCTATCATCAGCTTTTTAAAGACATCTTGGTCTTGACTAGCCAGCATCATTGCCACCAAGCCGCCTGCATCAAAGCCAAAGCAATAGCAGCCTCTGATATGAACCTGCTTAATAAAAGCCGCAAGGTCTTCGACTTCAGTCTGATAGTGTTCTGCTGCTTCTCCTTGACTCAGACCATGACCCCTCATATCCAGTACATAAACCGTGTAATAAAGAGACAAAGGAGCCACTATCTGATCAAACATGCCACCATCTAAATGGTGTCCGTGCAATAAAAGAAGGGGCGCGCCCTTACCTAATTTACTGTAATAAAGTTCATTACCATTTACTTTTTCTCTCATCTTTGGTCTCTCTCACTAGCCTCAATCAACTTCTGATTAGAACCATTTTCCTTCTTATGTTCATGCCACAAGCTACGGATGATAATTTTTACAATAATGTAATTCGCTTTAAAATTATCAGGAATCATTTTTGAATTAAAGTGATGAACCATGCTGTCTTTACGTTGCCAGTAATGATATAGAGGCTTGCTATCACAATAAAAGCCTTCTGTTAAAGCTAAGTATTGGACATTAAATATTTGATCTTCCATAAAGGCCAGGTTTTTTTTGAAACTAAGATGATTCTGGCGTACAACCGCCAATTTGTATCCTTTGTTCCAAGTATAGCCTTTAACAGGAGTAGCCAAGCAATGGTTATCACATAAAGAGCCAAATGGATTACTGATTAATTGGTAGGTTCTAGCCTTACCTTTCATCCCCCGTACAACTTTTTTAGTTACAGGAACTGAGCCCGGCTTATTTTCGTAATCAAGCCAAAAGCCACAGGAAACCATTGCAGCATCAGGATGATCATGAAAGGCATTGACAAAAAAAGCTGTGTAACCAGAATCTACCCAGTCATCACCATCATGAAAAGTAAAATATGGTGTATCAACGTTTGCAATACCAACATTACGCGCATCAGACAGGCCACCATTATGCTTATTTATTATTTTAAAGTAACGGAATTGTTCACGATAGCTCTCAGCTATTTTTCTAGTATTATCCGTTGAACCATCATTGACAATTAACAACTTAAAATTCGGATCATCTTGCTGTGCCAAATGATCAAGTGCTCGAGTCAAGTATCTTTCAACATTGTAAACTGGCATGATGACAGTTAATTCAGGTTGCGCAGTCATAGCTTCCTCCTTCACTTTTGTTATTATACCATCTTAAATATTAAAAATAACGTAAAGTAAGTAGTACATAACTATAATTTAAACTTTTGCGTTTATCATTTAGTATAATTAAGGACAGTTAAAAGGAGCTAATTACATATGAAAAAAGCAAAAACTATTTTAGCTATTATTACAATGTTATTTTTTAGTACCATTTTATGTGGCACTATTAAGCAAACAGTTAAAGCAGATGATTTGCCCGTAGTTTGCCTGGGAACGTCTTTGACTGAAACGCAAAAAAACGGCACGTTAAAAACTCTCAGCGAACCTCTAAAGGGCGCTAGCTATCAAACTATTACCGTCACGGGTGCCGACTTAGTCAAATACCTTAACCCATCTGGTGCTAACTTTACTACTAATTCTGGTGTCTGGTCTAGTGCGATGATTGAAAAGACTGCTTCTGGTAATGGTATTAACGTCCACATCCTTGACTATCAAGGGCGCAACAATATTACCACAATCACATCCGATCAATATAAAAATGCCGCCTTAACTGCCGGTATTTCTGACGCTAATATTTACGTTACTAGTGCCGTTCCTATTGATGGCTCCGGTGCTTTAGCCGGTGTCTACGCCGCTTACAGCAAAACCGGGGAAAACTTAAACCAAAGCCAAGTTAATGCAGCTCAAGATGAAATAAACACATTGAGTAAAATTACTAAAGAAAATAAAGATAAAGACGGCTATAGTGATGCGCAACTTAACAATGCTGTTGCAGGTGCAAAGCAGGAAATGGGCAAAATCGGTAACAATATTTCAAACAGTCAAATTCACGACATCGTTAACAACCAAATTAACATCAATCATCTTGGCGATGTCATTAACAACAATCAGAAACAACAAATAATCAACATCTTAATTGAAGTGCGTGATTCTGGTGCTTTAAAAAATCATAAATTTAGGGACCAGGCCGATGCTTTATCAAAAAACATTAAACAGAATGCAAAAGACATTTTCGATAAAATAAATACCCCTGAAAACCGCAATTGGTTTGAACAAATTTGGCACAGCATCACTTCATTTTTCAGTCACCTGTTTGGCGGTTTAATAGTCACTACATTTTAACTAATTACATTTGGTCCATAAATTTATTTAATGTATGGTCAACGAATTCGTTACCGCGATTATTGGCGTGGCCTTTAGTCCATTCGAATTTAGTTTGAGAAAATTCACCTAAGAGCTGATCCAACTCCTGCCAGCATTCAAGGTTCGCAATTGGACTCTTAGAGCTTTTGGTCCAGCCACGCTTTTTCCAACCTTTAAGCCAGCCTTTAGTAATGGGATTTAGCACGTATTGAGAATCGAGTACAAACAGTAGTGGCTCGTGGTTAAAGTTTAACTCAAGCAATTTCTTGAGAGCTTCAATCAAAGCAGTTAATTCCATCTTATTGTTAGTCGCACCAAACTCACCGTTTGAATCATAAGCAGACTTTTGTTGGCCCTCTTCTTGCCATTCAATTAGATAGGCCCATGCAGCTTTATCCGTTGCACGCACATGGCCGCCTTTAAAGTTACCGGTATTGCGGGTGCCGCCATCCGTATAGATTGTGGCAAAAAAGCTGGACGGATGCGCTTTAGTTGCCTTGTTTAATGCTCTATTCTTTTGGGGAGAAGTTGCCGCAGCAGAAGGCTTCTCCTTGATTTTACGGCTTTCTCTTTGAATCTTGGCAATTGCCTCTTTTAAAGAGTCCTCGTCTTTTTGAAAGACCTGTTGAACCGTCTCGTGATCCCAATCCAAATATTCTGTAGCATCCGTTATCTTGCTAAAAGATTTAAACTCAGCTCCAGAATAGCCATCAACCTGTTTTCGGGCTTCATCCCAAGTGCGATAAACGCCTGGCTTGCGGCCCTTTTTTACTGCATAAAATTTCATATGTTCTCCTTTCACTAATTTGTCTAGTCAATGCTAAAATAGATGTAGTTCTATTTTTAAGGTGGTATTATGTTCTTCAATACTAAAAAATACAAGGAAGAAGTGGAAAAAAACCACAAACGTGATCTTGCACAAGAGCCCAGCAGGCTCAGTATGCTTTTTCTCGCTGCTTTGGCAACTTTTGCACCAACTCGTATTTTTTTGCGTTTACATAAAAAAAGAATTGAAGATAACGCCACCATTGAACCAAAAAAAGGTGACTTTGAACAAGTACCGATAATTTATTTTCATGGCTTTCGTGGCGGCGACTATACCACCAAGGTAATGGTCCAGCAGGCTCTGATAGATAAAGGAACTTCGAAGTATCTCAAAGTAACTACTGACTTACTGGGTAACTTCAAGCTCGAAGGTACTTGGACAGGTGATCGAAATCCCATTGTACAAGTTGTTTTTCGCCAGCGTCTCGTTGGCGTTTATGCGATTGATTACTACTTGCGTTTTACATTACCATTTTTAGCTCAAAGGTACCATTTTTCTCACTATTCGGCAATTGCACACTCTCTTGCCTGTCCCTGCATCGTACGCACAGAGATGCGCAAATCCCGTAAAAAGCAGTTCCCTCACTTGGTCAAATGTGCTTTTATCGCTGGTCCCTTTGACGGGGTAGTTTACTTAGGAGATATTCCCAACGTTAATGCCTTTAACCAAAAGGGTCGTCCAGCTGTAGTTAACTTGCACTACCTGTATCTTTTGCTCAGACGCAAACGATTTAATCCCAATATTTCAGTGCTAAACATTTATGGCAATGTTTTAGACAACACCAACAGCGATAAATTTATTTCCGTGACTTCTGCTAAAAGCATCCGCTACGTTTTAGCACCTTATGCCAAATCTTATCATGAAGTTGAGATTCGCGGTAAAAAGTACGCAGAACACAGCTGGATGCATGATAATCCCTTTGTTATCGACATTATTGATAAATTTATTGGTCTTAAAAAGTAATTTGATTTTTGGAGGAAATAAGCGTGATTCTGCTCCGTGACATAGGACGCATCATCATTATTACTAATACTATATTAGCCTTTTACATCGTCTTTCACAGAAGACGCTCTGTCTCAACAACCTGGGCCTGGCTGATTATCTTGCTGGTTTTTCCAGTTTTAGGGATGATCATTTACGGCTTTTTCGGTCGGGGAATTTCGCAGGAAAATATTTTCGCTATTAACAAACAACATCATATTGGGTTGCGAAATGTCCAAAAATCTATTACTGCTGCTCCTAAAAAAATCAGTACATCTGATACGTCAAATAAGGCTAAGATGGTTATCCACTTTTTTGATCACGATGGTGAGTCACCATTAAGTAAAAATAACCACGTTAAGCTTTATACCGATGGTGCAATCATGTTTCACGACATGATGCGTGACATCAAAAAAGCTAAACAGTCTGTAAATGTTGAATTTTACACCTTTTATAATGATGAAATAGGCAATGATTTCCTCGATTTGCTAATTCAAAAGGCACAAGAAGGCGTATCTGTACGCTTACTATATGATGCTTGGGGTTCGATGGGAGCAACTAAAGCCTGGTTTGACCAACTAAGAAAAGCCGGTGGCGTGGTATTACCTTTTATTACTTCACGTAATATGATTACCCGTTACCGGATTAACTACCACTTGCACCGCAAAATTGTTGTAGTTGACGGTAAAACATCTTGGACCGGCGGTTTTTATATTGGTGATCAATATCTCAGTCGCAAGAAAAAGTTTGGTTATTGGCGTGACAGTCAGGTGAGAATTGTCGGTTCAGCTTCTCTACTTTTGCAAGAACGATTTGTCATGGATTGGAATGCTTCTATCCAAAAGGAAAACCAAGTAATCACATTTAATACTGTCCTTTTTCCTAATTTAGATGAAAATGAAATTCATCCCGGCGACGTAGCTACACAGATAATTTCGGATGGGCCCGATCGTTACAATGCTAATATGCGTAATGGTATTATGCGCCTAATGTCTTTAGCTAAAAAGAGACTCTGGATTCAGACACCCTATTTAATTCCTGACGACGCGATGTTTGCGACTTTGCAAACTATTGCTATGTCGGGAATTGATTTGCGAATTATGATTCCGTGCAAACCTGATCACCCTTTTATTTACCGCGCCACACAATGGTATGCCAATGAACTATCTCGTTATGGTATTAAAATTTATATTTATAATAAAGGTTTTATTCATGCCAAAACGATTGTAGTTGACGATACTTTTTCTACGGTTGGTTCAATGAATCAAGACTATCGCTCCTATGATCTTAACTTTGAAGATGTTGCCGTTTTTTATGATAAAAATTTCACCAGTGAAGTCGCACAGTCTTTTGCAGATGATATGAAAGATTCATCATTATTAACACCCGAGGATATAGCCAAACAAGGTCGCTGGCTCAAGATTTTGCAAAGTTTCTCACGGATGCTTTCACCAATTTTATAATTAACAAAAAGCCTTCCACAACGGAAGGCTTTTAAAATGCGCTATTAATTATTCCGCAAAGTGATAAACACTTTCAACTGGGTAGCGAGTTGTTTTAATTAAAGAATCTGCAGTTTCCTTACTTTTTCCGATAGCAATTGCCATAACTGGCACATAAAGTTTAGGATCAAGATTAAAAGTTTGCGCAACTTTGGAAACATCATAACCAGCAATTGGGTTCGTGTCGTAACCATGATTACGAGCAACAAGCATAAATTGCATTGCAGCTAAAGAACTATCGACTATTGCATCTGTTGCACGCATTTCATAGCTGCCATTTTCATACAATGGCAAAAAAGTACTTAAAATTTCATTCAATTTTTCTTTAGTGATTTGGCCCTCTTCATAATTCTTATTCCACATTTCATGATAGGACTTGTAAGCATCACTATAGCCAAATATTTGTACAACAGCAGAGCAGCTATCAACCTGAGGATAATTAAATTTCATCATATATTTTTTTACTTTAGCCAAGCTTTCTGGTGTATCAGCTACTTCAAAATGCCAAGCTTGTAAATCACAAGCTGATGGTGCTGTAATTGTTTCTTCAAACATTTCCTTAAATTCTGAACGCGGAATCTTGACACTCTTATCAAAATGGCGCACAGAATGACGATTTTGAACCACATCATTAAAATCGTTATTACGCATTTCGTCACACTTTCTTTATTAAATATATCTCTACTCGTTAATTTTACTACATCTTGTTACCGCTTTCACATATTATTTATAATTATTAGCAGTATAATAATATATAAATTATTACAGCTAAGAAAGGTCTATTAAAATGAAAAAACTAGTCAGAGATAAAATTCCAGAATTTGCTCATTATGCTACTTATCGCAAACTTGCTCCAGCAGAAATTGAACCAGCATTAAAGCAAAAACTAATTGAAGAAACTAACGAAGTTCTGGCTGCTAAAACTGAAACTAATTTAATTGAAGAGCTAGGTGACGTTTACGAAGTTATCTTAGCCTATCTCAAATTTAAAAACGTTGACCAGGACACTTTTTTAAATCAGGTCAATAAAAAACGCGCTCTTAAGGGCGGCTTTACTAAATATTTGGAAATGAACTGGGAAGAAAAATAATTCAAAAAAAGACACGCTTTTACGTGACTTAAAAAATATCCTGAATTTCAATATGAATATCATGATGAATGTGATTTTTGAGCGCCTCAACAATTTGCGCAACGCCGTTGGAAAAGCGCAGGTAATATTGTCTGTTCTTTTGGGTTGTCAAAATACAAATTACCTGTTTTTTCTTTGGATTAGGTACTTTAATTAAAGTTACCATTGCAATTTCCGAATATGAAATCGTTCGGCGAAAGTAACCTGAAACTACGGCCCTTTTTGGTGCCAGACCTGTAAAGCCGTCAATTATACCGATCATCAAGAAAATCGCTAAAAATATACTTAAACCCGGGTCTCCCTTTTCAATTAATTGCCAGGTAAAACCGATCCAGATAAAAATCACGGCCCAAATAATTGAAGAGGAGCGATAATGTCCCTTTAAATCAATATTTGCCTGCCAGTACCAACTATAACAGGTGTAGCCTAAAAGTAAGGCATCCAGAATTAGATAAAAAACTATCATATGACTCTCCTCAATTGTATTTTCATCTATTATAACAGACTCACAGTCTTTAGAGCGGTTAATCAACATTAATGATATTTTACTTGCATTTTTATTAAAATTATGATTGAATTATTATCAAATTAAATGCAGTGAAAAAGACGAGTAAATAACTTATTTCTTTAAGTGAATCGGTGACAGTGGAAAACCGTTAGACCCTGAGTTATTGAAAAACACTTTTAGCAGCACGCTGAAATTCATGTAAAAGTAGGTTGTGTCGTCTCCAGTACGTTACCACGCTGGTGAAGCATGATAGTGCTTCATGAGTTGGCCCTTTGGGGCAATTAAGGTGGTACCGCGGAAAAAGCCTTTCGTCCTTGTTTTTATTAAAAACGGGATAAAGGGCTTTTTCTTTTCCTTAATTTATAGGAGGTCAAAACAATGACTTTAATTTTACCCGCAGGTTATCACCCCACTCTCACAATTCGTGATACAGAAGCAGCTATCGTTTATATTCGTGAAGAATTTCAAAGAGTTTTAGCTAAAAAATTACATTTACAACGGATGTCTGCCCCACTTTTCGTCGAAAAGCATACAGGGCTTAACGATAACCTAAATGGGTTTGAACGTCCAGTTGCCTTTGATGCCAAGGATCTGCCTGCAGATGATACGCTTGAAGTCGTTCATTCACTTGCTAAATGGAAAAGAATGGCACTGAAAAAATACGGCTTTAACATGCACGAAGGACTTTTCACTAACATGAACGCCATTCGCCGCGATGAAGATTTAGACAACTTCCACTCGCTCTATGTGGATCAGTGGGATTGGGAAAAAATCATTGCTAAAGAGGAAAGAACAGAGGAAACCCTGAAAAGCACCGTTACTAAAATTTTTGCAGCAATTAAGGAAATTGAAGCTGGGTGCGCTTCCCGCTATCCTGCTTCTACTTACCGTTTGCCAGAAAAACTTTACTTTATTACCACGCAAGAATTAGAAGACCGCTGGCCGGATATTAGTCCTGAAGAACGGGAAAACAAGATAACCGCAAAAGAAAAAGCCGTCTTTATTATGAAAATCGGCGACAAGCTCAAAAGAAGTGGTAAACCTCATGATGGTCGTGCACCAGATTATGATGATTGGCAACTAAACGGTGACCTGATTTTCTGGTATGAACCCTTGAAACAAAAAATTGAAATTTCTTCTATGGGTATCCGCGTTAGTCCAGAAAGTCTCCACGAACAATTAAAGAAAGCTGATTGTCTGGACCGTGAAAAATTGGAATTTCACCGCATGTTGCTTGATGGAGAATTGCCTTATACCATCGGTGGTGGAATTGGGCAATCTCGCTTATGCATGCTTTTGCTTGGTAAAGCTCACATTGGCGAAGTTCAAGCCAGTGTTTGGCCTCACGATATGATTACTAAATGCAAAGAACATGACATTCAAATTTTATAATTAATAAAAACCATGCTAGCAATTTCTGACAGCATGGTTTTTATTGCAATAACCCTATCTCACAGGCAAAATCTTGTAGTAAACTAACAGTAGAAAATCTAGTTTTAAGGAAGGCAAATTTATGATTGATTCTAACAAGATAACTGAGTTAAAAAATGATATTGATCAGGCACGCCACATTACTTTTCTGACAGGTGCTGGGGTATCAACTCATTCCGGTATTCCTGATTATCGCTCTAAAAACGGTATTTATGATGGCGTCTCTGAAAGTCCGGAAACAATTCTGAGTGAAGAAACGCTTTATCAGCGACCTGAATTTTTCTACAAGTTCGTCATGGATAATATGTACTTTCCTAGCGCCAAGCCAAACGAAATCCACCAGAAAATTGCCGCTATCTGCAATGAAAAAGGCGATTTAATCACCCAAAATGTTGATGGCTTGGACAACAAAGCTGGCAATAAACACGTCACTGAATTTCACGGCTGCCTTTATAATATCTACTGCACTAAATGTCATAAATCAGTTTCATACGCTGAATATGCGAAGTCCTACCGTCATGAAAATTGTGGCGGTATTATCAGACCAGGAATTGTTTTATACGGTGAAGCCATTAATGGTGACAGTTTGGCAAAGTCTGTCAACGCCATGCAAAATTCTGACTTAGTAATTATTTCAGGCACTAGTTTTGTGGTCTATCCCTTTGCTCAACTTTTATCTTACAGGCAAACTGGAGCGAAAGTTTGGGCAATTAATAAAACAGCCATCCCGGCAGAAGGCATTTCTGCCATCATTGCGGATGCTCTAGATGTTTTTAAGCAGCTTTAAATTTTTAAGCAGGCTCTTTAAGCTATTCTATTTGCTTTTTACCCAAGCACTAATTATTACTTGTTAAATTTCGATACAGTAATTAAAATTTATCTGAAAAAGAAAAGAGCCTTTAAATGACAATTTTTAAAATGTATGCTCCCTTTTTTAGTGGCAGCAACTGGATACACGTGTTAACCAGTGGTAAAGATTGGCTCACCATCTTAACCCTGATTCTGATGGAATGCTTGCTTTCCGTTGACAATGCGGTTGTGTTAGCAGCCCAAACCAAGGTTCTGCCTGATAAAAAGCAACAGGAAAAATCTTTGTTCTATGGTCTTTGGGGTGCATACATTTTTCGCTTTATCGTGATTGGCATTGGTACTTACTTAATCAATTTCTGGGAGATAAAATTAGCGGGCAGTCTGTATCTTTTCTATCTTTCCTTTAAGTTTTTCTACGACCAAAGGCATCCCCAAAAGGCTGCCACTAGCGCAAAGATTGAAAGTGCAAAAATTACTAAGCATACCCCTAAAAAGGGCAAACATTTTTTGTCACTTTTCTGGCGGACCGTTATTTCAATTGAAGCAATGGATATCGTTTTTTCAATTGATTCAGTGCTAGCTGCCCTAGCGGTTTCCAGTAATCCGGTAGTAGTATTAATTGGCGGCATGATCGGTATCTTGTGTATGCGGGGCGTCGCCGAAATCATCATCAAATTGATGGATATTATTCCTGAATTGCAGCCAATGGCTTATATTTTAATCGGCATCATTGCTCTTAAACTATTGCTGTCTTTGCCACCTCTAAGCTACGAACTACCTGATACGACCTTTGCACTAATCGTGTTCAGTATCCTAATTTTAACCATTGCTTTTCACTTTTTACGTGTTAAAAAGAGTTGACGCAAATTATAGTCTTTGATCAACGTATTCTTTGAGCACAACTGCCTGGTTGTGCTCTTTGTTTTTAGCACCATAAAGAAAAAGGACATCTTGTTCAGTCAGCTCAGCTTTAACTTTGGCAATAAAAGCTGCAGTCACAGGATTGTGATCCAATTCATTCAGGTACTTTTGCCGAAACTCAGAATATTTAGTATCATCATGATTGAACCATTTACGCAATTCCGTGGTGGGACCAATTTCTTTTGCCCATTCATCTAAATTTGCATCTTTTTTACTTTTACCTCGTGGCCACAGACGGTCAACTAGAATGCGGTAGCCGAGCGGTTGCTCATGATCGTAAATGCGTACTAATTTTATCTTTGTCATGCTAATATCCCCTTTTAATTTAAGTTTACTACACGGAAGAAAAAATGAATTACTCAACTTATTTTACTAATAAACCAACTGCTGCTATTACTAAAGACTTAATCGGCAGACCATTAACATATAATGATGGTCAGAATATAATAGGTGGCTACATTGTAGAAGCGGAAGCATATTTAGGGGTCAAAGATCGCGCAGCTCATTCATACGGCGGTCATCGCAGCCCAGCTAATGAAGGTCTTTATCGCAAAGGCGGAACCATCTATATTTATGCTCAAAGACAATATTTCTTTTTTGATGTTGCAACGCAAGAATATAATGAGCCGCAAGGAGTTTTAATCAGAGCTATCGAACCAGTCTGGGGTATAGAGCAGATGATTAAAAATCGCGGGGGCAAAGACGGTGTCCTTTTAACTAATGGTCCCGCGAAAATGATGCAGGCTTTTGGCATTCATGATAAAAAATGGAATTTACATTTCTTAACTGACTCCCCTTTTAAAATTGATTTAGATGACAGTCACAAAAAGCTGGCTAAGGAAATTAAAACTAGTGCCAGAATTGGCGTTAGCCAGTCTGAACTAGAATGGGCCAATAAAAAACTGCGTTATTATGTAGCTGGCAACCCCTATGTTTCCAGAACGAAAAAAAGCGCTTATCAAAGAGGCAATGGCTGGCAGTAACAGTAGCTTTTCGAAGTCTTTTAAAATAGTAAAAGAAAATAAATGAGATAATTATAAAATATTTTTTAAATAAAATCATTGACAAGTTGCTTTTAATAGCCTATTATTTTTCTAAGTTAAATAATTTCCAATGCAATAGAGGTCGCGGTTATTACAAAACTGATCTGAGTGAGCGAACACTGTGAAGTTCAGGATAAGAATTACCGCCGAAATAAGAATATTGTTCGTTTCAATTTTCTTGTTGGGCTGCAAGAGAATATTTTGCAGACTGTCCTGGTTAGTCCCCAGGGAGCGCTATATGATTTGTTTTAAAAATAGATTATGAACCTCGTTGTTTTGATTAACAGCGAGGTTTTTATTTACGCTTTTATTGTATTGGCTTTATTTGAAACATATTTTGTGGAGGTTTTCAAAATGAAGTCAAGATATAAGTGGTTGGCTACCCTAGTTGCCTTATTCACTTGTTTGAGCATAGCGGCTAATTTTAGTCTTACTGAAGCTGATGCTAAAAAAGATGAGGGCACACTAAAAGTAGCTATGGAAGCTAATTACCAGCCTTACAATTGGACACAAACTAATAATGCCAACGGTGCTGTGCCAATTGAAGGCTCAAAAGAATACGCCAATGGTTATGATGTCAAGATTGCTAAAATCATTGGGCAAAAATTGCATCGAAAAGTTGAAGTAGTTAAGACCGAATGGGATGGTTTACTTCCTGCTCTAACCAGCGGCAAAGCTGATTTGATTATTGCCGGCATGAGCCCTACAGCTGAGCGGGAAAAGGCCATTAATTTCTCTCAGCCTTATAGAAACAGTACTTTCGTGGTAATTACCAAGATTAATAGCAGATACGCTAATGCTAAGAAACTAACCGACTTTAAAGGTGCTAAATTAACTGCGCAACAAGGCACTTTCCACTATGACCTGATCAAGCAGTTAAAAGGCGCTAAGCGTCAACCGGCTATGCGTGATTTTGCGGCAATGCGGCAAAGTTTAATCTCCGGTACTATTGATGGCTATGTTGCCGAGGACACTGAATCAACTTCCTTTAAGATGGTTGATCCTGACATTAAGTCAATTCCTGTCAGCAAAATGGCTGGTTTCCACGCTACTAAAGATGAATCTGTCACTGCAATCGGTATCGCCAAGCCCAATAAAGCACTGCTTAAGAGTGTTAATCAGATATTAGCTACTATTCCTGAAGCAAAAAGAACTAAGCTAATGACTGAAGCTGTTAAGCAGCAGCCCAAAACTGATAATAACAAAAAAGGTAAAAAGACTAAGTCAGAACCGTGGTTAGTATCAATGTGGCGCCAATATGGCGGCATGATCTTAAATGGTATCGGCATGACGCTGCTTCTGGCCTCAGTTGGTACCATTGCAGGTTTCTTTATCGGTCTGGCAGTTGGTATCGTCAGAACCATTCCTACACCAACTACTACCGGTAAAAGATGGCTGCTCAAGTTTGTCAACTGGCTACTTTCAGTTTACATCGAAGTCTTCCGGGGCACGCCAATGATGGTGCAAGCAGCTGTGATTTACTATGGTATTGCCCAATTCTGGCACCTGAATATTGACAGAACTGTCGCCGCACTAATCATCGTTTCCATCAACACTGGAGCGTATTTAGCCGAAATTATTCGCGGAGGCATTATTTCTACACCCGAAGGTCAGTTTGAGGCAGCCAGTGCGCTAGGAATGACTCATAATCAAAGAATGTGGCACATTATTTTGCCACAAGCGATCAAGAACTGCCTTCCTTCAATTACTAACGAATTTATCGTTAATATCAAGGATACTTCAGTCCTGAGCATCATCTCCGTATCAGAGTTGTTCTTCGTTGGTTCAACTGTTGCTAGTCAGACATTCAAGTTCTTCCCAACTTACCTGACAATTTCTGCTATCTACCTCATCTTGACCTTTACCATCACAAGAATTTTCAACTTAATTGAAAAACACCTCCAAGGAAGTAAGAATTACAACTTAATGGCAAACCAAGTTCAAGTGGGCACACCTAAAGACATGGAGGCTAAGAACTAATGACTGAAACAAACGAAACTATTTTAAGTTTAAAGCACATCAAGAAAACATTCGGTGAACACCAAGTTTTAAAAGATATCTCTTTTGACATTAATAAAGGTGAAATTGCCACCATTATCGGTCCTTCAGGTGGTGGTAAATCAACTACTTTGCGTTGCATTAACCTGCTAGAAGAGCCTACCGCCGGCGAGGTTGATTTTCACGGTGAAAATGTTTTGGCACCAAACTATAATCGCAATATTTATCGGGCTAAAGTCGGCATGGTTTTCCAACAATTTGACTTGTTTGAAAATAAGAACGTTTTAGCTAATTGTATGGTCGGTCAAGAATTAGTATTGAAACGGTCAAAAGACGAGGCACGTAAAATTGCGCTTACCAATCTGAAAAAAGTAGGTATGGAACAATACATTAATGCTCGTCCCAGCCAGCTTTCAGGTGGCCAACAACAACGGGTTGCGATTGCCCGTGCTATCTGCATGGATCCAGAAATTTTGTTATTTGATGAGCCTACTAGTGCTTTGGATCCTGAGATGGTCGGAGAAGTTTTAAGCGTCATGAAGAACCTGGCTACTACAGGCTTAACGATGATTATCGTAACGCACGAAATGGCATTTGCTAAAGAGATTTCCGACCAAATGTTTTTCATCAGCGATGGCGTCATTACCGAACAAGGCACGCCAGATCAATTATTCAATCACCCGCAAAATGAAAAAACCGTCAAGTTTTTGAGTAATTTTCAGAATAATTAATAAGGTCTAATTAAACATAAAAACTGGTAAACTCACGCTGTTAATAACGTGATTTGCCAGTTTTTTAGTTTGCTTGTGACTCTAAAAGCCTAATAATTTCCTGATTAAATTTAGTTGGCTCCTCCCACTGCGGGAAATGACCGGAATGGTCAAACCAAATTATATTGCACGGACTAGTAATTTTAGCAGCATATTCTGCAGTCAATTGCGAGGACACATGGTGGTCATGCCTGCCCTCACAGAAAGTGATGGGAACGGCAAAATGCAGAACATTTTCAAAATTAACGTCCATTAATTCTTCCCAGAAATACTGAATTGATTGTTTCGAGCCCTGCAAGCGATGAATTAAGTCCTTAAAAGAATAATCTTTAGCAGATATAAAAGGACCAATTAATTTGCGGTAGTTTTTAGCGCCGTAAATTGAGCCGCCATAAGCCACAATCATTTTAGTTAATTTGAGGCTGGCCTTAATTGGTTCATGGACAAAATCAAGTTGGTCAAGTTTGGCAGTATTTTTCATTTTTGTTCTTAAAAAAGCTTTTTGTAAAGCAATATTCTTTTTCATATTAACGACTTGACCAATTCCGATGTATTGCGTAACCAGGTCTGGATACTTTTGAATAAAATAGAGCCCTAAAACCGTGCCCCAAGAATGACCCATAATGATCAATTTATCTTGTTTTAACCGTTTTAATAAATAAAGCACAAACTGATGAATATCTGCCAAGATGGTGTCAATGGACAAGTCTTCTTCAGGTGAAAACTTGTAATACGATAGTCCGCTGCCCCTTTGTTCCAGATTAACAAAAATAAAATGATCTTCTAGTTCGCTATTAAATTTTTTCGTTAAGGGAATGCAGGCATCCCCTGGACCACCATGCAAATATAAAATGATTGGTTTCCGGCCTTGCTTTGAACTAATTGAAAAATATAGTTTAGTCCCGTTAATTTCTACGTTTTCTATCACTGATGTACTCATTTTTTGGCCTATATTCATATAATCGATTGCTATTATGCATACACTGCTACTTTATTTAAGTATATTATTAATGCCGCTATTTTGTAAATTCCAAATTAAGTTTGACAAAAATTAGATTCTATTATTATATGTAGATAAATAGTCAACAAGCATTACGCTAGTAGAAAACCCTCTACTTTTACCTCACCATCGGAGAAAAACTCATGAAGAAAAATGGTTACAAAATTACTACCTACATTTTTGGATTCTTATTTATTATCACTTTAGGCTTTTTGCTCTATGATACTAGAAACCCGCCCACTGTATTTGGGGGTTTTACTAATAATGCAATGCCACTAAATCCTTCCAATCCTCATGTGGAAATTTCGTTTGGTTTGGACCCCGAATATGCTATAAATGTCGACGGACATCAATTTGAAAGAGGCACATATAAACGCATAAGTGACAGTGTGTTTAGCTTAAAAGCAAATAATGGTAAAGAGAATGGTGTCGCTTTTTTATCAAATAAAGGTTCATACTTGTTTCACTCTAAACTAAAGAAAAAGCTGATTAGTATTGAAAAGTTTTCGAATAAGCCAGAAATAAAGCCAGGGACTATCAAATAGTCTAACGTACTTTATGCTAGAAAAAATACCAAGCAGTATAGTTGCCTGGTACTCAAATCTTGTTAAATTTTATTCATTTTTACCTTCAGCTTGGTAAAATTTAGCCCGATTTATTAAATAGTCAAATAAAATCACACAGATTAGATTTAATACAATAATTAAGAGTATCAATAATGGGTGATCTTCTTGTTCATCTGTCATATTCAACAAATATAAAGTTTCAAAACTAATAGGTGCACCTTGTAATGCCATAAAATAAAATAAATCATTTTCGACTTGCTTAGTAAATGTTTCTTCTTTTACTTCAAAGCAAGCCGTAGCAATTATTGTTATGATGAATGCACTAATTGACCATATTAAGTTATAATTCGGCTTATTGGAGAAAAAAGCCTCCATTTCAATTATACACAACCACAGTAAAGCAACTCTTGCTAATTTCATTTTCATCTCATTTCCCACAGCCTTTCTCTTCTAATTTATTTTAATCATTTTATCATATTTTATAGTATAAGTAAAATGTGATTTTATCAAAAATATTATTCTAATAATAATTAAGGGGTCTCAGCTGTATGAAAGAGATATTAAGTTATCCAATATCAAAGGCAGATATATGTTTAAAAAAACACGTTTTACGCTGCAAACAAAAACTATTTTTCTGGTTTTCTTTACCACCATTGTTTTTATTCTAACTGCTGGAACCATCACCTCATACAAAGTAGCGCAAAATCAAAAACAAATCATCAAAGAAGAAATTAATAGTGTGTCTAAAATTGTCGCCAATAATGAGCAGGTACAAATTGCTTTAAGAAAAAAAGTCAAACCTACAACATATAACCCGATCCAAAAATATGCCGAACAAGTTAAAAAAGAAACTAAAGTAGACTTTATTGTGATACTTGACAATAATTACGTCCGCTATTCCCATCCCTCTGAGAATCATATCGGCAAAAAATTCAGTTCGCCTTCTGATGCTCAAAAATCAAGTTCTGGTAAGACGCATTATTCTCACCGTATGGGTGTTTTGGGAACTGGCTACCGGATTTTCCGCCCGATTTTTGCACACAAGCAGCAAATCGGAATAGTTTGTGTTGGTCTCACTGACAAATCAATAAATAAAGTTATTCGAGTCGCCCAAAGATCAGTTGTAATTGGCTCTCTAGTTTCATTAATAATTGGCATACTGCTGGCTTTATTAATATCAAGACGCATTAAAAAAACGCTGTTTGATATGGAACCAAACGAAATTGCATTTAAGCTCACAGAATTATATGCTATTAATGACAGTATTGATGAAGCGCTTATTGTTGTAAATAATCACAAAATTTTAATTACAGCTAATTATTTGGCTAAAAAATCTTTCCCTTCCTTAATGGTGGGAAAAGCCCTGGATAAAAATCTAATTGATTTATTATTTGCAGACAGCCAACAATTACCTAAGACAAATGAACTTGTCTTGATCAATGCTAAAGAATATATTGTTTCGGTCAGCCAGCTGGTATACCATAAGCAGATTTTTGGTCAAGTAGCTCTACTGCAGGATCAGTCCAAATACCAGAAGTTATCCGAACAGCTTGCCGGCAGCCAACAATACATTCAGTCACTAAGGGCACAGTCACACGAATTTTTAAATAAATTGCAGGCAATTTACGGCATGATTGAATTAAAGCAGTATGATCAAGTTAATTCATTCATTGCAAAAATAAACCAAAATTACCAGCAAGAATTTGGTCAACTGAATAAACAGCTCGAATCCCCTGCGCTTGTTGGCTTTTTAACTGGAAAAATGAACCAGGCGCAAGAGCAAAGAGTCAACTTGGAAATTACGCCAGACTCCAATTTACCGCAAAAGGTTGTAACTGAGCAATTAAATTTAGACCTGATTAAAATACTGGGCAACCTCATTGATAATTCGCTTGCAGCAATTAAAGATAGCGGCAAAATCACCTTGGCAATTAATTTCGATAGTGAAAGCTCAGTCTTAATTATTGAAGTTGCTGATACTGGTACTGGCATTTCAAGTGAAGTTAAAAAGCATTTATTTAAACAGAAGTATTCAACTAAGGGCAAGGATCACGGCTATGGGCTTATTCTGGTGCTGCAAATCATTAAATCCTATAGTGGCCATCTTGAAGTTTCATCTTGTAAACCTCATGGTAGCAATTTTTATATAGAATTGCCTTTGCAGGAAAAAAACGAAAAGGAATAAAATGTTAACAATTTTAATAGTTGAAGATGACCCGATGGTCAGCTCGATTAACAAACAATATTTAATGAGAATTATTAAGCCGGAAAACCTGACTGTTTATCAAACTGCTACTGCCAAAAAGGCACTAGCAATTACTAAAAAAATCAACCCTGATCTAATTCTGCTTGATGTTTACCTTCCTAAAACTTCTGGCACCGAATTACTGGAACAATTTATTCAGCATAATCTCCATCCCAATGTCATTATGCTTTCTGCCGCCAAAGACAGTACCAACATCAATATGGCTTTAAAATATGGTGTTTTGGACTACTTGCTCAAACCTTTTTCTTTTAAACGTTTTAAAGAGGCAATTGAACATTTTTTAAAATATAACGAAGTATTGCAAAAAAACAACACGGTGTCACAAGGTGAACTTGATCATATTTTTATTACCCAAGATATGAATAACTTAAATGATGAGACCGGGTTGCCTAAAGGGCTTTCAGATTTTTCCTTAACCAAAATTAAAACTGCTATTTCCCAACTTGCTGGTGAATTTTCCAATCAAGATGTAGCTCGACAATCAAAATTATCACGCATTACTACCAAAAAATATTTGGACTATCTGGAAAGAACCGGCAAGCTTTCAGCTAAAGTGCACTATTTAAAGGTTGGTCGACCAATTAAAATATACAAATTGAATAAATAAAAAAACAAGCTATTGTCGTAGCTTGTTTTTTATTAGATAAACTTTAGTCAAGTTTCACATCATTATCAGTATGACCAGTCTCTAATACCTGGTGGAAGTTCTCATAACTGACGTTGATCATGTCTGTTAAAGCAGGACTGGTATATGAACCAATATGAGGTGTTAATAAAACCTTAGGATACAATTCTGTTAATTGTCTGGTTAAATCATTAGTGATATTGCCATTATAATTATGGCCTAAAACTTCTGCTTCATCAGGCAGAACATCGCTGGCAAAGCCGGCAATTTGACCATCTTTAATTGCCTTAATCACAGCAGGGTAATCAGCCAGTTGCGATCTAGCAGTATTGACCAGAACCGCATTGTTCTTCATTTTACCTAGAAAAGCTTCATCTATCAAATTATCATTTTGCCCTGGGAAATAAGGCACATGAATTGAAACAATGTCTGATTGAGCTAGTAATTCGTCTTGACTTACAAACTTTACGTATTGTTTGGCAAAATCACTCGGATAAGGATCATAGCCCAAAACATTGGTCCCCATGCCATGATACAGTTGTGCTTCCGTAGCTCCAATTCTACCAGTACCAATGATACCTACTGTACTTGAATGAACTTCACCTGAAAAAGTGGCAGTCGAAACTGAAAAGTTTCCCTTATTAGTCAAGGTGGTAGCTAAGGCGGTATGTCTAAAGAGCATCATTCCTAAAGTCATAGCTAATTCAGCCACTGCGTATGGTGAATAAGCCGGAACACGGGCAACTTTCATATCATATTTTTTAGCGGCCTTGAGATCAATATGGTTATATCCCACTGTTCTCGTGAAAACATATTTAATGCCCCACTCGTTGAATTTAGCTAAGTTGGTTGCATCACCTACACAGTTGGCTCTGAGTAAAACTGCATCTGCTCCCTTAGCCGTTTCAACATTATCATGGGTTAACATGTCGGATTCCAGCTGCAATTCGTAATTATATTTATTTAATTTTTTAAAATAATCAACTTCATTTTCGCGAACGCCATAGGCTACTATTTTAAACATTTTAAAAATTTCCCTCCTAATTAATGAAATATACCAATTTGACTGAGAACGCCCAGAAAAGCGATCCATATTGGCATGGCAATAACCGCCATAATTGTTGAAATAAATGATGCATCAGAAGATAACACCGGCTCACGGTCAAAACTGATTGCATAAGATGATGCAACAGCTGCAGTTGGTGTAGCCATCATGATGATAATTGTTCCTAATGCAATGTAGCTAACAGGTAAAATATTAGTTACAGATAAAATAACTAGGAGCAGTAAGTTCAATAATGGCACTAATATAACCTTGTTAAAACTGTAGTACCATGAAGTCTTGTTGGCAGCAGCTTCTTTGAATGAAGTTGAACCTAAAGTAGAACCGATTGATAACCAAGCAAGAGGTGAAGCCAGATTTGCTAAGTATTGCATTGGTTTATATAGCCAAATTGCGGTTTGGTCAATACGGTAAAACGCAACGTGAACTATTGGGGCATTGGCATTAATTACACCGTTAACTGCCTGTTTAACAGCTACTTGAGGTACGTAATTTTGGCATAACCATAAAATCAAACCCAAGAATGTAGCAATTACGACTGGGTTAACAAACATCTTCTTTAAGTTGCTGGCCTTCATCTTGAGTCCGGACATCTTGATATACGCATATGAATATAAAAAGATTCGGTAACCAATGTTAAAGATAGAGCTGTACATGATACCCTTAGGACCAAAAACTGCCCCTACAATTGGAATACCAAAGAAAGTAGTTGAACCAAATGTGGTCAATACTGCCAAAACATCCCTTTTATCTTTAGGGTATTTAACATAAGACAACGGGGTCAAGAATATCAAAATGATATAAATTACAATTCCCCAGATTAAAACATTCATCCCTTGTGATAAAGTTTCATTACTAATTGGTTGCATGAATGAGTTAAAAGCCAATGCTGGTAACGCAACTGTCAAAACTATTTTGGACAATATTTTACCAAACTTTTCGGTAAAAATACCGCGTTTACGCAGGTAAAAGCCCAATAGAATAATGAAAATTGTTGACGTTATTGAACTGACAATCGCAACATTCGAAAAGGTTACTTTGATTGCTTGCGCAATATTCATTTTATTTCCTCCTATTAGTTATTCTTTTCACATTGATAATACTACTTATTTGTGAAATTAATAACTTTATCAAACTAAAGTAACCTTTTGTAACTTATGTAAATTAAAAAGCTGTGACTTGCTCATCTAATGTTAATCCCAAAATCAGGACAAATTCGAATTCATAGCAAACAGGCAAACCATTCAAATTGTGGTTTGCCTGCTTTTAGTCGATGCTTGAATAGCGGTGTCACATTATAATCTAACTAATCAATTTTAGCGTCGTTTCATATTCTTTTGGCAATTAAACTAATGAAACCAGACTTTAGAAAAAGTTTCAGGCTAATTATCGTGTTCTTTATGCCATTCTTTAATCTGTTCCAGCCTCTTTTTAAAGCGGTCTTCATGACCTTGCGAGGTTGGCAAATAATATTCGTGGCCTGCCAAGCTTGGCGGCATAGTTTTCATTGTCGTTAACTTGTCTTTAGCATAATGCGCCAGCTGGTAACCTTTACCATAGCCCAAATCTTTCATCAACTTAGTCGGCGCGTTACGGATCTGCAGCGGCACTGGTTCATCAATTGTCTTCTTAACGTCTTCTTCAGCGGCTAATCTAGCCTTATAAACCGCGTTTGATTTCGGCGCAAGTGACAGATAAATCACAGCTTCCGTCAAATGGACATCACATTCCGGCATTCCAATAAATTGGCAAGCCTGAAAGACGTTGACCGCGACATTCAGTGCATTAGTATCTGCCAAGCCAATGTCTTCACTGGCAAAGCGCACTAGTCTGCGTGCAATATAAAGTGGATCTTCTCCACCTTCAAGCATCCGCGACAGCCAATAAATCGCTGCATCTACATCGCTGTTACGCATTGATTTATGCAAAGCGGAGATGATATTGTAGTGTTCTTCTCCGTCTTTGTCATACAAGACTGACTTTTGCGTGATTAGTTGTCCCAGACTATCCATAGTCACAGCGATTGTATTACCATTTTTGTTGCCGTTTAAGACTGCCATTTCCAGCGTGTTTAAAGCCGTCCGGGCATCACCATTGGCAAATTTGGCAATGGCTTTAATCTCCTGCTCACTGATTTTAACGGTTAACTTACCAAAGCCATTGGGGTTATGCAAAGCATTTTGCAATAACTTAATGATGTCTTTGACTTCAAGCGGTTTTAAGACAAAAACCTTGCAGCGTGAAAGCAGCGCCGAGTTAACTTCAAAGGAAGGATTTTCGGTCGTGGCACCAATTAACGTGATACTGCCACGTTCAACATAGGGTAAAAAAGCATCTTGTTGTGCTTTGTTAAAACGATGGATTTCATCTACAAATACCAGCGTTTTTTGCCCTACTTCGTGTTCTGCTTCAGCCTGCTTCATAATCTTGCGGATTTTAGTAATACTGCTGTCAACTGCACTAAAGTTGAAAAAACTCGCCTTACTCTGCCGGGCAATTATTTCCGCCAAAGTCGTTTTGCCGACTCCCGGTGGTCCCCAAAAAATCATTGAAGAAACTTGGTCATTATCAATGATTTCCCGCAATATTTTCCCCGGTCCCAGCAGCTGTTCTTGCCCTACAAACTGAGCTAGGTTTTGGGGACGTACACGGTTAGCCAAAGGTTCATTTTGTCCATTATTTGCAAATAAAGATTCTTGCTTCATCATGTCATCTTCTTTTTATTTACTTTCAGACACTTACTAACCTAATTATACAAGCATTTGTTAGCAAGCAAAAATAATCGAACGCTTGTTTGAGATAAATTTATTAACTAGTTTGCGGTACAATGATATAAGTAAAGAATTTGTATATTATGAGGTGAAGATATGAAATTTTTCAAGAAAGTTGGTATTGGCTTAGCCGCAACAGTGTTGACAATTAGTCCGCTGCTGCCAAGTCTAAATCATGTTCAAACAGTGCAAGCTGCGCCAAAAGCACAAAAACTAGCTAAAAACAGAATTACTTTAGTCAATGACGCACCCGTATATAATCAATATGGTCAAAGACTTAAAGCAAGAAAAAACGGGAATTATTCTGTAATTGAACCAGACGTTAATGGTTTCTGCTATGTTTCTTCTTTTGATGTCGACTCCTTAGATTATTACGGCACAATAATGATTAATGGGCAAAAATACTATAAAATTGGTCAAGGAGAATATATTAATGACGGTGATGTTAATAACGTTAATGGTAAAAGCTCTAAGACTGGTAAGCTGGTTTTGAATCACAGATCTGCGATCTATACTAAAACAGGTAAACTAAAAGGCAAGACTCTACCAGTTAAATCAGTCGTTAACTATCAGGGCCAGGTTAAGCAAACCCAATCTAATCAAAAATATTATTTTGCAAAATTTAACGTTTCTGAGCAAAAGGCAACTTTTTATTACTTGCCGACAGCAACTGTTAATGGTAAAGACTGTTATGCAATAGGGAAAAATCGTTATATTAGAGCAAATAACGTTGATAGTATAGATGGGTATCCCCTTATGTACAATGGCGTTACCTATGCTACTGTTCTCAAAAAGACGACAACTCAAACTTTAACCAATGATTCTACTAAGCACGTTCTCAAAATGGGTCAAAAAATTAAAGTTGATTTAGCGGTTCAACCTTGGGCAGAAGACTTTGAAGGCTATATTTATCGCCTGCACGATTATCCTAACGAATATGTTGGTCAAGGTTACATTAAATTAAGAAACTATTTGCCAACATCAAGTTACGATGAGCTTACATTCACCTATGTAAAGCCTAATACGACGACAAATACTAAATTCTATAATTTTGACGGCACTACAACAGGCATCAGTTACAGGAATCGTAATCAAAGCCCCTTGACCGTTGATGGTCTTTATTACTTATGGGTACCTAGTGAAAAGAAAGCAGAATTGTTTTACCACTTTTTAACCTACAGAACAGACAGAAGCTATTTCGTTAATAACGACGGCACTGATCTTAAAAAACCAGAGCTTGACAAAAACAATAAACTAATTGAATCGACAGAAGATAAGATTCGCTATACTAACAGTTTTGTCAAAGCTAGTGATGTTACTTTTGCCGGTGGAATTAAACTTACCCCTCTCAATACTGCTAAAGACGCTGAAAGCGAGCAGAAAGTAGCAACAGATAAGGATAAGCAAGAATTGCAAAGAAAATTTGAGGAAAATAAGAATAACAAGAATGTTAAGTGTGAGCAACAAAGTGCAGTAAGTAATTATAATAATGCTTTGATGATTGCTTCTTCTGTTTTACAATCTCCAAAAGCAACGATTGCACAAGTAAAACAGGCAATTTGGCTACTTGACACAACCAAAATTCAATTAAGTACTTTAAACTTCGCTGAATGGAGTTAAATTAAAAAATAGAGTTAGTCCACTTTTATGGTGGATTAGCTCTATTTTTATTGCTTAAATTTATTGAATGTTTTGAAAATCATTTTACCCTTACCAAAATATTGAAAACTACGCAAAAGTTTAAGTAATTTATATAATAAAACAATTTTAAGCAGCAGTTTAGGTTACAATGATATTAACTTAAGTAATTTTTTGCGAGGTCATAAAATGAAATTTTTCAAGAAAGTTGGCATTGGCTTAACAGCACTGACTCTAGCCAGCAGTCTATTATTACCATATACCGCTAACTCCCAAACAGTAGAAGCTGCTCAGAAACCTAAAGGAGAAGTTACGCTGCTTAAAAACGATTATGTTTATACTCAAGCAGGCCATAAAATAAAATTGAATATTGATCACGGTTATACCGTTCCTAACGGCTTTGCTGCTGACCCCAAGGGGTACGTGATTACTGATATGGAAATTGATGAATATAGTGACGGCAGGACCAGTTATCCATACTACGGCACTAAAAAAATTAACGGGCAAAAATTTTACAACCTTGGACATAACTATTACGTTAAAAATGTCGCAATTTTAGAAGTAAAAGGTCGCAATATTAAAAAAGGCAAATTAGTAATAAATCACAATTCACTGATTTACACCAAGACTGGCAAAGCAACCGGTAAGAAATTAAGAACTAATGCAATTGTCAAGTATCAAGGAAAAGCTAAGACTGCTACTAAAACACCCAAATATTTTTACTATCTTAAAGATATAGACAGATACTTCAAACCCCGATACATACCTACTTATAAAATTAAAGGGAAATATTATTATTCTTTAGGGCATAATCGCTACATCAAGGCAGCCAATGTCGGTTACATTAATGGTCACATTGCTCGTTACAACGGCACTGTAAATGCCACAGTCACTAAAAAAACCTATACTACAACAATAAATTTTTCTGCCGCAAAGCGCAAACTCAAAAAGGGACAAAAGATTAAACTTGATTTAACTGTTATTCCTTATGAAAGTGATGGCTTCGAGGGCTATATATACAGATTACATGATTACCCGGATGAATATGTTGATGAGGACAATGTTAAGCTGAAAAGAAATCTGCCTATTATTGATTATAGTGACTTGGTTTACACCTACGTTACTCCACTAGCAAATAACAGCGTTGAACTTTATGATACATCTGGCAAGGCAATTGGTAAACGCATCATAAAGCCGCAATACAGTAATCTTACAGTTGACGGCTTAATGTACCTCTGGGTACCCGAGGAAAACAAGGCGGAATTGTTTTATCATTGTTTAAATTACAGCAACGAGAGTGTGATTGGTGACAGCCAGCCAATACCAGCACCAAATTCAGAGCCAACTTACCCTGCAAAAAAGCAAGCACTAATTTATGGCAATAACTTTATTAAGGTAAACGATGTGAAATACGTTAGTGGATTAAAGCTGAAAGCTCTGAATACGATTGAGCAGGCTGAAAATGGGCAAAAGATTGCTACAGGAGTTGACAAGCAGGAACTGCTCACACTTTTTAATGAAGGAAAAGATATAGCAAAAAATAGCGCTTATGATGATCTTATGTCTAATTATGATTGTGCTTTAAGAAATGCTTCTGCTATGTTAAGATCTGATAAAGCAACTATCGCTCAGGTAGATGAAGCTGTCTGGTACGTTAAAACGGCAAAAGAGCAGCTGACAACTATGTCTGTCCCTCAGGGCGATTAAATTCTTTAATATAAAACAAAAAGGCTAATTCGTACTTAAAACGAACTAGCTTTTTTTGCATTTATTTACTTAAGTTTAAACCCTTTAGGAAGTTGGGGCTTTTTGCCATTATACATGACATAAGTTTCTTTAGGACTCTTTTTAGCAGAATGGTCATACAGCTTTAGCAATTGTTTTTCCGTATATTTTTTGCCTTTAGGTTTTCTAATTGTGCCCTTACCCACTGCTTGAATATGTTTAAAGCCTTTGCCCACTCCCGAACTCTTACGTAACCGGTAATGTCCTAGCTTGACAACAAAGCCTTTGGGATTGCCAGCATTTTTCAAAATCTGACTATTATGAATATTAAAATGGCTTAAATCAACTCCAGCGAGCTTCTGATCATTAGCAAACATTTCTGTTGAATCATACACTTTTGGTAATCGCCAGCCACGCAGATCAACAAAAACAAGATTATCACAGTCCATAAACATTTCGCTGACCCTGGTAACTTGGCGGGTATCCCAAGTATGCAGGTCAAGCTGCTCAAGACTTTTTGCGCCCTTAAACATCCTAAGCATATCAGTAACGTTGGCAGTATTAAAGTGACTCAAGTCAATGTCTTTTAGACTGCTGTTGCCACTGAACATATAATTCATCCAGCGTACGTTCTTGGTGTTCCAACCAGTTAAATTGAGTTTGGTCAAAGAACTGTCTCCAGAAAACAGCGACATCATATTAGTAACGCTACTGGTATCAAAACTACTTAAATCCAAACTAGCAACAGCCGGATTGTGAGCGAACATTTCTCTCATATCTTTAACTTTACTCGTATCAAAGTGACTGAAATTTAGCTGATCCAAGTGAGCGAATTTTGCAAACATCCCCGACATATCTGTAACATTACCAGTATTAAAGCCACTTAAGTCAAGTTTAGTTAAGTTAGAACACCCTTGAAACATATTTTTCATACTGGTGACTTTTTTGGTGTCCCAATTAGCCAAGCTTAAGTGAATAACTTTACTGCCCGAAAACATTTCCGCCATATTAGTCACTTGACTGGTAGCAAAATTACTCAGATCAAGACTTGACAAATTTTGGGTACTGGAAAACATATCGGACATATTATTAACTTTTCTGGTATCAAAGTGCTTAAGATTTAGTTCAGGAACTTTTATTCCAGCAAACATACCAGCCATGTTAGTGACATTACTAGTATCAAAATTAGCCAGATTAAGTTCTGCCACATGGCTATCCGCAAACATCTCTGCCATATTGGTCACTCGGCTGGTAGCAAAACTTTTCAGATTAAGATGTTTCATCGGGCTGTTTCTAAACATACCGCTCATATTAGTGACTTTGCTGGTATTAAAACTGCTCAAATCTACTTCTGTTAAGGCTGTGTTGTCAAACATTCGTTCCATGCTAGTCACTTGGCTGGTATCAAAGTGACTAACATCAGCTTTAGCTAGTGCTTTGTCATTAGTAAAAAGCAAAGCCATATTTGTCACTTGACTAGTATCAACTTTGTCGAGACCTGTAATATCCTCCAAATACTCAAGACCGGCAAACTTTTCTGCCGAATTCGGAGCCATTTGAATCGGTGTTTCAAACACAATATGCTCAATATTACCAGACCATTTAAACTGCTTTAAAAATGGTGTGCTGGATAATTGACTGCTCTTTTGCGGGCCACTAATCCGTAGAGTTCTACTAATAACGTCGTATTTCCACGTACAGCTGCCATCAGTGCCAGTCCAAAGACCGGCATCAGATGGCAAACCTGTCGCACTAATTGGGACAACAGTAGGAGTTGCTGCTGCAGCTACATTTAAGTTAGTTTGCACCGTTACGACTAAACCTAATGCCATTGTTGCAATACCTATCCCAGTTTTTTTAAACTTGATTAAATTTGGTAACTTCATCTTGTGACCTCTTTTCTCTTACCATTATTATAAGGGCATTTTGCTTAAATCTAATTAATAATTTAAAACTTAAGTTAAACTTTGCCAGACTGTTATTCTTTTACTGTAAGACATGTAGTACTACCCCTATATTAGGTTATAATAAATTTAGTAGGAAAGATTAGTAAGGAGGTAAATCATGAAACTTACCAAAAAAATCTGTTTGGCGATCACGGCTTTGACACTGGTCGTCACTCCGCTTTTAGCAAATTACGATCAAATACAAACAGTAGCGGCTGCTAAAAGCAGTAAAAAGACCGCAAAGGGTAAAATTACTTTAATCTATGGTGCCCATCTTTATAATAAACATGGTCATAAAATTAAAAACAAGAAAAAATATTTGCCATATGCGGAAGATGATGCCAGTGGTTATAAGTATATCTATAGCTTTAATGCAGATGTTATGAAATACTACGGCACTAAAAGAATTAAGGGCCAAAAATTCTATAATATTGGTAAAGGTTGCTACATTAATGCCGCAGATGTCAAGGAAGTTAACGGTAAAAACAGTAAAAAGGGCAAATTAGTTTTATTACAAAAATCAGCTGTTTATACTAAAGCCGGTAACAAGAGTGGCCACACTTTACCTAAGCGAGCTATCGTTAAATATCAAGGCAAAGTTAAGCAAGTTAAGTCAAGACCAAAATACTATTATAGTAAATACTTTAAATCAGATAACGATGAGCATATTTTCTATCTGCCACTCACAAAAATTAAAGGGAAAAACTATTATGCCATTGGTAAAAATCGCTATGTCAAAGCCTATAATGTGGCAAGTTTAGATGGTTATCCTTTAACTTACAATGGGGTTACAACGGCCACCGTTCTTAAAAAGACAGCCACTCAGACTTTAAACGAAATGAAAACCAAACATATTTTAAAAAAGGGGCAGAAAATAAAAGTTGATTTAGCCGTTGAACCTTGGGCAGAAGATTTTGAAGGCTATATTTTCCGCCTGCATAATCATCATAATGAATACATAGATGAAAACTGTATCAACCTGAGAAATTACTTACCAACGACTGACTACTCTGATTTAACCTATAGTTTTGTTACTGCAAAGACTACTGCAAACGTTAAGCTTTATGACGCCACAGGAAAACCCGTTGGAATTAGTTTTAACACTGCAAAGCAGTCTAACTTTAATGTTGACGGCTTATTCTATATTTGGAATGCGGCTACAAACAAAGCTGAGTTGTATTACCACCTTCTGAGTAACAATTTAGATAGAAAAGCCCTTATCAATAATGATGGCACACAATTGAAGGCCCGGGCGACTGACAAAAAATATGGGCCAACCATTCTCACCACCAGTGAAAAAATAATAGCAGCTAACAGTTTCGTCAAAGCAAGTGATGTGAAATTTAGCTGGGGTATAAAACTTTCTCCTGTAAACACTTCGTTAGCAGCCGAGCAGAAACAAAAAGTAGCAACCGACAGCGATAAAGTGAAGCTCCAGAAAGACTTTGTTTCTGGACAGCAAACTATTAACGAGAGTGTTCACTATGATGGACTTATGCAGAGCTATGACTATGCTTTAGCTAATGCTGCTGTTGTCTTACGGTCGAGCAAAGCGACGCTGGCGCAAGTAGATCAGGCAATCTGGCTGTTAAAAACCACTAAAAAACAGATAAAAACTTTAAACTTCCCTGAATTCGCCTAAAGCTTACTAGAAAGACAAACAAAAAAGGATTAGTTCTAAAATGTGATATGACCCCCAAATTAAGATAATTTCGAGGATCATATCAATGAGCTAATCCTTTTATTTTACTTAAGATCAAAAATGAAATGATTTTGGTAACTGTGGTTTTTTACCGTTATACATGACATAGGTTTCTTTAGGGCTCTTTTTGGCAGAATGATTATACAGCTTGAATAATTGCTTTGCAGTATATTTTTTGCCTTTAGGATTTCTAATTGTACCTTTACCTACAGCTTGAATGTGCTTAAATCCTTGACCTACACCTGAACTTTTACGCAAACGGTAATGGCCCAGCTTCACAGCAAATCCTTTAGGATTGCCTGCCTGATTTAAAATCCTGCTGTTATGAATATTAAAATTAGTCAGATCAACCCCTGCTAATTTCTTGTCCTGCATAAACATATCAGTCGCATCAATCAGTTTAGGCATGTGCCAGCCATGTAAATTAACTTTAGTCAGATTAGGACATTGAGCAAACATCTCACTTACTTCAGTTAATTTACGGGTGTTCCAATTATGTAAATCAACAGTTTTGAGACTCCGATCATTTTTAAACATCTCATAAGCTTCAGTGAGACTATTAGTTTTAAGATGACTTAAATTAATATTGACCAGCTGCGGGTCGTTTTTAAACATGCGACTCATACTCCTGACCCGTTTGGTATTCCAGCCTTTCAAATTAACCGTCTTTAAGTTGTCATCATCACTAAACATTTCAGACAAATTTTTATTGGACTTAGTATTAAAATGGCTTAAATCTAAGCTGGTAATTTTTTTCATACCAGAAAACATATAGCTGGTGCTAGTGACCTTGCTGGTATCAAAATTACTAATATCAAAATCAATTAAATTTTCAGCACCCTCAAACATGCCAAACATATCAGTTACCTTGCTGGTATTAAAGTGCTTAATATCCAAGCTAACCATATTTTTTAATCGTGCAAACATAGTGCTCATATCAGTAACATTGGCAGTATTCCAGCCCGTTAAATTAAGTTGTTTTAATGCTGTATCGTTTGAAAACATACCTGACATATTAGTTACTTTACTAGTATCAAAATTACTCAAATCCAAACTGGTCAAATTGGAATCTCCAAAAAACATAGCTTTCATATTTTGAACATTACTAGTATTAAAATTGCTCAAGTTTAGAGTTGTTATGTCCATACTATGAGAAAACATATTGCTCATGTCCGTTACGTTTTTGGTATTAAAGCCTGAGCAGTCGAGCTGTTTAATCAGGCAATTATTGAACATTCCGCTCATATTTTGTACTTTACTGGTATCAAAGCTATCTACATTAATCGTTTCTGCCTTGGTACCGGAAAACATATTTGCCATATCGGTTACTTTGCTAGTATTAAAGTTTTTTAAATCCAGCTTTTTAAAATTGGCCGCCGCAAACATGCTGTTCATAGTGGTTACATTTGCGGTATTCAATTTACTCAAATCTATTGCTGTAGCAGTAGCATTATCCATACCTAATTTAAAGAACATGTTACTCATATCTGTAACTTTACCGGTATCAAATTTACTAATATCTAAGCTATTAAGGTTCATATCACCGGCAAATAAACCTGACATATCGGTTACCTCACTGGTATCAGCGTTCTCTAAACCCTTAATATCAGACAAATATCTCAAATTAGCAAATTTTTCTTTTGAATTTGCAGACAACTTAAACGGACTTTCAAAAACGATATGTTCAATACTTCCAGCCCATTTGAATTCTTTAGTAAAAGGTGTGCTTGACAATTGTGCTCCTTTAGCACCACTAATAGTCAGCGTATTAGTAAGGACATCATATTGCCAAGTGCAGCTGCCATCCGTTCCAGTCCAAAAGCCTAGCTGATTATTGCTAGTGCTGGTTGCAGCCAGTGCTTTTTTTGCAGTTTGATCTTTAGCAGCAGGTGCTGCAGAAGCTGCCACAACATTCTGCACCAGATTAACGCCATTCATCATGCCTAGTACTGCGGCAGCCATACTGATGCCTATTTTTGTTAAAATATTTTGCTTGAATTTAGTTGACTTCATTTTCTGACCTCCTTTTGCTCTTAATTTCATTGTAAGCCTTTTAAAAACTAAATAATATCTTCTTTTGCGTTTACTTGCGCCAGTTTCCAGCCAGTCATAAAATGCTGCTCGCGTAAAGAACGCAAGTCAGTATAATCGCTCTCCAAGCTATCAATTGCATCCTGCAATTTTTTGTTTTGCTTACGAATCTGGTCAAGTTCAGGATCATTAACAACGCCTTTCAGGTGCATTTTAGCGGCTAATTCGCGGCGTCTTTCTTCAAATTCACCCTTCAAAGTAGCAAGAGCGTCTTCATATTTGACCAGTTTTTGGTTAACTTCAGGAATTTCATTATTCAAACTGACAAATAATTTATAGGGCATGTTGGACTTAATACGGTTGCATTCCGTGCAAGATAAAATCAGGTTGTCAAAATCATTATTATGTGACAGTGAAACTGGATCTTTGTGATCGACGCTGCGGCCGCGCCTGCCGCAATATTGGCAGCGGTAATGGTACTTGGCCCGTATACGCTCACGGTCAATATAATCCACTTCATTGAGCTTAAAGTCGACGTTTAAGCCTAATTTACTTAGGTTTTCGGCAAAAGTAAACTCGCTGCTGGGCACAAAGTCAGTTTGACCCGTCTCGCTGTCAATTACGGCCTGGTTAAAATCATGTGTTGCTAGTTGCTGCTGGGCTAATTCATTGCCGTCATAATCCTGAATGAAGGCCTCATAGCGCTTGCGCAGGTCATTTTTAGCTACCAAAAAAGAAGTATTGCCACTGTCTTCATCCTTACCTACAAAGGTAAACAGCAGGCATTGCGCGAAAACTTTAACTGCGCTATTGGCAAAATTCTCCGGCACTTTTCCTCTTTGAATGCACAGATCACAGATACTGGTTAACTTGGGATTAACCAAACCTGCTTGTTTAAAATGTTTGGCATTGATACGCAAACCGCACGCACTGCATTGAAACTTCACTTTTGAATGTTCTCCTTAAAATAAGACATTAATATTTAACTCAATTCTACTCAATTTAAGATAATAAAAAAAGGTGGACGTAATGTCATCCACCTTTTAGTCTTATTTAAAAACAAACTATTTATTTTCGTCTGCTTTGGCCTTGTTCAAGAAAGCAACAACTGCTGCCACGTGCGCAACACGTTTCTTGCCGTTTTTCTTGTTCTTAGGTCTTTGGTTTGGTTCACAACCGGTGTTGTAATTCTCACCTTTACGCATAGTACTATACTTCCTTTCAGATTTTCGAAAATCTCATATAGTTTACCACTTAAGCTATAATGAAGCAAGATTTGCTCGTACTAGATCATTTTACTGTGATTTTTAATATCAAAAAACGGTTCCTTTGGAACCGCTTAAAATCTGATAATATTTACTAAATATTATCAGTTTATCACACTAATTATTTTCACTAACGGTCATAGCAGCATCAATCACGCCACTGTCGTCAGCTAAGCTGATTGCTGCATTCTTTTCATCAACTACCAAGTTATTGCCTAAATATTGCATTTCTGCAGGACTGGTGTATAAGTCAAAGCCCGCATTATTTTCAACTTTAATTGAAAAGTCTGGATCTTGCTTATCCAAGACCACAAATTGAAAACGGGTTCCGGCAGCACAACTGCCAGCAATATTAGAGTATTTATTAGAGCCGTCGTTTAACGATAATAAAACAACTTGCCCCTCTTTTACACTCTTTTTAATTTTATCAGCAGCACCTGATTTAACGTTCATTTTAACTGTTTCGGAATTACTCATTTTAATATTTCCTCCTAATCCTTAGCAATTTTCTCAAGTATAGGATATATTAAGTTATAGTGTCAAAAATTATGTTTATAGTAAAAGTATCCCTTAATCTAAAAAATTATTATTGCTAATAAGGGAAAAAAAGGTCAAAATGTATATAGCGATTACAGATGATTATAACTTGTGAAAGGGGACATTTTATGACCGTCTTGAAAAAGGTTTTTAGCGATAAAATCCTGCAAATTACTTTTGTAATAACGATTATCAGTCTTTTTTTTGCTAGACCGCGGTTTGAAGACATTAACTTACATACGATCTTTTCAGTCGCCGCGATGCTAATCATTATTCAAATATACGCCTACTTACACGTCCTTGATGTGCTCGCGTATAAACTGACCAGTATTGCTGATAATATGCAAAAACTAAATATTTTATTTACGGCTTTAGCAATTATCGCGGGAATGTTTTTGGGCAATGACATAACAGCGCTTACATTGATTCCCCTATACTTGAATATTGCTAAGAGATGTGATTTACCCCAGATTTTACCCGTTACTTTAATCGGTATGGGTGCAAACATTGGGGCTGCCTTTACTCCTTGGGGTAACCCTCATAACATCTTTTTAGTTAGTAAATATTCTGTTAACGCTGTCCAATTTTTTTCATGGTCTTTGCCCTATTTAATAATGGCACTGGTTATTACGCTGATTATTTTTCACTTTATCCCCCGCAAAAAAATTCCGCGGCAGGATGTTAAACAGATTAATATCAGCTTAAGACCAACAATCATTACTACAGCAGTGTTTGCACTATTCTTCTTGGGCGTATTTAAAGTTATTAATGTGGTAATTCCGCTAATTGTTGCAATTATCCTGGCATTATTAATAAACCCCAGAATCTTGCTTAAGGTTGATTTTGCTCTACTATTAACTTTCACGTGTTTCTTTATTTTCATTAGTGACATTCAACAAATTCCGATGATCGTCAGCATTATCCATACAATGATCAATTCAGAAACTTCAGCTTACTTCACGTCAATTATTTCAAGTCAAATTATCAGTAATGTTCCTGCAACCATTTTAGTTGGTAAATTTACCCCTTATGCTAAAGCATTGTTTTTAGGTTCCAATATAGGTGGCTTTGGTTCACCGATTGGTTCAATGGCAAATATGCTGGTGCTCAAAACTTTTACCCAAAATGCGACAGTCTCAAGGGGAGAATTTTTCAAAAAATGGACTGTAATGCAGTTCATAGGTTTGCTGGTCTTGACAGTTGTAGGCTGGGGACTTTTATTAATTTAATAATCAATTTAGTAAAGCTTTGCTAACGAAAGGTAGTATAAGCTCCTTTTTTATACTCAAAAGTCTCTTAATCAGTTATAATTAAGAGATATATAAGGAGGAAGACTATGAACAGTTTAACTTGGATAATTGTAATTATTATTATTTTATTAATTGCAATCTATATTGCGGTATACAATGGCTTACAAAAAGCCAAGGTTTACACCGATGAGTCCTGGAGCCAAATTGACGTCCAATTAAAGCGGCGTAATGACTTGATCCCTAATTTAGTCGAAACCACCAAAGGATATGCCAAACACGAAAAAGAAACACTGGAAAACGTTGTGCAGCTGCGTAATCAGTTAACTAACATTCCCAGCGATGACCATGCACAAACCTTAAAAGTTTCTAACCAAATTTCTGATGCGCTTAAGTCCATCTTTGCCTTATCAGAAAATTATCCTGACCTTAAAGCCAATCAAAACTTCTTGAAATTGCAAGAGGAATTGACTAATACTGAAAATAAAATTGCCTATTCAAGGCAGCTTTATAATTCATCTGCTGCTTTATACGATCAAAAACTTTTAACCTTTCCTTCCAATATTGTTGCTCACATTCATGGTTTTAAGAAAGTTGACTACTTGCAAACCAGTGAATCTGAAAAAGAAGTACCTAAAGTAAAATTTTAAATACTAGGTCAGTTTTATGTTATTTCAACAAATTGCCCGCAATAAGCGCAAAACTGTGGGTATTATGGGATTGTTTGTTATTATCTTGGCACTTGTAGGTGCGGGATTAGGCTACCTTTTTAGCAACAGACCAATTTTAGGTTTAGTTATTGCAGTGATTTTTAGTATAATTTACATGCTAATTGTCTTGCCCAATCCGGCAAACATGGTTATGAGCCTCAATCATGCCCAAGAAGTTCATGAACAAGATAATCCAGAGTTATGGCACGTTGTGCAAGATATGGCACTAGTTGGTCGTGTGCCCATGCCACGGGTATTTATTATTGATGACGCCAGCCCTAATGCATTTGCGACAGGAAGGGATCCGAACCATTCAGCAGTTGCAGTTACTCAAGGTTTACTCGATATGATGAACCGGGAGGAACTGGAAGGAGTTTTGGGTCATGAAATTTCTCATATCAGAAACTACGATATTTTAGTTTCTACTATCGCGGCAGTGCTGGTAGGAGTCATTTCTTATCTTTCTGGGATTGCCAGCCGCTATATCTGGTGGATTGATGATGATCGTGATAGTGATCATGATAGTGGTGGCACTATCGTTGTCATTTTTAAGGTAATAGCTATAGCGTTTGTCTTAATTTTGGGGCCTATTTGTGCCAGTTTAGCGCAAATGGCATTGTCACGTAACCGCGAATACCTTGCTGATGCTTCTTCAGTAGAGCTAACGCGCAATCCTCAAGGGCTAATTTCGGCGCTTGAAAAAATTGACGGCTCTGCACCAATGAAAAAAGCTGATCCCAGCAGTGCGGGAATGTATATTGAAGATCCTATGCGTAAAAAACGCAGTTTTACCCATTTGTTTGATAGCCATCCACCAACAGCGGACAGAATCAAACGTTTAGAAAAAATGTAAAAAAACAACCTTTTTGAAGTTAACCCCTAGAATTGGACAAAGATTCCAATTCGGGGGTTTTCTTATGTCTAAATATTTACTAAAAACAAAATTAGAAGCAGTAGATTTGTATCAAAGAGGATTTAGTACAAAAGAAATTCAAGAGAAATTACATATCACATCACATAGATCTATTGATGG
>NZ_REHP01000002.1:0-42439 GCF_003693045.1 Lactobacillus sp. ESL0259 | reverse complement strand
TGGATAAGTTATTACAATGAAGATAGAATTCGGCACAAACTAAAAGGCTTAACTCCGATTCAATATCGGAATCAAGCCTTAAGTAAAATGATATAAAACTAACGTCCAGTTTTAGGGGTTAGCTTCATTTACTCAAGGTTGTTTTTTATTTCAAATTAATATTCGCCTGTCTGAATAGCTCTGCACGCATTTGTACTGGTGTTTCATGATAATATTCACTGAACTTCTTATAAAAGAAGGATTTGCCGCTATAACCAACACGGGTAATTATCTCTTTGACGGAAATATCTGGACGAGCAAGTAAACTTCGCGCTTCCAGCATGCGCCTTTCATCGACATGTTCCACAAAACTTTTACCAGTTTTTTGTTTGACCAAACTTGAAAAATAATTAGGATTAAAGCCAAAATGCTTGGCTGCATCATTAAGCGTAATGTTAGTAAAATGGGCATCAATATATTTTTCCAGATCCGTCTGTGCAAATTGATGACTTGTTGCTGGAGTGGAAGTTAAATTTTGATTTCTGACAGCAGAAACGAAAAGCAAAGTAAGTTCTGCCATGATAGCGTTACGGGTAAACAAGTCATAATTAAGATATTCATTAATTATCTTTTTAAGTAGATGGGCAGACTCTGACATTAAGGTTCCGTTTAGCCCTAATAATCTTTTTTGCTCAAAAGTGGTATTGATTTTTTTAAGCAATTTTTTCTCATAATTGTTCATTACGGTTAGGTTGTCAAAAAAGTTCCGGACATCTATATTAGGATCAAATTCAAGCTTAACTAAAATATCTTTACTACCAGGTTTTAATATTTCATAATTGCTCTTTTTCTGTAAAAAGATGATATTACCATCATTGAGCATAAAATCCTGACTATTGATTCTCACTTTAGTTGAACCTTTTGCCTCATACAGAATAGTCAGACCTGTTGTTTGGTAGCGATGAATTCCCGTATTACGATTTTCTAAAAAGGCTATAAACAAATCAAAGTTGCTGTTACCTGGTTTTATTTTCACTTCATTAGTATCAGACCTAGCCGCATCTATGATACTGGCTAAATATTGTTCCAATTTAACTGCTGCCATTTCTTTCACCTCTTATACAATTTTGGGGTTATATAGTTTTATTATATAGCAAATTTTCATCTTACTAATATAATTTTGTTATTTTACCTTTATCATTGCTACATGGGTAACGGAAAGTCCTTGTGCATCTAGACAACTAATTTTCTTTTCTGTATAATAAAATTTAACATTGGGGTGCCTGTAAAGGCTGAGATTAAACCCGCAGAACCTGCTATGGATAATGCCAGCGAAGGGAAAACGAAAGATTTTACATCGTCAGGCTATTATCCTGACGATTTTTTTGGTAACTAAATTGATTAAATTAAATAACCTAACATTTTCATATGATAAACAAAACCAAATTTTAACAGACATTAACTTAAATATTCCTACAAAGCAGTTTTCATTGTTAGTTGGACCAACTGGCTGTGGTAAATCTACCTTATTGAAAATAATAGCAAAGTTATATCCTGAATTTGCGGGACAACTAAGCGGCACTGTTACTCTGGGCGGGTTAAAGGCTGCTATGATGTTTCAAAATGCCAGTGAGCAATTTACTATGGCAACTCCTCGAGAAGAAATTATTTTTGCACTGGAAAACCTCTGCCTTAATAAGGCCCAGTATCTAAAACAGTTAAATGAAGCCGTTCAGTTTACCCAAATTGATTATTTACTTGATCAAAAAATTAACACATTATCTGGTGGTGAACAACAAAGAGTGGCATTAGCTGTCCTCATTGCAATGAATGTTGACCTGTTTTTACTTGATGAGCCTTTCGCCAGCTGTGATCCCGCTGCCCGCAAGTTCTTAATCGCTAAACTAGCACATCTGCGCGATCAAGGAAAAACAATCATCTTAAGTGACCATGTGCTAGCTGGTTATGAAGGAATCTGCGACAATCTTTTTCAATTTCAGGGTAAACGCCTGGTGCAGCTTTCTCAAGCAGAACAGGAAAAATTATTGCGAAAAAGTACGGATTCTAATTCCTATAATTTTTCCTTACCAAAGCAAAATGAGAAGTCATGCTTTACCCTGCAAGACGTTCAGATTAGGCAAAATCGTTTACTCTTAAAGCAGCAACAGTTAAAGATTGTCTCTGGTAAAACCACTCTGATTACAGGAGCTAACGGTGTGGGCAAAACTTCGCTTTTTAATGCTCTGACTAAAATGATCCCTTATTCAGGCAGCATCACCTACCACAACCGTGAAATTAATAAATTATCTACTCGTAAGTATTTGCTTCATGTAGGCCAAATATTTCAAACTGCGAGTGACCAGTTTATCAATGTCTCTGTTGCAGATGAAATTAACCTCAGCAAAAAAAAGCGGACTAATTCTTATTTTACTGATGATAAAATAGCTGCTGCGTTATCCTCTCTTGAACTTGATTCACTGCTTGATCATGTCGTATATTCATTATCCGGTGGGCAACAAAAGAAACTGCAAATCTTGTTAATGTTGATTTCAGATCAGGATGTATTGTTAATTGACGAACCACTTAGCGGCCTGGATGCAGACTCTGCCGTCAAAGTGATGTCTTTATTAAGAGAAAGTCAGAAAGCACGGAAGCAAACGCTTTTAATTATCAGCCATGAGTTAAGGAATTTAGCTGATTGGTGTGACTATCACCTCATTTTTAAAAACCAGCATCTAGCTTACACGAACAAGTGAGGTACTATCATGAATCCTAGTTTTAAATTTATCTTGGCTCTGATTATTTCTGTAGAAATATCACTGAAATCAAGTTTACTAACAAACCTCTTAATCATATTCTTGGCATTGGTCTATTTAATTTGCAAACACATTAAATTAAGCAATTTGCTTTTAACTCTATTTATGCCTTTAATTGCTGCTTTTACAGTTTTTGCGACCTTATACTGGTTCTCGCCACAGCCCAGCTTACAGAACGCACTAAGCTTATCTAGTCGAATTTATGTTTATACTTTGACTATCTACTGCGTTTCAATAGACACTACTGCTACAGAATTTGCCCGCTCTTTTGAACAAAATTTTCATTTGCCCAGCAAGTTTGCTTATGGAGTTTTAGCTGCTCTTAATATCGTTCCCCGAATGAAAGAGGCTGTTAAGCAAATTCGCACTGCTGGCATGATGCGGGGAGTATATTTGAGCTTTTGGTCACCGGTTCTTTATTTTAAAGCTATCTTAGTTGCCTTGAATTCTGCAGAAAATTTAGCCCAGGGTATGGCATCCCATGGTTACCGCGAAAATGCCAAACGTTCTGTCATTGCAGCTGTTCCTGTTAAAAAAAGTGACTGGCTACAGTCAATTGCAATTTTGGTTTTAGTAAATCTAGCATTATTGACGTTAAAATAAAAAAGTGGACGTGCATAGTCCACTTTTTTTCTATCCCTTAATTTATTCAGCTAAAGAATAACCTGCAACACTAATATTAACCGGCTCGTCTGCAGTGATAAAAATTGCCGGCTTTTTGGTTGTGTAATAGCGTTCTGAAAATACCAGCTCTCCGTCATTTAAGAAAATTTCAATTGAACTTGTATCAATAAAAACTTGAATTTTTAGTTTGAAGTTTGGTCTTAGTTTGCCATAACGTTGCGCGTCAGATGGCGCTTTATCCGCTCTGGTCAAAATTACTTCGCTATTTTCCTTATTCCAAGATAGTGTAACCAGATTTTCCTGTTCATTTTTAAAAATGAAGCTAATCTCATTACCTGACCAATTTTCAGTTTTAGCAGTTAAAAGCAACTCCAAGTGCTGTGGATCAGAAACATTAACTTGCATTGAAGAACTCGTTTGTTTTTCGTCAACTACTTTTTCTTGCCGCAATTCTTTCAATTCATTGACTGGCGTCATATACAGCTGATTATTTTTCAAAGTTAATTCTCGCGGCAAAGTTAATGCCCCACACCAGCCGTCAGCCTGCTCGGGAAAGTCTGCGTGCCACATATCGAGCCAGCCAAAAACAATGCGCCTATCATCAGGAGTTAACATGGTTTGGGCAGCGTAAAAGTCGTGTCCGTGATCAAGTTCTTGAAATGCACCATGTTTAAATTGATTGTTGCAATAATCCATTTTACCGATAAAATATCCCGCTTGATAGCAGTTAAGATATTCTTTACCCTTTGCCACGATTCCTTGAGGTGAACATAACAAAACGTCCTCTCTGCCCAATGAAAAAAGATCAGGGCATTCCCAGGTGTAGCCTTCAATATCGGCTCCTTGAGAAACGGCTATCGGGCCTAAATAATCCCAATGCAATAAATCAGTCGACTTATAAGTAATTGCACGGCCTAATCCTTTCTTATCCTGACCACCCACAACAATATAATATTCATTTCCATCTTGCCATACTTTAGGGTCACGAAAGTGCTGTGAGTTATCCGTCGGTGGCAATGCAATCACAGGATTTTTGCTATACTTTTTAAAATGAATGCCATCATCACTATAGGCAACATTTTGTGTTTGATAAAAGCGACTATGATCATTGACATCGTAGTAATGATTACCTGTATAAATCAGATACAAGCGACCATCCTTTTCAATTGCGCTACCAGAATAACAGCCATCTTTATCCTCAGGACTATCCGGGGTCAGTGCAATTGGCAATTCTTCCCAGTGAACTAAATCTTGACTACGATAATGGCCCCAGTGCATAGGGCCCCTTTTAGATGAATAAGGATAGTATTGGTAAAAAATATGATAATACCCTTGGTAATATGAAAAGCCGTTGGGATCATTCATCCATCCAGAAGGTGTTGTTATGTGATAATTTAGCCGATACCGCTTGTTAGTAATTTTAGCCGGAGTTTGCATTTTTATTTTTTATTGCCTTTCGCATAATTAAATCTACTTATGATAAGGACTGCCGCTATTAATCATAAAGCCGCGATAAATTTGTTCAATCAAAACGACCCGCATTAACTGGTGGGGCAAAGTCATTTCACCAAAGCTCATTAAATCGTCCGCTCTTTTATCCACTTCTGAACTAGTACCTAAACTGCCACCGATAACAAAAGTAAGATCAGAATGTCCATAGGTTGCAAGATCCTTTATCTCGTGCGCAAATTCTTCACTAGTTCGCTGCTTGCCATTAATTGCGGTCACAAAAACGTATTCTTTATCTTTTATTTTGCTCAAGATCCTTTGTCCTTCTATTTTTTTAACATTTTCCTGTTCTGCCGCACTAAATTTTTCAGGAGCTTTTTCATCTGGCACTTCTATTACCTGAACTTTGGCAAACCTACTCAGCCTTTTTTGATATTCAGCAATAGCATCCTTAAAATACTTTTCTTTTAGCTTACCCACACAAACAATTTTAATATTCATAACTGCTATTTTATCCCCCAATTCCCAAAGTTTCCACTTAGCTTTTCCACAACTGTGTAAAGTTAAAAACTACATTTTGTGGTTTTTACCTTTAGTAAGCGAATAAATTGTGTTTTGCTTATTTTTTTAAATTTATCAAATTAAATTTACCCACAGTGAGATTAATTATAGGTGATTTTCACAAACTTTTTACCCTCAAATACTGCTGTTAAGCCTTGAACAACTGTTTGATCTAATTAATTTTCACTATTATTTACACACAATTCACAGGTTTTCCACAATTTGTCCCAACTACTTTTTCGCATTTTATGCACAATCCACAAAGTTATCCACAATTATCAACAAGATTTTTATCTTTGTGTTTTACTTGACAGCTATTAATTCCGAACTTTAATTTGTTTCCCAACAATAATATTAAGAAAAAAGCTATACTTATGTTTCAAACCGCATAGTATAGCCTTTTTTTTACTTAATTCTAGAATATTTTTGATTTAGTCTGATTGCAATTTAACTCGTAAATTGATTTCTTTTCCATTACGATTAACGGTTAAATTAACGTTATCTCCGACTTTGTGATTATACAAAATGCTGTGTAACGAAGCGACATCTGAAACAGCTTTGTTGTCAACCTTAATAATTACATCGCCTGCTTTAACTCCTGCTATAGCAGCCGCACTGTGCTTAGTAACTGAATCTACATAAATACCATTTTTAAGATTAGATTTGATGTTAAGGTGGTTTCTGTAACTGGAAGGAATGCCTTGTAAAGCAATTACTTTAACTCCCAATTGTGGACGCACAATCTTACCTTTCTTAACCAATTGATTAACGATAGTTACTACTTCATTGGAAGGAATAGCAAAACCCATTCCTTCGACTGATGTACCGTCGCTTGATTGCGAAAGCTTCATTGAGTTGATCCCAATAACCTGTCCCGCGGAATTAACTAATGCACCACCCGAGTTACCAGGGTTAATTGCTGCATCCGTTTGAATAACCGTTTGCTGATTAGCAGATGAAGTAGTAATGCTACGTGCCGGAGCCGAAATGATCCCTTGCGTAACCGTAGAAGCATATTCACTGCCCAGAGGAGAGCCAACCGCAATTACTGTTTGTCCTGCCTGTAAGCTCTTGGAATCGCCAAATTCAGCCGTTTGAGTAACATAGCTGCTATCAATAGAAAGTACAGCTAAGTCTGTTGTAGCATCCGTACCAATGATACGGGCATTGACTGTTTTACCATTAGACAACATAACCTGAACTTTATCACTACCAGAAACAACGTGGTTGTTGGTAACAATATAGCCCTTATTACCGGACTTAGTGTAAATTACGCCTGAACCTTCGCTGTATGTCTGCAGCTTTCCTTTGCCCTTATTATCATTATCGTAATCGCTGAAAAAATCGAAAAGGGAATTGCTGCTGTTTGTCTGCCTTTTCATATTAATAACTGAAACCACAGCACCTTTAACATCATTATAAGCTGGCGTCATTGTGCCGCTGGTTTTAGCACTGTTTCTAGAGGTTTTAGCACTGCTGGAACTAATACTAGTCTGTGCATTATTATTCATATTAGCATTATTTATTTGATCTAAGGCCACATATGAGGCCCCACCACCTATAAGTCCGGCTACAACACCAACAATAGCAGTCTTCAAAATGCCATGTTGCTGACGACCAGAGTTTTGATTATTCATCATTTAGTCTCCTTTATACATCTTTTTTACTATACTAACAAAATTTGAAAAAAGGTAAAAAATTTCCTTAAATTTGTACTAAATTAGTTGGCTGGACTGGGTCGGTCAAAACAATTTTAACATCACTGGGCAAATTAGCATCTCCGTCAACCATTATTTTTTTAGCAGCATTGTAAGCTAACTTTGCCGTATTATTGTGCTGACTCCTGTGTGCCAAAAAAATATGTTCTGTTTTACTTGTTACCACATCCAGCAGAGCATGCCCTGCATCATCGTTTGATAAGTGCCCAACATCCGATAATATGCGTTGTTTTAAGCCCCAAGAATACGGGCCATTACGCAGCATCATGTCGTCATAATTAAATTCCATTAGATAAGCATCTGCGTCTGCAATTACACTTTTTACCTTACGGGAAACATAACCGGTATCTGTCAAAAAGGCCATTCGTTTGCCGCCGCTTGTAAAAACATAATATTGTGGCTGAGCCGCATCGTGACTGGTCGCAAATGCAGTAACATCCAAATCACCAAAAGTTTTAGTTTGTCCCGGTTCAATAACATTAATTTGTTCAACCGGTATTTGCCCAATCTTTTGCGTTTCAGTTAAATATTCCCAGGTACCACTATTAGCAAAAGCAGCAATTTGAGGGTAACGTCGCATCAAAACCCCCAATCCTTTACTATGATCTGAATGGTCATGGCTTAAAAAAACCATGTCAATGTCGTTAATATCAACGCCAACTTCACTTAGCAACATCTTGATTTTTTTGCCTGACAAGCCGGCATCCATCAAAATCTTATGCTGCCCAGTTTTAATCAAGCTGGTATTGCCAGTCGAACCGCTGGCCAAAACGGAAACCTGCACCGCATTCTTTCCTTCCTAATTTTTTTGTACATTAACATTATATGAGCTGCCCTGCAAGATTTGTGCTGTAAATGCATTAACTCTTTTAACAGTGATATTCTTAGTAGTCTTATTTTCTACCTGGATTAACCAAGTTGGTAATAAAATAGTGCTCCCGCGAACGTCGGTTAATTTAGAATAACCCAGGCTAACTTGCATCACACGTGAATTGTTGACAATTTCCCTATCAGTATACATTGCTTTGACAGCATGCCAGGCACTGATAATTAATTGTGGTTCACGTACAGCATTAATAGGACCCATATAAGAAATAGTATAGTTAACAATTTGATTATCGCGCACATTAATTGTTAGCTGAGCATCGCTATCATAAATCCGACCATAATCAGTATTTTGGACATAACAATAAGTATTATCTCCTGACATACTGGGTTCGAATTTAAATTCTTTACCGTAAGGAACATTTTTAGGGTCATTTTTAAAATCCTCTAGTTGTTGTAAATTTTTTTTACGATTCCCACTAAGCAAAATCAGGGATTTTGGTGTACCAGTTAAAGAATTATCACTCTTGGAATAATGAGTAGTAACTTGCGTTAAACTGCTGCTTTTACGAGAAAGATAGTCACGATTCTTAACAGCTAAGTAATAACCAGATTGTTGCTTATGCGAAATATGGAGGGGAATATCAATGCCGTCAGCACGCATCTCGGCCCGGATACTTGTTGCAGTGGAACCGGAGGTATCACTTAAGCTAATAGGAGAACGCCAAATTTCTATTCCTAAATAAATATCAATTAACAAGAAAATAATGAAAAATAACCATTCTATTCTTTTACGGTCCATTTTTATTTCCCTTCTTCCATTATTGCCTGTTTATATTTATTTAAACTCAGAAAATCAACTTTTTCCCATTCAGCTAAACTCTTCCATTGATTATAAGCTTTCACATAATAACCTGGTACTAGATTAACCAGGTGATCATGTGAATTATCCTTTTCCACACCAAAAGCCACTATTATGCGTTGAATTTCTTCTTTTCTCATACCGGCATTAACTAATCTTTGCATTACCGTTGCACTTGCTGGCAGGGTTTTTGTTTGTCCATCAAAAGGTATCGGAATTTGTAAATCCGTATTGTTAAAATCAACTTTAACTGCATCTCCAGTAAATGATGTCATCACTTGAGGACTGCTGTTATCCCAAAAGACGGGTATCCCTTCAACATAATTAGCATAGCTAATGGAATCATCCGTTGTATCAAAATAACGTAAATCTTGTTCACTCAAGCCAAGCTTATGAACAAAATTGACACTTTCCAGCAATTGGTCATTTAATGTTATGTCTTTGCGTTTTTCATAACGAGTATAGTGAAAATCATGCCGGTCGGTTTTAGCCTTTGGCACTCTTAAGTTAGTATAGTAGTTAAGCGAATACGTAACCCAGCCTTTTTTATTAGAGCGTGTAGTTACATTTGTCGTACCTAGAAGGCGAGAAACAAAGTAAGAATCGGTTTGCGTATTTGTCAGATAGCTGTATATGCGCCAGTGGTCTTGTTTGGTGAAAAAAACTTCATAACAATTTTTGAGGCGCACAAACTCAACGGGGATCTTGCCCCGAGCGTTACTGGCATAACTACGCAGTTTATTAAAGTCACCCTTAATTAAATTAATGCGGTAAATGGTATAAGTCTTATCATTACCTAAATAAAGGAAATCATTACTATTTGTGATGAAGATACGACGAAACTTAGGATCGCCTTTTTTAACGTTTTTCTTAGTGAACAAATTAATGCTGACTTCTTTTGGAAAGCTTAACTGGACACACTCCGAATTATGCAACATTTCCTCATATTGTTTTTTATCCGTGCTAATTTTCTTAATATTACGGTACTTTACCCCTTTTATTTCTTTGACAAATTCCAGAGGTAAATTCTTTTTAGCATCATACAAGCGGTACAACTGACCATTTTTAAAGCCATAAGAATTAGTTGGAATATAAAGATTGGAAACAATCCGATCGCGGTGGCTTCGTGTTTGTTCTGCAACCCTGCTGGTTTGACTAATACGATTGAAATACTGGTCATTAGTCATAATGAATATCCAGAGTACAATTGACAGACCAAAAACCGCCAAAGTTCCTATTAAAAGCAACGCGTCGCCAAGCTTAAATTTAGACTTCATCCCAATCATCCCCTTCACTCATTGGCTCATAAGGCAGAGAAATATAAAAAGTAGAGCCCTTTCCTTCACTGCTGTTGGCCCAAATATGACCGTGATGTTCTTCCACTATTTCTTTAGCAATCGCCAAGCCTAATCCTGTACCACCCTGAGCCCGTGAGCGAGCTTTATCAACGCGGTAAAAGCGATCAAAAATTTTAGTTAAATCTTCTCGCGGTATACCCAAGCCCTGATCGGCAATACTCAAAACAATGCGCTTTTGCTCTGAGTGCAGTTTTACTGTGATCACGCCACCATCAGGCGAATATTTAATGGCATTGTTCATAATGTTATCAATTACCTGCGCAAACTTGTCAGTATCAATTTCTACCCATAACGCCTGCGTACCCAACTCACGAGTAATGGTGTACTTTTTATTTTCTTTTTTATCCGTTTTAACAATCATGTCGAAGCGATCCAAGATATGAGCTACAAAATCATTAAAGTTAACCCACTCTAAATCAACTTTGGAAACTCCCCTGTCCATTCTTGACAGGCTGAGAAGTTCACTGATCATTCTAATCATGCGCTCAGTTTCTTCTTGCGTTACCTGCAAAAATTTGGGGGCAACATTGGGATCTTTCCATGCTCCTTCATTTAACGTCTCAATATATGCGTGTAAACTAGTAAGTGGCGTACGTAATTCATGGGAAACATTAGAAACAAACTGCTTTTGGGAATTTTCATTCTTCTGTTGTTCAGTAATATCATGCAAAACACAGACACTACCAGAAACAAAGCCCGTAACTCTTTTAATAAGAGAAAAACTGGCGTGTAGAATGACTTCATCCCTTGTTCCCTTACTCAGGGTGATTGCTATGCCTTTCTGATTGGCAATTAAATCTTGTGAGGACTCTTTTAAGCCTAAAACTGTAGCGATCGGCTGATTAATGATTTCATCTTCCGTTTGGTTTAAAAAATTGAGCGCCATTTGGTTGACAACATTAACATTACCATGCCGGTCAGTTGCAAGAACGCCATCACTCATATGAGACAGTACGCTGTCCAGCCTACGCTGTTCACTTTCAGATTCTTCTTGAGAGCGCTCAATTCTAACAGACAAGGTATTAAAGGCCTGACCTAACTGCCCTAATTCATCGTTGGAATAGATTTTTACCTGACTTGAATAATCACCATCGGCAATATTAAGTGCCTGGCTTTGCATTTCCTCAATGGGCTTAGTAATCGCATGGGAGACTACTAAAGATAAGATTGCCCCCATTACTGCGGCAATCATAGAAGTGACCAAAAACATCAATGAAATATTGCGCAGGTCATTAAAAACCCCCTGCATTGACGCTCGGACATAAATTGCACCAACAGTGTTGGCGGAGCCGTTACCTGCGTTCAAAGGGGTAACTTGCACCATATAGTCTCCGTTTTCATTGACAACTTTAGTTGCCTGTCTGCCAGTTGAAGTTACCTGCTTAACTAAAGTATTATTGACACGCTGACCAATCCGGTTTTTATCATTTAGGTTTGAAACTGCACGAATAATATCCTTATTGTCTACCACAATAATTTCACTAATCGTACCTATACCATTGCTGTAGTCATTGACAATTCTGTTTAAATTACTGTCAGTATGCTTATTGTCTTTTAGTAATTGCGTTGACAACTGGTTAGAAACTATTGGCAAAACCTGAATGGATGATTGAAAATTTTCAATACTGTTTTGTTCCAATTGGCGGGTAAAATAGGCACCAATAACTTCAATAGTAGCGATGATCATCGCCATGAACACAATGGCTAAAGTAGTATTTATCGAAATGGTTAAATGTTTAAACTTATTCTTGAATTTTTTCATAGTTTTACAAAATTAAATAAAAAGAAAGCCGCGCTTGTAAAATACTGCGGGGCTTTCTTTGTTAGTCTTCATTAGGCTGCTTAACGTAATAGCCAACACCGCGACGAGTTACTAAAATCTGCGGCTGAATTGGATTATCTTCAATTTTTTCACGTAAACGGTGCACAGTAACATCAACTGTCCGGACATCACCGAAGTAGTCATAACCCCAAACAGTCTGTAAAAGATGTTCCCTGGTCATTACCTGATCCATGTGCTGGGCTAAATAATAGAGCAACTCAAATTCACGGTGAGTCAGCTCAATCTTTTTGCCTTCTTTTTCAACAATATAGGCATCTGGCATAATTACCAGATTGCCAATGGTAATATTTTTCGTTGAACTATCATCGCCAGCACTTTCATCTTTTTTAACAATATTACGCCGACGCAAATTAGCCTTCACCCGTGCCACTAGTTCACGGTTAGAAAAAGGCTTAGTCACATAATCATCTGCACCCATTTCCAGACCCAAAACTTTATCAATTTCAGTATCTTTAGCCGTAACCATAATTATGGGCATATCGTGTGTTTGTCTTACTTCACGAGCTACATCCAAACCATCTTTTTTGGGTAACATCAAGTCTAAAATCATTAAGTCAGGATTGTATTCGTCAACTTTTTTGATGGCTTCTTCACCATCATATGCAGTGTCAACGTCAAAACCCTCTTTTGTCAAATTAAATTTAATAATATCAGAAATCGGTTTTTCATCATCAACAACGAGAATTTTCTTTGACATCGAAAAGCCCCCTTTTGTTATCATTATACTGGTTTTTAGTTTATTAGCCAAAAAAGTCATCAAAATTTAATAAAAAAACTTGCATTTCATCGAAAATAATAGCATAATAGTCTCCGTTGGTTATTTGTAATAACGCTTATGGGTGGCTAGCTCAGCTGGCAGAGCAACGGACTCTTAATCCGTGGGTCCAGGGTTCGAACCCCTGGCCACCCATTGATTATTAAAGACAGCAATTACTTGATTGCTGTCTTTTTTTGTTAAACCTTTATATAGTATCAAATAGTTTTTATTTGTCAATTCTGATAATCTTGCTCTAATTTTGCAAAACATCATAAATTTTATAAAATATCAAAATCATCTCTTAGATGCCTAACTAAAATTTTGGAGTCAGTCAAAGGCTAAGTAGAATTCTTCATACTTTTTTACACAAAAGCCTTGTCAAAAAGCAAATTAATTGTTATCATAGTTAACTGTCAACAGAAATGATAACGGGTGGCTAGCTCAGTTGGCAGAGCAACGGACTCTTAATCCGTGGGTCCAGGGTTCGAGCCCCTGGCCACCCACCATAATAAAAATAGCACTGCAAGTAGTCGGTGCTTTTTTTATTGCCTTTTTTAATTAATTAAATTTTAGGTGACGTTCCGGTCACCTTTTTTCATTTTATAATCTGCAATATCTGTCAAAATTGCCTCTGCCGATTCCTTGATCGAGCCTTCTGCCAGTTTACGCTCATTTCCGCCAAGTATATCCTCTTCAAGCCACCATTTTTGAAGAGTTGCGAGTGGAAAAGGATTGCCCTTTTTATTATTGTTTTTTATTGTTTGTGCAAAAGAAATATCTAAATAATAAACAAAAGCTCCTGCACCGAATTCATGAATTATTTTAGTTAGAGTTGGGCCATAAATCTTTTTGGGCAATATCCCTTCTAATATAATTATGGGATAATACTGCCGGCCCCACATTACCAATGAGTCTATTAGACTGGCAGTTGGTGCTGCTACTTTTTCCTTAACATGTAAAAGATCAAGGCGCAATACATCTTCATGCAAAAGTAAACATCTTTGGTAGCCAAACTGTTTTTGCAAATAATTAGCTAAAACGGTTTTACCACTGCCTGAGTTTCCTCTGATTAAAATAAAAATTGGTGCCATTAAATAAATTTCCTTTCAATGTAAGAACATCTAGAGCTAGCGTTGCTATTTAAGCTATATTATTAGCACTTTGCCATTTTAATATTAGAATAATACACGTAAGATATAATTAATAATCAATTATAAAAAAGGTAATATTATGAAGAAAAAATGGTTAATTGGATTAGGCAGTATTCTTAGTGTGCTGCTGCTTGCAACCATGCTGTGCCATACTTTTAAAAAGACAAACCTTGAGCCGGATGAAAAAGTTAGCTCCACATTCAAGAAAAAAACTCCTTTTGCAGCAGTGCCTACCATCTATTTGCACGGCTATGGTGCGGGAGCACGATCTACTGCGGGCATGATTGCATATGCTCAGCAGCATAATGGTGCTCATAAAGTCTTAACGGCCAGAATTTCTGCTAGCGGCAAAGTTGATTTACGAGGAAGTTGGCCCCGCGCTACTAAACGACCACTTATTCAAGTGATTTTACAGGACAACAAAAACAGTAATTATTATACTACCCGCGAGTGGTTTTATAATTTGATTTTACTTTTAAAACAGAAATATCATATTAAATACTATAATACCGTTGCTCATTCCATGGGAAACATTATGACACTTGCCTACCAGCTAAAATATGGTAAAGATAGTAACTTACCGCGATTAAAAAAGCAAGTTAATCTTGGTGCACCCTTTAATGGCATCATTGGCATAGATGAGGAACCTAACCATAATTACCTACTCAAAAATGGACGGCCAAAGTACATGACCCAATCCTACAAATATTTTTTAATGCACCGTCATAGTTTTCCCAATAATGTTTCTATATTAAATATTTTTGGTAATAAAGAAGACGGTACTAATTCAGATGATGATGTCAGTTGTGTTTCAGCGCAATCTTTACGTTATCTACTAAGAGGCAAAGGCAAGTATCATGAAATCAAAATTAAGGGCGCAAATGGTCAACACAGTAAATTACATGAAAATTACAAAGTAGATCGGATCATTGGGCAATTTTTGTGGTCTAATTAATTTTTTATTTTAAGTAATTTTAATATTTTTATCATAATTTTTAGCGTATAATAAAAGGAAAAGTACGTTTTTAGTAACAGGAGAAAAATGATGAATCCACTATTTGAAAATTTTATCTCAAAGTTAGCTCTTAATTTATCAACTTTGTCCACAGCTGAGCAAAAATACACATTAGATTTTTACCGTGATTTTCTACTTGATGGTGACTTTCAAACAAAAGAAGAAATTAACAGAGAATTAGGAACTCCAGACAGTTTGGCCCAACAAATTAAACATGATTATGTTAGGTTTTTAATAGCAGCCACATCTTCTGCTAATGCTCCGCATGCCAGTGATAATTATTTTAACGGCTTGCGTGTTAAAAAATATCCGCGCAGGGAGCGTACTATTGCTCTTGGAGACTTTAGTGAAGTAAAACTGGAAGTATTGGACACCGATGTAGTGATTCGTCAAGGTCAGCAATTTCAAGTAGTAGTGGCAGATTATAGTAGTCGGCCAATACAAATAGATTTAGTTAAGCAGACATTAGTAGTTAAAGAGTTTCCTACTAAACAAAAAACTCATGTGCTTATATTCAACAGACTTACCAATGCCAGCCGTGTAGAAATTACCGTTCCTAATGTAGATTCGTTAACTGGAATTAGCGGACATAACCGCGATGGCGACGTTATGTTACAAAATCTCAGTCTCAATAATCTTGTACTTAACTTGCATGATGGCGACTTATACTTAAATAACGTTCAAGTCTCAGACCAACTAACCTTTTTTGGCAGAGACTCTGACTTCTTTGTCACTCAATCAAAAGTTGCTCAGTTATCAAGCAGAGTTCATGACGGAGATCTCAGCTTTAAACGCAGTATCCTTAAGCAAATAGTCGTCAAAACAGGTGATGGCGATGTAAAAATTAACCAATGTCACGCTAACCTCAACCTAGAAGCAAGAGACGGAGATATTAAAATTGAGCGCAGTCAGCTTACTAGCAAAAACATTGTTAAAACTGTAGATGGTGATTTGAGGTTAAGCCATCTTGCTCACGAGATCAGCGTACAATTAAAAACAAGTGATGGAGACATCATTTATCACCATTCGAATATTGGCAACAGCTTTAATAGTCAAAACACACAAAGTGATTCCCTAACAGCAGTCTCAAGAGACGGAGATATTATCATCAGTTAGAAATACATCTGTTAAAAAGATATCGTCTAATCAATTTACTATTACACATGTTCTTATATTTCGCTCATTAACAAGAAAAAGTTCACCTGTTTCTCGACATATATTTGGAATAGCCCACTTTGATCATTAATTTAGATTCTAGCTAGTATTATTGCTAGCAAAAAGCCTGATAACTTTGTGCTTATCAGGTTTTTTCTATTTTATTCAAGCTATAAAGCTTCCTCTAAAAGCTGCACTACTACAACATTTTAAAATCGAATAACCTCATCCGCTTTAGCTATTAAGTCATCATCATATGTGTGGGTTACATATAATAATGTAACAGGTAAACTTAACAGCTTACCACATGGATAAGTCATCAACAGGATAAATTATAGAGCCAAATTAATAACCGCCAAAGTATGCCAGCACAGAGACGGTTATTTTTTGTCCTAACATTTTGAGAAAGGTCGATTGTTAATTTTTCGGTATATTTATAAAAAAGTTATGGCTTGGTACTTGCTAATTTCTGCGGCCTAAATTAAAATATTATATAACATATAATATTAGGGGAGGCAAAGCATGGCAATCCAAATACCAACTCGTTTGCTAGATGGTGCGGTTTTAGCTTTTCTAAAACAAGATGATCTGTATGGCTACGCTTTGACGCAAAATGTGCAAAAGATTTTCTCTATCTCCGAGTCAACTATTTACCCTGTTTTACGAAGACTAAAAAAGGATAACTGCTTAACAACTTATGATGAGCCTTATCAGGGGCGAAACCGGCGCTACTACCATATTACTGCTGAAGGAATAACGATGCTAAACTCAATTCAAGATGAATGGCTAGATTTTAGTGCAAAAGTTAATCAAGTATTAGGAGGACAAAATGACCAAAGTAATTGCTGATTATATTGCCGAACTTGAACAAAACTTAGTCGATTTACCTGCAAAAGACCGTGAAGATGTCGTTGAATTTTACCGTGAATTTTTATTAGATGGCGACTTCGTCAGACGTTCTACAATTGAGGCGGAATTAGGAACTCCTAAACAGCTGGCAATCAATATCTTAGCTGATTATTCAACTAAAGATGATTCAGCACCTGCCAAAACAGAAACTCCTAAGTCAAACTTAAAGGCCAGCTGGTATATATTATTGGGAATTTGTGCTGCTCCGATCGGGATACCGCTTATTTTGGTAATTTTATTCGCAATCTTCTTTTTACTGGCTATTTTCTTTGGCTTATTTTTTGCCTTAATAAGATTTTTGTTTAATTTTTTTGTTGGTGGTGGTTTTAACTTCCTGAAGTCGCTATCTCTCCTATTCACCAGTGATTGGCCAACAGGCTGCGTCTATTTAGGTAAATCGTTAATTTATATCGGCGTCATCCTGCTGTTACTCCCGTTTATTGTCAAACTAGGCAAAATTTTGATTGCCAAGTGTACCCAAATTATTAGAAACTTAGGTAAAAACCTGCTTAAGAAAAATTACTTTCAGACGAGTTCTGACAAAAATACAGATAAGGAAAAATAAAAATGAAAAAGTTTTATAAAATTGGTGGTGTGATACTGCTTATCGGGCTGATTCTACTACTCGTATTTAGATTAAATGATAACCCGTCACATGATTATAATGGTAAACGCACTCATTATAATGCAAGCAAGACTTTTTACGTGAATAAGTTCGACAGTATTAAGTTAGCCTGTTACAGACCCGATATCAGAATTTCACTTAAGGATATTAACAAGTTTAAAGTGGTGGTTAGAGGTGGTCACGGAGCAGACATCAAAAAAATAAAAACCAATGTCGCTAACAATCAGCTCACTATTTCGGATCAGCCAGAACATCATTATAATGATGGTTATTATGCAGTCGACATTTATATTCCTGCTAAAAACGCAGTGAAAAAGATAACTGGTTTTTGTGAAGAAGGCGATTTTTATATCAACAGTTTAAATGTTCCCCGCATCAATTTGACAATAGAAGATGGCGACGTTTTGCTTAATAAGCTTACTGCAAAAAACCTTGACCTAAATTCAAATGACGGTGACCTCAAAGTAAACCAGTCAACTTTTTCACGTAGTTCACTAAAACTAAATGATGGCGATGTTAAAATTAGCGACTCTCAAATACTAAATAACAGCTCAGTTATATTGAATGACGGCGACTTTTCAATGTCAAATGCCCCTAAAATCAACTATGTATTGACCAACCATTCGGATGATAAAATCATGTTTAAAGGTTCTTACCATTCCAACCATTTTGCAAAAAAAGTTAAAAATAAACCCGTACTAAAAGTTACCAGTATGGATGGCGATATTCTAATTAATTAGTGGGCAAGTAATTTACATAGATGCTTTCTTGGTAAGTAGCACCTATTCAAAAAAACGTAGCCCAAACAAGGAGGAGAGCAATGAAAAAGTTTTACCAAATTAGCGGGCTGATCGTCATTATTGGCATAATTTTATTTATTTTTGGCCATGCCAAAGGTGGCAATGAAGATATCAATAATATTCATTCGGGCCAGACAACTAATATTGGCAATTTTTTTAATCATAATCAAAGAAGTAGAAAATCCCACAACGTAGTAGCCAAAAAACGTACTTTTAATGTAGGCAAATTTTCTAAGATTAATATTGACGCCGAAGAGCCCAATATCCAAATCACTAAAGGAAACGACTTTCAAGTTACCATCAGCGGTCCTAATATCAAAAAGATTAGTGCTAAAGTTGAAGACGACCAGCTGACCATTTCTGACAATAATGCTTATGAGGACGGGACTTATCAGGTAAATGTTACCGTTCCGGCAGATGACTCTATCACAGAAATATCAGGATCATGTTCTGAAGGTAATATTCATTTAACTAACTTAACTGTTTCTGACCTCAACTTGCAGCTTGAAGATGGTAATGTCAGTGCTGAAAACGTGAAAGCTCGCAAAGCCAATTTTGACCTGGTCGACGGTGATTTAAAAGTTAATAATTCAATTTTAACGAATAGTACTTTAAACTTTAATGAAGGTGATTTAACTATTACAAATAGTCAATTTAAAATTAAGGCAACTTTGGGTGATGGTGATGTAAGAGTCAATGATTCCAAATTATTGGCTGACAGCTCCTTTAATTTAAGTGAAGGAGATTTCCAAATGAGCAGACCTCCTAAGATCAGTTACCAGTTGACAACTTCTTCAGAGGATGAACTTATATTGCATGGTAATAACTATCACAAACATTTTGCTAAAAAATTAAAGAGTGCGCCTCTACTCAAAGTTTCTTGTGGTGACGGTGACATTCTCATAAATTAACTTCTATACATCTTGCAGCTGATTAAACTCATAAAGCAAAAGACTTGGATTAATTTTTAAAATTAATCCAAGTCTCTTTAATTGGTTATTTTAGTTGACTAAATCTAATACTTTATTTTTTATTGCTTCACTTAAACTAGCATTATATTATAAGATAAAGTAAAAATTAAATTAGTGTTAAAAAGATAAGGGACAGATTAATCATGAAAATACATATTGGCGGAGACTTTGATCAAGAATTTGAAACTCATGATGAAAAAGTAGAATCACAAGAAATTGATTTAGAAAATTTTAGCAACATAGATGTTGAAATAGCCGCCTCTGGTGTTTCTGTTCAAGTAGGCTCTGATTTTCATATATCAACTTATGACATTAATCCTGATCGGATAAAAATTCGTGTGGTAGAGAAAACCCTTTTTATTCGTGCACGAAAGCCTCATTTTAACAAAAAAGTTTATATTCGCAAAATTAAACCTAAAATAACTATTACCATACCTCAAGCTGCAGAGCTCAATGAAGTCCAGATAATTGACTTTGCTGGCAACATTGACCTAGCTGGATTTAATATGCAGAAACTTGATGTCAGAGCAAATGCTGGTTCCTTAAAATTACAGGACATCATGATCCAAAATAAAGCCGAAATGGTGCTAGACGCTGGTAGTTTATACATCAATCACTGTAAGATGAATTCTAATGCAAATCTGGCTGCCGGAACTATCAGGGTCACAAGCTTGCAAGGGAAAAACCACTTTAATCTAGCCGCTGGTTCATTAAAAATGATAGATGATGAAGAGCATAAGACAGATTACGATTTATTTGCCACTTTAGGATCGATCTACTTTCATGGTAATAGAATGGGCAAGCATTTTTACAAGCATGAAGGCAGTGCCAACCAATTAACTGCTATCAGTTCGGTGGGCTCAATCAAAATTCAATAAATGAGTAGACCATCTAAGGCCAGTTACCAGTTGGCAATTTCTTCTGAGGATGAACTTGTATTCACGGTAATAACCTATCACAAACATTTTACTAAAAAATTAAGAGGGGTGCGTCGCTACTCAAAGTTCCCTGTGGTGACGGTGACATTCTTATAGATTTAACTTCTATACAATCTGCAGCTAATTACCAGCATAAAGCAAAAAGATTTGAATTGATTTTTGAAATTAATTCAAATCTTTCTAACTGTCTAGATCAAAGTAATAAATACAAAGTTTAATTTTTTATTGCCTAGCTTAAACTAGCATGATATCATAAGGAAAAATTAAATTAGTGTTAAAAGATAAGAGATAGCTTAATTATGGAAATACATATTGACGGAGACTTTGATCAAGAATTTGAAGATGAAAAAGTAGAATCACAAGAAATTGATTTGGAAAATTTTAGCAACATAGATGCAAAAACATATGTTGCTAATGTTACTGTTCAAGTGGGCGCTGATTTTCATATATCAACTCATGACATTAATCCTGAGCGCATGAAAATTAGTGTGGCAGAACAAACTCTTTTTATTCGTGAGCAAAAGCCTCATTATCCTCATAATCATCAGAAAAAAATTTATATTTGCAAAGCCGAATATAAAATGACAATTACGGTTCCCCAGACTGCCGTGCTCAATGAGATACGAATAAACGACTTTTCCGGTAGACTTAATTTGAGTGGCCTGAATATGCAGAAACTTGATGTCAGAGCAAATGCTGGTTCCTTAAAATTACAGGACGTCACGATTCAAAATGATACTAAAATACGTTTAGATGCGGGTAATTTAGATATCTACCAGTGTAAGATGAATTCTAATGCAAATCTAGCTGCCGGATCTGTCAAGATCAAAGGTTTACAAGGAAAAAACCACTTTCAACTAGCTGCCGGATCACTAAAAACGTTAGACGACAGAGATGATCAGACTGATTATGATTTATCTACTACTCTTGGCTCAATCTACTTTCACGGCAGTAGAATGGGCAAGCACTTTTACAAGCATGAAGGCAGTGCCAACCAATTAACTGCTATCAGCTCGGTGGGCTCAATCAAAATTCAATAAAAGAAGTCTTACTTTGACCTGCACAGGCAAAGTAAGACTTTTTTAATGTATAAAATTAGCGCTGGACATCAATTATAAACGAGTTAATATCTCCCCGATATTTAGCAATCGAATATTCAATTGGCCGTTCATCCCTTGTCAGTCCTTGAGTGTGAAAGTAGAACACCGGCTTATTAACTGCAATGTTTAATAAGTTGGCGGTAGTTTCGTCAGCTTCTATTACTTCCAATCGCCTCACTACTCGCGTAACTTTTAAATGGTATTTTTCAAGAGTACTATATAAAGACTCCTGGGCAAAATTATAATTAATCAACTCAGGTATCCTCTGTTTAGGCACATAAGTTGTAACTAAAACAATCGGTTGATCATTAGCATAGCGCAGCCGCACTAATTTAAAAACCGGTGCTTTCTCAGGCAGCTGTAAATTTTTGCATACTTCGGGTGTAGCTTTTTCTTCATCAAAATAAAGCAAGTTGGTTTTAGGGTAGATACCCTTAGCACTCATTTCTGCGCTATAGCTTTCAATCAAATGGGTAAATTCTTGCTCAATCTTAACTTTTTTAACTAGTGTCCCTCGCTTACGTTTTCGCTCCAGATAACCTTGATTAACTAACAATGAAATTGCTTGCCGCATTGTTGGCCTGCTTACCTGATATTTACCCGCTAATACAGTTTCCGGTGGAATAATTGTATTTTGCGGGTAAAAACCAGTTTGAATTTTATTCAAAAGATCATTGGCAATTACTTGGTATTTAGGGAGTTCTTTTTCTGCCAATTTATTCCATCACTTTCACATTATTAATTATGTCATTATAAAAATAATATACCATGCAAAAAGCCAGTGTAAAGAGTTAGCTGTTACTTTTTTTACACTGACTTTTTATTTAAATTTCAATTGCGTTAATGCCGTCTTTTTCAAATCGTTGTTTAAGAGTTTCAATAATCTTTACACCTGAACTGGTACCTATACGTTCGGCCCCAGCTGCGATCATTGCCAGGAAATCATCAGTATTACGGATGCCGCCTGCTGCTTTGACTTTGACATCTGGGCCAACATTTTCTTTCATTAGCTTAACATCTTCTACTTTTGCACCAGCGGTGCCAAAGCCAGTTGAAGTTTTGACAAAATCTGGTTTCACCTTTTTAGCAATTAAGGCCAGCTGCTTAATTTCAGCCTTAGTCAAGTAGCAGGTTTCAAAAATAACCTTACATGGTACATGATGGTCACGGCAAAGTTTAACCATTTGAGTCATTTCATCTTCGATATAAGACCAATTATGAGCTCGCACTTGCGTTAAATTAACAACATAATCGATTTCATTAGCACCATTTTGTAATGCATCTTTAGTTTCTGCCAATTTACAAGTTATTGTAGTTTGGCCCAAAGGAAAACTGATCGCAGCCCCAGTATCAATATCCGTCCCCTTTAGTTGCTGGGCACAAAATTCAGATTGGACTTCATTAATTGCTACCATTTTGTATTTACATAATATAATTAGCATAATTAGCTATAATACTAGTTACTTTTTATTTAGGCTATACTCTTATTATATAGCAATTAATAAAAAATCGCATTATAAATATGTATTTACAAAATATTACATTTATCCGAGCTCATTTTATAAAGCAGATGAGTATTTATCTAGAAAAATTATTCTTATCAGTATTATATAAATACTTATATTAGATTATAAATTATGACAACTAACCTATATCGCCCCCCCTTTTTAATCTTACAAGATTCATGATAGAATTACTTGATGGCATTATCGAAAGAAGGGTTTCATGGGTAAGCACAAATACTTTTATCATCATTTAACTGATGATTTGGTAGTTAGCCAGAGCCAGGATTATCACTTGCCAAATAGCTATAATATTTTCCCCCATTCTTTAGGTGGAAAAGTCTGGGCAAAAATTGTACGTTCATTAGGGCATTTAATTAGTATAATCTATATTAAGTTGGTTTTAAGGGTAAAGATAGTTGGCAAGGATAAGCTGCAAGCTGCCGCAAATCAAGGCTACTTTATCTATGGCAACCATACCCAAGCCTTTGGTGACGTGGTTTTACCGCTAAGTATTATTCCAACCAAAAATTATTATGCAATTGGGGCACAATCAAATTGGGGCATCCCTGTGTTAGGCAAACTGGTTTTGCCTTATTTTGGGCTTCCTGTGGGTCAGAACTTACAGCAATCTGGTAAACTAATTAAGGCAGTAGCTACCGTTATTAAGGCTAAAAAAGTAGTTGTCATCTATCCTGAAGCTCACGTTTGGCCCTATTACACTAAAATCAGGCCTTTTCCTGCAACCAGTATGCACTTTCCCGTTACACTTGGCGTGGCCAGTTTTACTATGACTACAACTTATACTAAGCCCAAATGGGGTAAAAGGCCGCGCATAATTGTGTATCTAGATGGCCCTTTTTACCCAGATTCACACATTGGTAAAAAGCAGGCACAAGAAAAGTTGCAACAGGAAATTTATCAAACAATGCAAAAACGAGCCTTAAAAAGTAATTATGAATATTGCACGTACCAAAAAATAAATTAAGGAGTTCTCAATGAATATTCTTTTTTGCGGTGACCATAACGCCGAAGATGGCATTCTTATCGCTACCCTTTCATTATTGAAAAACAGTGGTGCCCAAGAACTCCATATATACATCCTAACAATGTATACTCAAAGTTATCATAAAAAATTTCAGCCTTTTAGTAAGCACGCGGCTGATTATCTCAAATCACTCTTAGTAAAGCAAAATCCCCAAAACACTTTAAAATTGATGGACTGTACTGGTTTATTTGTCAGAGAACCTCTCATAGCAAATATGAGTACTCATTTTACTCCCTATGCTATGCTCAGACTTTTTGCGGATGAAATACCGCAGCTGCCAAATAAAATATTATATCTTGATGCTGACGTGATTGTCAGACGCAGCTTAGTCAACTTTTACCAGCAAGATTTAACTGGCACTGAACTTGTTGGTGTCCTTGATTACTGGGGGCGCTTCTTTTTCCACAATTTGCACGAACACAAAGTGTTTGATTACGTTAATTCCGGCGTTTTGCTGCTTAACCTGCCTGAAATCAGGAAAACTAACTTATTTGCCCGCATTCGGCATCTCTTACAAACCAGAACTGTTTTAATGCCAGATCAAACTGCACTTAACCGTTATGCGCGAGAAAAGAAAATTGCTCCCAGGCGTTATAATGAACAGTATAAATTGCAGCCAGATACTGTAATCCAACACTTTACTACGAGTTTTCGCTTTTGGCCTGTCTTTCATACCTTGACGGTTAAGCCGTGGGATGTTCAACGTGTACATAAAGTGCTAAAATTGCATGAATATGACGACATTTTGACTAATTATCTTAATGTTAAAAGCAATTTAATAAAAAAATAACGTTTGGAGAAAAATTACAACATGACAATTCCAGTTTTTTATGCTATCAGTGATGACTTTACAAAATACGCGGCAGTATCGCTCAATTCCTTGGTTAAAAATGCCGCTATTGATAAAGATTATACAGTTTATTTTTTAAGTCAGGTTCTAACTGCTCAGCATAAACAGGACTTACAAGAAATAGGCACCAGCAACGTTCACGTTAAGTTTTTTAATATTAATGATGAAATAGTTGCCCCTATTCAGAATCGTACCGAAAACTTTTTGCGGGCTGACTTTTTTACCATGTCCATTTTCTACCGTTTATTCATTCCTGATCTGTTTCCCCAATACGATAAGGCTATTTATATCGACAGTGACACAATCGTTAACGATGATATTGGCAGACTGTATGACACTAAGCTAGGTAGTCACCTCTTTGCCGCCTGCACCGACTCTTCAATTCAACATGTGACAAAAATGGTGAAGTATATTAAAGAAGTGCTAGTGCTTGATCCGAAAAAATATATTAATTCCGGAATGCTGGTTTTAAACTGCAAAGCCTTTCGCGACGAACACTTTATTGACCATTTTATGAGTTTACTCAAAAAATATCATTTTGACTGTATTGCTCCTGATCAAGACTACTTAAATGAAATTGGCGATAAAAGAATTTTACATTTAGATCCCAAATGGGACGCCATGCCAAATGATAATACTGAGCCCCTAGCTAATCCCAGTTTAATTCACTATAATCTTTTCTTTAAACCGTGGCATTTTCAAAATGTGCAGTATGAAGAATATTTTTGGAACAGTGCCAAAGAAACTAAGTTTTACAATGATTTGTTAGCAGAATTAAATAATTATACTGATAAACAGCGTGATGAAGACCGGCACAAATTGGATCATATGCTGGCCAAAGAAGATAAAACCATTAATGACCCTCATAACTGGGCTAATGTAAAAAAACAAGGACCTGTTAGTTTATGATTATCGGTGACAATCGTGAACAAGTAATTCAAAATATTAAAAAAGCTGTTGCTAACAGGGATTGGCATGCCAAAGTCGAAATTGGTGACCCTGTATTATCCCTTAAAGAGAGTAAAGAATTAGTCAACAATTTTTGGCATGAACAAAAAACTGTCAAGGGAAAAATAAATGATCGAATTGGTCACTTGCTTTTCAATACTTTGATGCGTATTTTAACATCATCGACCACATTTACCGGACTCGAAAACCTGGCTGATTTACCTCAAGGCGGGGCAATTATTACGGCCAATCATTTTAATCAAATTGACTCCCTGCCAATTAAACATTTAGCAAATAAAACTCATCATTCATTAACAATTGCCATTGAAGATACTAATTTGAAATTACCGGGAATTTTATGCTATTTAATGAACTATGTGGGCACTATTCCCTTAATAGAAACTCCCAGCTATGTTGGTAACGAGTTCCCGAATCACCTGCATGATGCTTTAGAGCAAAACAACTGGGTTTTAATTTATCCTGAACAGGAAATGTGGTGGAATTACCGCAAACCACGTGAATTAAAACGGGGCGCGTACTATTTTGCGGCTAAGCAAAATGTTCCCGTTATTTCAACTTTTATTGAAATCCAGACAATCGATAAACTAGAAAAAGATCATCCTAATTTTTATCAAACAAAATATGTAGTCCATGTTTTACCACCAATTTTTCCAGACGTTAAACTGAGTGCCAATGAAAATTCCAAGAAGATGATGGCATGTGATTATCAGCAAAAAGTTGCAGCCTATGAAAAGGCTTACCAGCGTAAGTTGGATCTGACTTTTGCCCCCTGGGATATTGCTGGCTGGCGTTTCAACTATCAAAAAAATCAAAATAAAAGTTAGACTTGTGATTTTTTTGCGACTATAATTGAGGTGACAATTAGTAAGTGTATTTGGAAAGGGGATATTTCCAATGGAAAAATTCACAAAAGAGTCTTTAGCAAAATATGATGGCAAAAATGGCAATCCAGCCTATGTTGCTATTAAAGGTGTTGTTTATGATGTAACTGGTAATCCGCACTGGACTGATGGTGAGCACCATGGCAATCTAGCCGGCCGTGATTTAACTGTTGCAATAGGACAATCACCTCACGGTGAGAGTGTTCTAGGTAAACTGAAAAAGGTTGGCACTTACGAAGACTAATTAGCTAAACAAGTAAAATGATAATACCCCCAAATTTTAGATAAATTTGGGGGTATTATTGGTATTATTATGGTTAAATTACACCAAATCGAAATCAAAGTCTTGCTCTCTGTGCAAAATTGCCAGTTACTTTGGAATTGTAATCGTAAAAATAATATATTCCAGTTTTATTGCCGGATTTAATTAGTGTGCAAGCTTAACTTCCTAACACTTATAACAATTGATAGAGTTAATTATTTAACTTTATCATGGAAGAAATCTTATTTTAGTTTTATAAAAATCACCGTGTCTAACGAATAATTAATGTTAATAACGTACAGTAATGAGACATTTTAAAAATCAGCGCACAATATCTGTCAAAAGGAAGTGATGATTATGCTACAAATCCAACCCGTTTCAGAATTAAGAAATTACAATAAAGTCCTTAATAAAGTTAAAAAAGATAATCCAGTTTTTCTTACCAAAAATGGCTATGGCAAATTTGCGCTCATAGATATCGAAAAATATGATGAATTTACTACTGCTCTTGAGCTAGTAAATAAGCTGAAAAAAGCTGAAAAATCAAAGCACTATAATTTTGATGAAATTAAAGGAAAACTATTCAGCTAACGTTCTCATTAAAATTATCAAGTCCTTCTAAAGAATATCTTGAAAAGTTAAAAACATACTTATTGACTAGCTTCGATGAAAAAGTAAAAAAAGAAGTTTTAGCTAGAGAAGATCTCATTCCAAAAATCCAAAATTACTTTCATTAATTAAACGCATCCATTTAGGACGCACTCCCTTTATTGTATTAAATAACTAAAAAATACGACCTCCGAAACTGACTTAATTTCGGAGGTCATATCATTGTTAAAACATTTTATTAATTTTCAACCAATTTTGCTGCAGCAGCAATATTTTCTTGGGCTGGTAAAGGAATTCTGCCTAAGCCATCAAGTCCAACATTTAAAAGATAATTGATTCCTAAACTATTTAAATGTTTGCGGTATTGGTAAATTGTTGCGGGAGATTTCCAATTTTGATCGCGGTACGAAAAGCCCCAAGAATCGTTAATTGTACCAGCCGTTTCATATAAGCCATAAGGAGACGGTTTAAATCCTTCAATTGAATTATAATCAACATTTTGTTGATTTTCTTCTTTGTCACTTGGAATTTCATTGTCACCAAGTGAAACATAATCATATTTACCATTACCAAGACGGGAATTGATTAAACAGTTTGGCTGCAGTTTTTTCACCGTGTCGTAAACTTCCTGACTCTGAGCCTCAGTTAAAGTCATTGGTACATCAAACCAGGCTGTAGCTATCTCACCGTAATTACTCATTATTTCCTTAATTTGGGGGATGATTTTGTCATTAAAACACTGAGCAAAGTTCTTGTTTTTCTGTGGAAAATCCCAGCTGTTATCCCAAGTAGTACCAGCTGATTCGATATCATTTGAAAGGTAGCCGCCACCGTTAGGTTCATGCCAGTCTAGGTCTTGCGAATAATAAAGACCAAATTTCAAACCTGCCTTTTGACAAGCTTCTGCTAATTCTCCGATTACATCTCTATGAAAAGGTGTCGCGTCATAAACGTTATATGGGTCAACTTGTGAATGATACATTGCAAAACCATCATGATGTTTGGTAGTTACTACTAGATACTTCATACCACAATTTTTAGCAAATGCGACAATCTTATCAGCGTCAAAATAAATTGGATTAAAAGCTGTTGCAAGTTGGCGGTACTTAACAATAGGTATTTGCAATTTAGATTGAATCCATTCGGCATAATAACTTGAAGATTTTCCTTCATATTCACCAGCAAGAAGAGAATATAATCCCCAATGAATCATCATGCCATATTTAGCATTTTTGAACCATTCAATATTCCCGTTTGCAGTCATACATTTCTCCATTACTAAAGTTACCCTGAAAATACTTAATATTATTATTAAAAAGTTTAACACTTATTTTTCATGTAAATTTGGTTTCAGCAAAAAAGAGTTAGCTATAATACTCAAAGCTAACTCAAAATATCTATTATCTTAATAAAATTTACTGTATTGCCAAATACTTTTCCGCATTCCGCAAATCTGCAATCGACAGCTGACCTGGTGCAGAAGTTTTGCCAACAGCACCAAAGGACAAACTAGAACCGAAAACTTGACCGGCTACTCTAGTAATTTTACCAATATCGCCCATGGCCATAGTAATCAAGGGATTAGCAATTTCTGCATTCATTTCCGCCGTTGCTGCTAAAAGAGTTAAAACGTCAGTAGCACTATGAGGCATGCAGGCTAATTTAGGGACGTCTGCACCAAGTTGAGCCATTTTTCGTAAGCGAAATTCAATTACATCTTTAGCTGGCACCTTTTCAAAGTCATGGTTACTCATAATTACCACGACATTGTAGTCATGAGCTAAGTTTACTAAAGACTTTACTCTTTTTTCATCATGAAAAAGTTCTATATCAACTGCATCACCCAGCCTATTAGTAACGACATATTCTATTAAATTTAAATATTCGTCTTCAGCCAGACTGCAGACCCCACCTTCATTTTTAGTGCGAAAGGTGACCAAAATAGGCAGCTCGCCCACTTCCTGCCGCAATTTCTTGGCAGTAGTATTTAGTTTGGCAAAGTCATTAACTCCCGCAGCATAATAATCAATCCGCCATTCCATTAAATCAGGTTTGGCAGACTTAATCTTTTCAGCTGCAGTCAAAATTTCTTCTGCGGTTGTTCCGACATTAGGGACGGCAATTTTGGGCAGCCCTGCACCTAAAACAGTATTTCTAATCCTTACAGTAGCCATTAGTTAATCCCTCAACTAATCGTTGTCGTCTGAAAATATAATCTCACGGATATAATCGGTTGGCATCTCTTTACCTGTCCATAGCTTAAATGATGCTGCACCTTGATCAATCATCATGCCGATACCATCATAGACATGCTTAACTCCGGCCTCTTGTGCCACTCTCATTAACTTAGTAGTTCTTGGAGAGTAAACCGTGTCAAATACTACCATATCCTGATGGAACCATGATGGATCTGAAACTAATGTCTTATCTTCAAACGGCTTCATTCCGATGCTAGTTGCATCGCAGTAAATATCACTTTCTGCAATTGATTGTTTGAATGCTTCCTGATCAGATAATTCAGTCAGAGAAACCTTGCAGTCAGTGTTTTCACGAATAGTTTTAACAGTCTTTTCAGCTTGAGGCCAATTTTTATCTCTAATGTTAAACATTCTAATTTCCTTAGCACCATCTAAAGCTGACTGAACCGCTATCGGTGTTGCAGCACCACCTGCACCAGTTAAGGTCATAATCTTACCTTTAATATCAAAGCCTTCATCTTTAAGTGATTGCACAAAACCGATACCATCAGTGGTGTAGCCTGTCAAAACGCCATGATCGTTCACAATAGTATTAACAGCATCACACATTTTAGCAGCAGGTGATAATTTATCGAGGTATTGAATAACCTCTTTTTTATTAGGCATCGAAACGTTGGAACCACGCATATCTAACGTGCGAATAGCGTCAACTGCGCCTTTTAATTTATCGTTGCCAACTTCAAAACAAAGATAGGTGTAATTCAAGCCCAGCTTAGCAAACGCATTATTGTGCATTGTTGGTGACATTGAATGCCGAATAGGATAAGCCATCAACCCAATTAAGTAGGTATGACCATCGAGCCAGCCAGTAATAGGACCATTAACACCAGTAATTTTATTAGTCATCATTTTTCTCCTTTATTAAATTTAAAATAATTATTCTATACTAATTTTTAGAAGCACCAGACACTGCATCAGTTGGATCAGGTGCAGTCTTTTCCAATTTTTGATAATTGGCATTATCAGCAGCCTCTGTTCCGGCCACAAAACCTGAAGCATAAGACCAAGAATTCATCATACTTGGCATTGAATCATGACCGTTAGCACCGCCAACAATCTCTCCGGCGGCATAGAAATTGTCTAACGCTTTTAAATCTTGGTCTAAAAGTTGCATACGCTGATTAGTTTCATAGCCACCAAGGGTAGTACAAAAGCGTAATTTCTGCTCAATTACAAAGTAGGTCTCGCCTTCATATTTATGCATAAACTGACAAGGGCGACCAAACTCAGGATCATCACCTGAATCCACATATTTATCGTAGTCAGTTAAAGTCTTCTTGAGGTTTTCATAATCAATGCCGGCTTTTTGAGCCACCGTCTGCAGGTCTCCGCTAACTAAAATCGGACTCTTCTTGCCGTCAAGATCAAAGAAGCCTTGAACTTCATCTTTGCTAAAACCATATTTAAGTAACAGTTCATAAAATCTGTTCCATGTTCTTTCATCCATTACTACAAAAGCAATTTTATCCTTTTGCTCTGCAATGGCATCCCGAAAATGAGTATATGGGGCAGATTCATTTACAATTCGTTTACCACTGGTATTAACAAAAATAGCACCCATGTCCGTCGCTTCTTTTGTTGAATAGGTGGTTAGTTTGGCGATACCAGGTTCAACTTCTAAACCATGAGGATAAACTTTATACCAGTCAAGATTGCGGGAAGCCAAATTCATATTTTTAGCAAAATCAAAATAATCACCAGTAGAAGTCATCGGGCCGTAATAAGGGATATTGGTCTTATGTTTAAGGTAATCACGGGCACCCCAGCCGCCAGCTGCCATAATTAAGGAGTTAAAGTTTACGGTAACAGTTTCGTGCTTGCCTTCAGCAACTAACGAGACAAGCTGGCCCTGTTTATTTTTATTAAGTTGTTCCACCCGAGTTTCAAGTAAAATTTTGCCACCCTTTTTGGTAAAAGCATTTGCCACTTTAGTTATCAATTCATAAGAACTTTCAGTTGGCATTTCAATTTGGCGGTCAACGGAATGCTCAATAGTTTGTGTTTCGGCCTTTTGATAGGTCAGATCTGCAAATTCAGTAATAAAATCAACTGCTTTACCAATGTTTTGCGCTAGTAAATCTGAAAGCAGGGGATAATTTGTCCCCCGGCATTCTCGGGCAATATCTTGAACCAAGAGCTGCGGAGAATCTTTTTTTGCTTCTTCACCAAATAAAGTAGCTGCTAATTTTGAACCAGTGCCAACTACGTTTGAACCATTTAAAATTGTAGCTCCACCGAGATAGCCATTTTTTTCAAGTAAAAGAACATTTTTACCCATTGATAATGCCCGAGAGGCAGCCATTAAGCCTGCCATCCCCGAACCAATTACGGCTACATCCACATCATAGGTTACATCTTGATGTGACTGATTGCTAGGCTGAGAAGCAATATTTACACCATTTGCTTTTAAGGCCTTTTTACCAGAGTCAAGCATAGCTTGTGTCATAATCGAAGCACCGGAAATAGCATCAACAGCGAAACTTTGATTATTTAGAATATTCTTTTTTAATTTACCTACAACCTGGTTAAAGATACCCGGGGTTTCGGCAGTTTTGGTTACCTTGATATCAGTAATTTGATTGTCTTCGACTTTGATATCAAAGTCGATTTGACCATTTCTGCCTTCTGCTGTTGCTTTAATTGTTTTTTCTGACATAAATTCACCTTCTACTTTATATTAATTTTTGATATTGAAATTTTTACTACGACTAATTAAGACAACACACAGAACTACCGAAATGATCGTTATCACTGTAGTTATCCAAAATACCATCAGCGTACTTGCAGCATTGGCCTTTAATACAAACGCGGCTATAAGTGGTGCTACAAAATAAACCACGGCTGGCGCAAAACTGTAGTATGAAGTGATTTTCCCGTGACTTTGGGGGAAATAAGAAGTCAAGACTGAAAGTGCAACTTGCCACACTCCCCCTGCAGTAAAGAAGCCGACAGCTAAAGAACCTATTTCACCAGCTAGTAGAGACGGCTTTAAGACCATCAATAGCAAACCAAGAGCACTAATAGCCGAATATATCATAATCAAATTCAACCTTTTTACCTTAGTTACTAAAGCTGAGGTCACAAACACAGATATTAAGGAAGCAATCGAATACCATGATACAAGCTGATTGGCGTTAGCAGCGGACTCATTTAACACATACTGCCCATAGTAGGGAGCATAAAGAGAAAAAATATAGAATGTAAAACAAATTGTAAAACCTAAACCAATGATCATTAAGCCATCAACAGCTAACTTAGGCTGATTCTGCTCACTAATACCAGTTTCTAGGCTTTTTTCTTCTGCAGGAGCCTCTTTTGCCTCAGCTTGTGGGGCAAAAGCTGTTTTCATTGTAAAAACAACATCCAGTAAAATGATAATGACTAATATTAACGCTGTAATCTTAGGATTTTTAATTATTTTTACGCAAAATGGAAATAACATTTGCATGACTTGCATTGCGGCTTTAACAAACGAGTTCATTGTGGCTGTTTTGTCTGGAAAAGCATCTGCTAGTGCAGGATAACCGGCTGTATCGCCAAATGAATTGGTTGCACCGAAAAACATTGCTGCTAACCCCGCTATCCAAATATTGTTTGCAAAAGCAGCACCAAGAAGAAAAATTGCGTCACTAAGCAATGCAATTAACAAGGCCCTTTTACGACCAATCTTATCTGAAATAGCACCAGCAAATAGAATTGTGAAAATTCTACCCAAGCCTACCATTGCAATTACAAGTGAAACTTGGGTCGCACTGGCATTCCAAGAATGGGCCAATATTTCTCTGTATTGACTAATAAATAAGGTAGCTGCTCCCACAACTGCAAAATGGGTATAAACAGAAGCAGCAACGCCACTATAACTTTTTCCTTTTCTCATAGCTTTACCTTTCAAAATTAAGACTGCTGATAATCTCAAAAATAAATATATCCTATTAAAGCTGATACGAATAATTATTTCTGGTTACGGAATTATAAAAAATAACTATAGTTAAAAGCGCTACTACAACAATATTTTTCATTTTCATAATTTCAGATTATTAATTTTTAGGCTCATTTTGAATAGCAAGTTGTCTTTATACCACTAATTAATAGTTTACGCATATAAAAACTGAACCGTTACTTTAACTCAAAACTATTTTTTTGAATTATGTCAATTAATTCTTTTGCAGCAGTCAGATAAAGGAAACAAAAATGTAAAGTTTAGCCGTAAATAGTTGCCAATAATAAAAAAGACTCATTAGTTAAAAGCGTCAAAACATAGTAAAATTAACAATAACGTATGAATATTAATTTCAGCAATAATAATATAAATAAATTTTGTAAAGGCTTTATCAAGCTAAGTATAGTATTTATTAATATGAATATTGAATATAAAAATAATTTTGAGGTAACATCATGAATCTAAATCAACTTTATTATTTTCGTGAATTAGCAGACCAAAAACAATACACAAAAGCAGCAGACAATTTGTTCATCAGTCAACCTACCCTCTCGATATCGATTAAGCAACTGGAAAATGAGCTCCAATGCAAACTGTTTAACCATAATGGACGTTATGTGCAATTAACTGAATATGGGCGAATTTTTTATGATACTGTAACCAAATCTTTAAATACTTTAGATCGTGGTAAAAAGCAGATTGAGCAGCGTATCAGTCAGGATCAGGGCAATATCCATATTGCCGGCATCCCTACAGCAATTGGAACTATATTGCCCCACTTAACTAAGCAGTATCAACAAGAAAGTAATATTTCCCCTCACTTCATCTACCACGATAATCCTTCATATCAAATTTGCGAAGGTATTAAAAATGGTTGGTATGATATTGGAATTTCCTCATTTGTACCTGAATTTAGTTATTTTACTTATATTCCCCTTTACACTGAAGAAATTATTGCTATCGTTTCAAAAGAAAACAACCTGGCTAAAATAACAGAAATTACGCCTGCAGAATTACAAGGCGAGTCAATTATTACCTACTCTAAAAAAATTCAGATTGGTAAAGACATAACTAATGCTTTATTGGCGACTGCATCTGATCTAAATATCACGAATAGACTACATGATGAATTAGCAATTGCAGGACAAGTATTGACCAATGATATTGTAGGCATCGTTGCCAAAACTATTTATCTGAGTGGTTTCGATATTCACATTATCAAACTGGATTTACCCCAAAATACTCGTCAGGTTTATTTAGTTTATGATTCCAGCCAAAATTTTTCACCAGGAACTGTTGATTTCATTGACTTTCTTAAAAGTCATAAACCAGATATTCAAAAAATTGTTGATAACATTCCTGTCAACTAAAATATAAAAAGTAAAACTGACATCTATCAGAAATTAATAAATATATGGTAGCGGGGTCTTGAAATAGGATATACTGATATTATGGCAAAGAGTTATAACATAAAAATTATTAAAATCGTTCAACAAGTTGTCAAAGAATTAATTAACTAATGAATCAAACCTATAATATGACTAATTCAATTACTCAAAACGCTTTACGCTCGCTTTTGTATGAAGTTGTTACTGAACCCAAACCTGGTCTGGTAGATCCTGGGAGCCCAGGCCCACATCCCGACATGGATATTTATACTTTTATTGACAGCTCTATCAGTTTAGAATCGTATTTTGCCACTGCTGTTAAAATTGGCCAGACTTTTCACTCAACTGACTTAACCCAAATGTTTCAGCAATTAAGGCAAAGAGGCATTACTGCTGAAAAAGAAATGTTTACCGCTACCCATGGTGCCAATACACACAAAGGTGCTATTTTTGCATTAGGAATTTTTGTTTGTGCCGAAAGTTACAGTATGACAAACAAGACCGAACTGTTTCTTACTATTACCAAGATGTGTAAAGGGCTTGTACAGCATGATTTAGTTCAAAATAATGAATTACAAACAGCTGGTGAACAAGAATTTGTTAAATATAAGATAGGCGGAGCCAGAGCACAGGCAGAGCAGGGCTATCCCATAGTTAGAGAAGTGGCATTGCCTTTTTTAAAAAGCAGTACTGGGACTGTTCAAACCAGGCTTCTTGACACATTAATGAAAATAGCTACAGTAGCGGTTGACAGTAACCTAATTAAACGGGCCGGAAATTATGATGTAGTTAAATGGCTCCACCAAGAAGCAACAAAATATTTAGATCTTGGCGGCTATGCTGCTGCAGCTGGGAAAAAGCAATTGCAAAAATTAAGTAAAGAGTGCTTAGTACATAATTACAGCTTAGGCGGTTGTGCAGATTTACTAATTGTCACCATTTTTGTTGCTTTTGAAAGAGGATATATATAAAAAGGAAGGCAAATCGCCTTCCTTTTTACTAGAATCAAAATATTATTTTTCAGATGCACCAGTCACGGCATCATTATGTGCAATTTCATCGCATGCAGTATCAGCAGCTATTCTACCAAAGGTAAAGATATCAGCTAGTGAATTACCACCTAGACGATTACCAGCATGTAAGCCGCCAGCAACCTCACCAGCAGCGTATAGACCAGTAATAACCTGGCTCTCTTTATTTAATACCTGTGCTTTTGGATTAATCCTCAAGCCACCCATTGTATGGTGAATAGCTGGCTTACGAGGCGTTGCGTAAAATGGGGCAACTTCACATTTAAGGTTAAATGCACTTTTACCAAATTCCGGATCGTTACCAGCATCAACGTATGAATTATACTTTTTAATGGTATTTACCAAAGTAGCGGGATCCATACCGGCTTTTTCGGCTAGTTCTTCAAGAGTATCAGCCTTCAGCAGTGTACCGGCCTTTACCTGAGCCTCAAGTGATTCCTCAGTTGTGTTATAGGCAGTACCTTTTATTTTTTCATCTGCTATTAAGTAGAACAAAGTACCATTAGCAATTGCTGCCTTGGCTAAAGTATCACGCTCTGCAAATTCGTTAACAAAGCGTTCACCCTTTTGGTTAACCATAATAAAGTTTTCAGGCGGAGTTTGGATACCGGTAAATAATTCACCAGTCTTAGGATCAGAAACAGGCATTAATTGAATGAATCCCATACCTACTAAATCAGCACCTGCTTCTTGGCCTAGAGCTATCCCATCACCAGTAATTGCTGGTGAATTGGTAGTAGCAATGTCATCATCAATGTGCTTCCAGTAAGTGTTGTATTTTTGTACCATTTTAGTATTTGCACCAAAGCCACCAGAAGTCAAAATTACTTTTTGGGCATGAACAGTAACCTTACTGCCATCGTTTCCTTGGGCTACAACACCTGTAACTTTACCGTCTTCAATAATTAAATGCTGTGCCCTAGTTTCAGTTAAAACCGTAGCGCCATGATCTTTTATCCAATCACCTAAAACGTGAATAAATGCATAGCCCATAGGTTCAACCGGCTTATGACCGCGACGCCATAAAGCACCAACCGGCATAGTGACATCAGAGCGGTCAAATTTTACTCCTAAATCAGTTAGCCATTTAACCGAATCAAGTACGCTATTGACAAGCTCGGTAACTAAAGCATAATTGCCGTGAATTTCATTACCATTTAAGTCAGTTCTTTTGCCACCTAAATAAGTCTGTATCTCATGTAATAATACCGAGTCAAAAAGATAATTTTCTCCAGAATCCACATAAGCCTTAATTTGCTTTTGCAATTCTTTAAAATCATCACGGTATTCTGGATCAATTTCAGCAATCGGCGTAGCAGCTAATTTTTCCAAGCTTTCTTTTTCACCTGGTAAAGCCTTGAACTTATTTTGCCATTCTGGCTCAGCAGCGTTTAAAGGACCACCAGCCCTAGTAGTATTACCACCGATTTGAGGGAATTTTTCCAATACTATTACTTTTTTACCGTTTTGAATTGTTCTTGCGGCTGCAGCAAGACCAGCCCCGCCGGCACCGATCACCACAACATCAGTTTGGTATTCAGTGTCTGAACTATTAGCGGTCTGAGGTTTTGGCCTGTTTAACCATTCTTGTGCGTCTCCACCGGCCTTATTAATTGCCTGAGCCACACCATCGACTACTCCATGGCTGGAAATAGTAGCTCCACTAACCGCATCAACATTTAAAGTTTGGCTAGCAATAATTTGCTTTGGCAAACGTTTAAAAACTTCATCGGCTACTCCTGCAGTTTCACCACTTGAATCTATATCAATTTCTTTGATTTTATCCTCAGAAAGGGTCACTTCCATAGGCATAAAACTGGAGCCATGACCTTTAGCCTTAACTTTGTAAGTACCAGGTTTCATCATTAATATACTTCCTTTCTTTAAATACTTATCAGTTAAATTTTACTAACTTTTTAGCTGTACTTCAAATCAAGAAAGTTTATTAAATATAAGTTTGTTTTCTATATCATTATTTTAAAGTTATAAACTTTTGGTCTAATTAGAGTAATCCAATATTTGTTAAAACTATAACTTAATCATAAAAAAGCCTCAAAAGTTATCTAACTTTTGGGCTTAATTACTTATACTCTTTCTTGTAATGAAATTTTGCTTTTTGTCTTTTTATATATTTAATTAAAAAAGATTTTAAGTCAAGTTACTCTACATTAACCACCTTAAGTGCTTCGTTATAAATCAATTTCTGCGATACCATATTACTAAAAAAATATCATACATAATTTAAAATCAAATCGATTAGCTAATATCAGTTACTCCCAGAAAAATCAGATTTTTGTTGCTGCTTCTTGATCCACTATCACTGTTAAATCAGGATGTAATTTCAAAATAGATGCCGGATATGTTTTATCAACAGGACCTGCAACTAAATGCCATATTGCTTCGGCTTTTTCAATTCCTGTAGCAATTAAAATTAATTTTCGTGTAGCCATTACACTTCGTGGACCCATTGTAATCCAATGGTCAGGTACCAATTTTGAATTACTAAAATGGCCACTAATTTTCTTTCTTAATTCACCTTTTGCACTAACCTTTACTGTCTGATCTTCAAAATTAGTAGCTCCTGGTAAATTGCCACAATAGTGTCCATCTTTGCCAATACCCAACAGCATTGCATCTAGGCCACCAATTTGTGCCAGCTTTCGATCGTGTACTTGATAATTTGAACTATCTAAATGATGGATTCTTTTAGCACTTATTTCAGCAGGATCAAAGTATAGTTTTTTTAAATCTCGCATTGTTATTCCGATGAAATTTGGATCAGTTGACGGAATTTCATCAAAATTGAAGTAATGAACATGATCAAAGGCATGGCTTTTTTTAATTTGTGGTGCCATGTATTCGTATGTCATTACAGGAGTGGACCCCGCAGTAATCGAAAGATTATATCTAGTAGATTTACTTAACATTAAACCAATCAGCATTTCTCCAGTTAAAACACTTAATTCTGCTTTATCTTTTACTTTAATAATTTTCATTTTAGTTTGCTCTCCTTACTGAATCTTGATATGGTATGATTTCAATTAATGGATCTCCTGATTTAATTGGCTTACTATCTGAAGGAGTTAGAACAGACAAATAGTCATCAGAATTAGTAACTACCAAAATCACTGTGGGATCATATTTATTTTCCTTAATTTTATTTAAATCAAATTTTAGTATTTGTTGTCCTACTTTAACATGGTCTCCTTCCTTAACCAAGCAATCAAAGTACTGCCCATTCAAATTTACAGTATCTACACCAACATGTATCATGACTTCGACGCCTAAGTCGTCAGAAAACAAACCAATTGAATGTTTTGTCTTAAATACCATTTTAATCTTCCCAGTTATCGGTGCTACAATCTTACCATCCTTAGGCATAATTGCTACTGTTTTACCCATCAATTCTTTTGAAAAGGTTTCATCTGGAATATCTTCTGTTAAATAAACATCACCATTTACAGGACTTTTAATTTCAAAAGAGTTTAAATTTGTTACACTAGATTCTGTGTTTTTAGTTTGAACCTCGTCGATTTTTAAGACTGTTTTAGATAGCAAATAGGTAATAATCAGTGTACTAATAACACTTACAATTGCGCCAATTAAAAAGCCGAGAGTTTTATCATTTAAAAATACTGGAACAGAAAGTACACTTGGCATTACCATTGCCATTGCCTTTGCTCCCATTGCTGCTCCAACTCCGGCACCACAAGCTCCTCCAATACAAGCACCAACAAATGCTGCACGATACTTTACCAAAACTCCATATAAAGCTGGTTCAGTAATTCCTAAGAAGCCTGAAATTGTAGCAGATAAAGAAATTTGCTTCATTTTCTTGCTCTTAACAATAAAGTAAATTGCAAGAGCTGCACTGGCTTGTGCCATAGTACTCATAAAGTTCATTGCAGCAAGTGTTGAATAACCATAAGTTGAAATTTGTTGAATTGTTAATGTTCTTAAAGCATGATGCATACCAGTTAGAACAAGTATTGGACGCAAGCCACCAGCTATTGCTCCTGCTAACAAAGGTGAAAAATCAATTAATATTTGTAAGCCCTTTGCAACATAATCTCCAATATAAAATCCGAGAGGTGCAATGCAAAAAAGCATAATTGGTACAACTACTATTAAAGAAATTAATGGCGTAAAAATAACCGTAATCATGCTAGGAAGATGATCCTCTAAATAACGATAAATATAACTTAAAAACCAAACTGATAAAATAATAGGAAGTACTGATTGACTATAATTAAATATTGGAATTGGTAAAAATCCCAAAAACATAATTTGCGTAACTTTTCCTGCCGTAGCAGCAGCTATTAAAGTTGGATATAATAATACTCCTGCTAAAGTTGCAGCCATATATTCATTTGTTCGATAAAAATGAGCAGAACTTACAGCCAGCAAAAATGGAAAGAAATAGAACATTGCATCTGCAGCAATATTCAGCACTTGCATAGTACCACTATTAGGACTAGTCCATTTTAAAGTAGTTGCCAAATATAAAAAGCCTTTAAGCATTCCTCCACCAATTATTGGTGATAAACTAGGAACTAAGATTGCTGATAAAGCGTTAATCATTCTATTAACAAGTGATTCCTTTTTTTTATTTGATATTTTACTGTTATTTTCACTAAGTATCGGAATTTCTTTAATAATAGATTTATAGACTTGATTTACTTTTGGACCGATAATAATTTGATATTGTCCACCCCTTTGTTGAACTCCCATTATATTTTCTAAAGACTCTATTTTTTTATCATCAGCCTTAGAATCATCTTTTAAATTAAAGCGTAATCTTGTAACGCAATGAGTCAGCGATTGAATATTTGATTGACCGCCAACTAACTCAATGATTTCCCTTGCTAAACTATCTTCAGACATTTTTCCTCCAAAATATATTTTAATATTAGAAATTTTTAGCTAATTTAATAACTGTACCAAATGCAAAGTAAGATAAAGATATTCATCTTCGCTGACTTTTGAGTTAAATTTCTTTGTTAAGTACTGGCTAATCTTCTTACTGATTTTGTACTCAATAGGATACTGTTCGATAATCATTTGCATTAATGGTTCATTATTTGTAGTGGTCGGCACAGTTTCCTTACTAGCTAACCTTAAAACCAAATATCGTAAATGCTTATTAAACCGTTTATAAGAAATAGTTTGTTGATCTATTCTCTTATTACTATTAATTCTAATTAATAGGTTTACATCTTTTGACACTTGAAGCCAGTCAATAGTAGTATCAATAGAAATCAGATTTTCAACATTATTTATCACATGTAATGAAATAAATGCTGCTTCAGAAGACGGAAGACTAATTTTACGTTCGTCGTTTATGAACTTTACAACTTTAAGCCCAATTTTATAAATATTTGGATAAAAGTTTTTTATTTCCCAATCAAGGGGACTTTTAATGCTTATTCCCTGATTATAACGTTGAAAAGTAAAAGTTAAATGATCTAAAAGACCAAAAAAAAGACCCTCACCTGTTGTTTTTCCAATTTGTTTTTCAATAAATTTAACTATTTTATATGTTAAACTAATATCTTCTTCATCAGCATTTCCTAATTCTGCAGCCATTTGTTGAAGATTTCTTTGACCACTAGAAACATAAATCGTCTGGACTAGATTCTTTTTTATTATGTCCCCTGGATGTGCCTTAAAACCGAGTCCTTTGCCAATTATCACACCTTCCGTTCTTCCTGCTCCGATTCCTGTTGCAAGCACTACATTGTTATTAATTCTTCGTTTAATTTTCACATTAACTTAACCTCCTAAAAAGCAAAAAACCATAGCCATATTTGAGACATATAAGTCTAAAATATAGCTATGGTTATGCCCAACAAAAGTTGGTAACTATTCCATTACGTAGTAAATATACCACATAAAAAAAGCGTTTACAACATTTAAATTATAATATTTTAACTCTAAATTTTATTAATAGATATCTTAGTCTATGCTCTATATCAAGACATTAAAAACACAAAAAAAGAGGACCTTTTGGTCCTCTTCTCTCTTTGCTCCGGCTGTCAGACTCGAACTGACGACATCTTGATTAACAGTCAAGCGCTCTACCAACTGAGCTAAGCCGGAATACTAAAAAGCACGGCAGCGTCCTACCCTCGCAGGCAGTCTCCCACCAACTACTCTCGGCGTGAAGAAGCTTAACTGCTGTGTTCGGCATGGTTACAGGTGTTTCCTTCTTGCTCTTGCCACCGTACTTTTCCTTGTGAGCTTTT
>NZ_REHP01000001.1:0-106712 GCF_003693045.1 Lactobacillus sp. ESL0259 | reverse complement strand
TCGTTCCAAGATTCGCATCTCGGATTTATTTGCTTGCGAAATTGACTTCGCTCTTTTGTTTTGGGTTCTTTAAACCCGCACATTTTTGCGAAAACATTGTTCAGTTTTCAAGGTACTACCTGCTGCTAAAGCAGCTTTTTTATTTTGCCAGATTCAAGCGTTTTTGTCAAGCACTTTTTTCTGACTTGTTTTGCCGTCTTACCGGACAGCGTTTATTATCTTACTAAAACAATTGACTTTTGTCAACTGCTTTTGCTTGATTTTTTTACGCCGTCTTCGTGCTCGCGCCTTGCGGCTCATTGCCCGACGACAGTTATTAATACTAGCAAGTATTTTTCTTTTTTGCAAGTCTTTTTTGCATTTTTTTGAAATAAAAATATTTCTTCATTATATTTGAATTATTTTTGCTCAATTAGCCTAGCTTCGCCGTAATCTAGTTAGAATTGCCCCACAATTTCCTTGAAATATTTGTCTCATCTCTTCTTTATTTGTCACAATTTCGTATCTTAAAACTAGCAAACGTTATCTAAACTTAATCCTTTCGTATAACCTAATTAATTTAAAAGTTTTATAATACAACTATCTTTTTAAGGAGATTAAAACTATTTTGAAACATAAAATCATTACACTAGCCACATCCTTAGTTATGGCCGTGACACCCCTAGCCGCTGTTTCTACTACACAAGTCAAAGCAGCACCAAGCAGCACGCAGACAGAAATGTATAATTTTGTCAGAAATACTTTGCAAAAACATCATGTTCGCGGCATTGTTACCGTTGTTAAAAACGGTGTACCACAGACAATTAGCTATGGTTATGCTTGGTATGGCAAGCGTATCGGCAACGGCAATAGCCAAGTCGTCTATCCGACAGCTTCTTTGCAAAAAGTAATAACTGCGGCCATGGTAGTCCAGTTAATTAACGAAACCAAGGGCACTAATAATTCCTTCACCCAATACACCAAAATATCTCGCTGGTACCCTAACCTCAAAAATGCGGATAATATTACTGTAGGCAATCTGTTAACTCATACCTCCGGTATTATGGCGACTAAAACCGAAGTAGACAGGGGCCGAAACTATTCGGAAGAAAAAGCAATTAACTGGGTAGTTAACAACATTAATTCTTCTCCATCCGACACAATAGGTAATTATCATTACAATAATAGTAATTATATTTTACTTACAGGCATTATCAGACAAATCACCGGTAGATCGTATGCGGATAATATCCAGAGCCGAATTATTGACAAGCTGAACTTGCAGAATACATATCTTTACCAAAACATTCCTAAGGGTAAAACAGACCCTATTTCATACTATTCAAATGGTGGTAAAAATTATCAAAAAGCCGCTTATCTTAAAAAGAGTTTAGTCTCACAGATTCCAGGTGCCGGCAATCTATTTACTACAACAGAAGAATATTACAAAATGCAAGTTGGTTTAACAGATGGCTCTATTCTTAATAAAAACGATTTTTATTATCTAACACACTTAAAAAGCAAAGTAGTTAATTATTCAGGCGGACTTTATTTATATAATAACGATAATATTAAAAACGCCTATGGGAGTTTTAAAGGGGTTCATTTTGGTACCTGGATGCAGCTAACTGCAGATAATCAAAACGGTATTGTGATGTTTTTAAATCAAACTGATGATAATGAAAACAACCAAAAAGATGTAGGCTACGAAATATTGCAGCGCATCAAGCCTAATACTTTTGTGGCGCGTTAATTTGATTTAGCTTAACTTCTAAAATCATTTAATTACGATGAATTCGGTTTAAAACAAATAAGAGTCAGGAGAATTTCCTAACTCTTATTTTTTACTTGTAATATTTATTAAAAGTTACTCTTTTTGACGTATTGGTTTTTCCCTACGATATAGTATAGCTTCCGGTGGATCTTAACGGCTGCGCCATAAGTTTTTATTCTTTGGCCCTTCTTTAATGCCTTTCGCTGCAGCTTTTTAGCCGTTTTACCGTAAACGTAGCTGTTGCGTCTTAGCTTGCGCTTAACGCCCGAAACATTAGTAGCCTTAACATAGTTATCCTGGCCTAAATCGTAATACTTCTTGCCCTGAATAACTTTAGTGCCATAGGTCCAAATAGTCTTGCCCATAAAGTATTCACCAGTTTTACGGCTGCCATTTTGGTCGTACAGGTAGGAATTATGAAAAACTGTTCTCCTCACTGCAGCTTGCCCTGTGACATTTTGCGAGTAAATATAGGTGACACTTTGCGGATTGGCCGTATAAAAACCAGTGGCATTCTTTGGTCTTTGGGTCAGCTTATAGCCAGCCAGAGCTACTTCTTGTGTAAGGTAGCCTTCACCAACATTACCGGTTAAAACCCGATCAGGTGCAAGCTGCTTGCCGGTTTCATCTTGATAGTGAACCGTAACGGAGCCACCCACAATTGGTTGCCTGCCAGCAGTACCGCCAGGGTTAACCGGGGCATTTTTAGCATAAACATAAGTGACTTCTTGGGGGTCGTCTGTAAAAGTACCTTTAGCATTTGCAGGAGTAGTTTTTACCACATAGCCAGCAATATTTTGGGGTATACTGCTATAGCCAGTACCAAATCTTCCATTTAAAGTCTGGTCTTGAGCTAGCGATTTACCATGTTCATCGCGATAATGAACTGTAACTTTTCCTACTCTAATATACGTATCTTGATCTCTGGTACCTAAGTAGTTCTCTGTTAATTCATAGGAAGACCAGTAGTTATTTCCCTGCGGCTCGTCTACCGAGCCGTTGCCTTTATTACGCCAGTGGCTATCTGTGTTAAGGTAGGTGTTCTTTAAAAAATTATTAGGTCCCAGAATTAAAATAGACAAATTAGATAGACCACTTAACACGCCAGTCTTGTTCGTTACTTGAGACATCTGGAAACTACTGATATTTAGAGTTTTCAAACTTGCACACTCGGCAAACATATCATACATATCAGTAACCTTTTCAGTATTGAAATTTTGCAGGTCTAAACTAGTTAAGCCTTTACAATTGACGAACATATTACGCATGCTAGTAACCCCAGCTGTGTTAAAGCTGCTCAAATCCAGGGATGTTAAATTCTCACACTGATTAAACATATCCTCCATATTAGTCACAGCAGAAGTATCGACTTGATTTAAGCCCTTAATTTCAGTTAGACCAGTAAGCCACTTAAATACTCCGTGAGCATCGCCAACGAGCTTCAATGGCTTTGTAATCTCAATTCTTTTAATAGATTGATAGTCACCAAAAACGGATTGAATAGAAGGAGGGTTAGTAGCCGTACCACCAGGTATAATTAATAAACCTTTATCCGGAAGCCAAATTAGATCAGTTCCGCCCCATCCGACTATCATAACAGGGCCTGTAATGTTTTTAGTTGAATTGCCCACAGTTGATAAGTCTTTAGAAACTTGAGTTTTACTAGTTAAAGAAGTTTGCGGTTGCGTGACATTGTTATCGCTAGGTTCAGGAGTAGTATTATTATCAGTATCAGGACTAGTAACTGAAGCTGTAGTCCTATTACTATTTGATAAAGAACTATTTTTATTTACTTGCTTTTTAGCAGCAACAGAATTGATCAAAGTATCAGCTTTAACCATATCCGGAGACATGATAATTAAACCCAAGGTAGCAGCAACCACACTAGTAAGTATTAATTTGCCACTATGGTGGGACTCAAATTTATAATTTCTTGTCATAATATAAACCTTTCATATAATAATAAACAACATGATAAGAATAACACTAAAAAACAAAAAATAAAAGTGTAATTTGTATACGCGTAATATTATTTTTAAACCAAAACGCTGTTAATAATTTAACCATAATAAAACCCCGAAATTGAAACAATTTCGGGGTTTATAGTCACAAGGTAATTTATCAACTTTTTACTTTATGTTTAAGTTTTTAATATTTAAAAGTTAAAATTATTTTTCACGTTTCTTTTTGATTTTGTCATACAGATACATCGTATCAGAGATAGCGAAATAGACAAGTGTAATAAAAAATGCAACTGTAGCAATTTTAAGAGCCAAACTAAAATTAGTTAATGCTGTCCACATTAAAAAGACTACATATAGAGCCGCAATTGGTAAAACAACTCGATTAATTCGATGTTCTTGACGCATAGCATGGATTGCTTTATTTTGATCTGCATCTTTAAGGTTACGTTCTGCCATTTTGTTACCTCCTTTTTATGGCCTACTTATTTAAATTTTATAGTATTTTAACATAATATTTGTAAAATAGCTAATTTTATTAATATTTATTTAATATTTTTTATTTATCTTATCAAGCAAAAATTCTATAATGGCGACTCTTGAAACGTTACAGCTAACACAAAAAGTCTAAGAAAATTAATTCTTAGACTTTTTCTTATTCATCAAATAATAACTCATACATTTTTGTACTCAATGGTTTTTCTAATAATAAATTCATCCCTACCACTGCTTTTTTCTTCGGCCCCAACAATTCTTCTTTGACCGTGTCTTTTTGAATATCAACCTGTCCTAAATAGTAAAACTGCTTGCCAATCGCATCACTCTTCTTAACAAAAAGCAACAGCTTCATTTGCGGCGTATTAAGCAATCTCTGCACCTCATCTGATTCTAGATGACGTGGCGATCTCGTATACCAGCGTAAACAGCGGCCGTCTTCTAGCGTATTATGGTATAAAGCATTGCGCTTTTTAGCCGAGTCTTTTTGATAAGTGACAAAAATAGGAGTTTCATGTTCGTCCACACGGTAGCCATACATTGGTGCAGAAACATCTAAAGGCCAATTGAGCAACCGACAAGCATCTTTACGATCGTATTGCTCGTAAAGCGTGAATTGCTTTTGATTATCATATTTTTGATTCATTGCCAAACCTGTTTTAATCACATCAACAAACAATTTTTTAAAAGTATTATTTTGCAAAAGAGACTGCATTAATTGCGGTGCTAATGCATAATCCAGTAAATCAGCTTTAACCACAAGCGGCTGACCGCCATACTGTTCTTTTTTGGTTGTCTTGCCCTGCTTAATGTCAAAAAAGCTTAACGAAAGAATATCTTCAACTGAAATTAACACTTTTTCATTAACATAAGCACCATAATCATGCAGTTTTTTCTCAAATTCTTCCTGACTAACCTGCTCTTTTTCTAAAAGTAGCTTTAAAAGCAGCAGTTCATGTGGCCTTTTACCATTCAATAATTCTTTAGTAACAAAAGATAAAACCGCACTTTCATAGCCATTCAATTTTACAGGCTCACCCATCTTGGCCAGAAACTCGCCATAGTGTCCAAGACTATGATTGTTGGCAAAGACTATTGGTGAAGTTGAGCCATAACGGTAAAAATCAAATAGCAGGGGCGGACGCCCTATTTTTTCAGCTAATTCTTGGTAAGATTGCCGCAATTCCTTAATGCTGTCCAATTTAATCTTATCCAGCGAAGCCAAAATTTTGGCAGAAGCAATTTGGCTAAAGTTAATTGTTGAAACATCAATAAAACTCGGAAGCACACTTTCTTCACGTGCCTTATCCTGTGAACGACTGTCATCCTGATTCAAAGCAATCGGAATTAAATAGTTATTTTTATAGTTACCAATAAAGTCAATGACCGTGACATAATCTTTGCCCGGATATTTACGTAAGCCCCTACCTAGCTGCTGGATAAAAACAATACTGGACTGAGTATTCCGCAACATAATTATCTGATTTAAAGCCGGAATATCAATGCCCTCATTAAAGAGATCAACGGTAATGATGTAATCAATTTTACCTTGTTCCAGCTGCCTGACCACTTGCAGTCTTCTTTTTTCACTGTCTTCATTGGTTAAGGCTACTGCCGGATGCTTGCGCTCTGAAAAAGCCTGTGCTAATTCGCGTGCTTCTTCTTGGCGGCTGCAAAAGACCAGTCCTTTAGCTTGAGAGCCACAGTAGCCGTAATAGTCCAGCTGTTTCAAAACATAGTCAACACGCTCTGGCGCCAGTAATCTGCGCAAGTTGGCGGTCTCATCAATGCTTGCACCAGCAACTTCATAGTCCGCAACTCCCACATAATGAAAAGGAGCCAGCATTTTTTCTTCTAACGCTTCCCGCAAGCGGATTTCATAAGCTAGATTATAATCAAACAATCTATAGACATCCTGATCGTCCATTCTTTCTGGCGTGGCAGTCATCCCCAGCCAAAACTGCGGCTTAAACTTGGCAAAAATGCGCTGATAACTTGGTGCAGCTGCTCTGTGGGCCTCATCAATCAAAATGTAATCAAAAGTTGTTGCACTCAGGCTGGCAAGGATATCCGGCTGACTTAAAGTCTGCACGGTGGCAAAAACATATTTGCGCTCAATCTGGTGCTTATGTCCGGTTAACAAGCCATAATCAGTTGGATTGCCGCCAATTACCTGGTAAAAACTTTTTAAAGCTTTTTTGGCAATTTGTTCACGATGGACTACATAAAGAAACTTGCGCGGTTTAAAATCTTTAACCGCAAAAGCCCCCAAATACGTTTTCCCAGTTCCAGTTGCCGAAACTACCAGGCCGCGTTTTTGCCCACCATCAACTAGTCCCTTTAGTTCATGCAGTGCCTCCTGCTGCATCTTATTTGGCACAATTTTAGCTGCTTCATTAACATGAACCTGGGAATGCGGTTGTGGCTTTACCCAATTTTGTTCGTATTCTCTTATCCAGCTTGCGGATAATGGCGTGCTCGTCTTTTTTAATTCATGCAGCTGTTTAGCAATTTGTGTTGTCAGTGTCGCATTATTCTTCGAACTAATTTTCAAAGCCCACTCATAATTACTTAAAAGTGCCGCACGGGTAAAATTAGCACTGCCAATAACCAAAGTTTGCCAGTCATCATGGTCAAAGAGATAACCCTTAGCATGAAAACCTGCTTGCGGCGTAATCTTTACCGTTAAGTTGCTAATCTTCATTAATTCACGGAAAACTTTGGGGTTGTTAAATCCTAGATAGTCGCCTGTAATTAACGTACCCGTAACGTTTCTTTTAGCCAAATCGGCCATGACTACTTTAAAGGGGACAAGCATGTCCTGTGTCACAAAAGCCACTGCCCAGGTAAAAGTATTGCAACTGAGCAGCTCTTGCCGCAAAGTCAGCCAAATGTTCTCCTGCTTATTATTTTGCAGGAGCTTTGGTCCTAATACTTCATGTCCCGGATAACTGGAATCATACAGACCATTAAGAATGGCGTCTTGCAAGGGCTCATTCATACTCATCACCTCAAAATTATTTTACACAAAAGAAAAAGAAACCCAACCTGATGTGACCCTTAATTTGTCCTAATTTTAGGGATCACATCAACCCTTTGGCTCTCTTTTGATAGCTATTTATAAGTCTATTTCTAATAAAATTGGGCAATGATCGGCGCGCGCTCCTGTGTCCATCATTTCAGAACGCTTGACCTTGTCAGCAACTCTATTGCTTGTCAGCCAGTAATCAATTCTCCAGCCTGAGTTATTAGCTTTGGCAGTTCTTACCCTTTGAGCCCACCAAGAATAGACCCCTTCAACGTTGCCGTGAAGTTTTCTAAAAGTATCCGTAAAACCGGCTTTAAGCATTTTGGTAAAATCTGCCCGTTCTTCATCAGTAAAGCCGGCAGAATGATGGTTAGTATCAGGGTGCTTCAGGTCGATTTCATGGTGCGCACAATTGTAATCACCACTAGCTAAGACCGGTTTTTCCTGATCTAATTGCTGCAAATATGCGATGTATTTTTCATCCCACACTTGCCGGTCATCTAGGCGCTTAAGGCCATTGCCAGAATTGGGGGTATATACTTGCGTGACAAAATACTCAGGAAACTCTAAAGTAATGATTCTGCCTTCGTGATCCATTGGCTCCGGCGCTCCAATAATAGGATAAGTTACTTTAGGCTTAAGTTCTTTTTTATATAAAAACATAGTTCCAGCGTAACCTTTACGAGCCGGTTCTTCAGATGAACGCCAGACTATATCATATTCAGGGAACTCTTTAGTTAATATTTCCCAATGTTTTTTAGTAGGACCCGTGGAGCGTAATTTTGTTTCTTGAATGGCAACAATATCTGCATTTTGGTCATGTATTTTTTCTAAAACCTTACGTGTCTCCACTGCACGTGAGGAGGTTCCGGTCAAAGCAGCATTTAGTGAGTCGATATTCCACGAAATTAAGATCATATTCTTCTCCTTATTATTCATTTCTTTCATTATATAGTTTTTTCATGGGGACTCAAAATTTCAGTAATTTTACCAGTACTATTTTGACATAAAATTTTATAAGATTTGCTCAAAAATGCTGTTATTTTTTTCACGACCTCGGCAAAAAAATTCGTAATTTTTTTAATATTGCTTAATCCCTTGATACACAATATTGTAAGCGATTACTACTGCGGCGCGGTTTTTGCAAAAATTTATTTTTCACAATTTTATATTTTTAAATCATTTTAAGCAAGTGTATAATAGCACAAGAGATAACAATAATAATCTTTGGAGGTTAGATTTTATGACTAAAATTTATGCTTATGCCATTCGTAAAGATGAGGAACCATATGTACATGAATGGAAGGAAGCTCACAAGGATGTTGAGGTTGATTACACTGACCAACTTCTTACCCCTGAAACAACTGAATTAGCTAAAGGTGCTGATGGTGTCGTAACTTACCAGCAACTCGATTATAAAGCTGATACAATTGAAGCTTTGGATAAATTAGGTATTCATAACTGGTCAATCCGTAACGTTGGTATTGACAATATCGACCTAAAGAAGGCTAAAGAATTAGGCTTCAAGATCACTAATGTTCCTGTTTATTCACCAGATGCCATTGCTGAACATGCTGCCATTCAGGCTGCCAGAGTTTTACGTCAAGATAAGGCAATGGATGAAAAAATCGCTAAGCATGATCTTCGCTGGGCACCTACAATCGGTCGTGAAGTACGTGACCAAACAGTTGGTGTCGTTGGTACTGGTCATATTGGTCAAGTATTCATGAGAATTATGGAGGGCTTTGGTGCTAAAGTTATTGCCTACGATATTTTCAAGAACCCAGAATTGGAAAAGAAGGGCTACTACGTTGACGACTTAGATGAGCTTTACGCTAAGGCTGACGTTATTTCACTTCACGTTCCTGATACTCCAGAAAATGTTCACATGATTAACGATGATTCAATCAAGAAGATGAAGGACGGCGTTGTGATCGTCAACGTTTCTCGTGGACCATTAGTTGATACAGATGCAGTTGTTCGCGGTCTTGATTCAGGCAAGATTTTTGGCTTCGTAATGGATACTTACGAAAACGAAGTTGGTATTTTCAACAGTGACTTTAGTGGCAAAGAATTTCCTGACAAGCGTCTGGCTGACTTAATCGCACGGCCAAATGTTTTGGTTACACCACACACAGCCTTCTACACTACTCACGCTGTACGCAACATGGTCGTTAAGGCCTTTGACAACAACTTGAAATTAATTAAGGGTGAAAAAGCTGATACTCCAGTTGATTTAGATAAAGAGTTTTAATTTCTAAACTTATTTCCCTTCTTAAATACACTTTTAACATTTCAAATAATACAAAAAGACACCAGATAAAAATTATCTGATGTCTTTTTTAGGCTTAATTTAATTAGCAGAAGCATTTACTGCTTGAATTAATGCGTTTCTAAAGCCCATTTCTTCCAGTTTGGTGACGCCCCTAATAGTTGAACCACCTGGCGTAGTGACTTCATCTTTTAATTCTTCAGGCAGCTTTTTACTAGCTAATGCCAATTTGCTGGTACCCAAAAGCATTTGGTTAATTATCTGGTATGATTCTGCCCGCTTAACACCGTTTTGCACAGCGGCATCACTAAGAGCTGCAACCAGCAAATCAACGTAAGCAGGTGTGCACCCGGCTATCGTACCATAGATACCCAGTAAGTTTTCGGGTACGACATATACTGTTCCCATTTGTGTAAAAATCTTTTTCACAGCAGCGATTATTTCCGGCTTTTCATCTGGCAGAAAAGTAATAACAGTAATGCCAGCTCCAACTTGAACCGGTGTATTAGGTACAACCTTGGCAAAGGTAGAGGCTTGCGGAAGATTTTCATTAATCTGAGTCAGGTCACCGCCACCAGTTGACAGAATTATACCTTGATATTTTTGGCCTAAATTTTTGATGATGGTTGCAGTAATTGGGCCGCCCACTGCAACTACCACCGCTTGGCAGTCCTTAAAGTCATCATAATCATTAATCAAGGTTAAGCGAAGCTCAGCTGCAAGTTTTTGCGCTGTGTGATGCTGTCCACCATCAAAAACATAGATGTCTTCACTGGGATTTTTAGCATTTAACAAGCCCTTAATAATTGCGGCGCCAATCTTACCAGCCCCAATAAAGCCAATTTTCATCACTTATTCACCTTTTAAAAATCCGTTTGATCTGGATCGTTTGCTAACTTACCTGCTCCATGCAGTCCATCAAGTTTAGCCATATCCTCCTCGGTTATAGTAAAGTCAAAGACTTGTAAGTTGGATTCAAGACGCTCGCGGTGAACCGATTTTGGTAATGGAACAAAACCGTGTTGCAATGACCAGCGTAACAGGACTTGCGCTGGACTTTTATCATAGTGTTGGGCTACAGAAACTACTGTCTCGTTGGCAAATAAATCTCCTCTGCCCAGTGGTGAGTATGCCTCACTCAGAATACCCAGTTCTTTGTTATAAGCTGTTACGTCTTCCTCCATATCACTAGGATTCAAGTAAATTTGATTGACGGCCGGACGAATTTTGGCAGTTTTCAGTAATTCAGCCAAATGCTTGCGTCTAAAGTTAGAGACCCCAATTGCACGAATTTTTCCTGCCTGCACTGCCTCTTCCATTGCCTGCCAGCTCTCTGCATTTAATTCAGCCCAATGGTCACGCACAGGAGCCGGGTTAGGCCAATGGATTAGATACAAATCAAGATAATCCAAGTCTAATTTGGTCAAGCTTTCGTCAATGGCAGCTTTAGTTTTTTGATAGCCGTGGTGGTCATTCCACAACTTAGTGGTCACAAATAAGTCATGTCTGTTAACTCCACTTAGTTTGATTCCCCGACCAATACTTTCTTCGTTACCATATGCGGCAGCAGTATCAATTAACCGGTAGCCAATGTCCAGTGCATCTTCAACGGTTTTTTGGGCAACTTCACCGTCAGGAGTTTGCCAGGTTCCCAGTCCGATAACCGGTATTTTGACGCCATTATTTAGTTCATAAGTATCATTTAAAGAATGAATTTTGCTAGTCATAATTTTTCACCTCTCCCATCATTATACCGGATTGAACTATACTTCTACAGTAAAAGATAGCAATTATTGCGGTTGTTTTTGGAAGTCGCTTTTAAGTAAAGCCACAAATTCAGGATAGGTAGTTACTTCGTATAACGGATGCAAGTTCATCGTATTTTTCCGTTTCCGGTGGTTATACCAAATACTGTCAAAGCCATATTTTTCTGCACCTAGTATGTCTGACTGCAAACCGTCACCAAAGAAAACTGTTTGTTCCGGGCCGATTTTAGTATGAGCAAAAAAGTAATCAAAGATACGGGCATCAGGTTTAGCAAATCCTGCTTCTTCTGATGTCACAATCAACGAAAAATAATTAGCGATTCCGGCTAATTGTAGCCGATGTCTTTGCATATAGGCTTCGCCATTACTCAAAATAGTCAATGCATAATTTTGTTTTTTGGCATAGCGTAAAGTATCAACTACACCCGGGAGCAGTTTATGTGCTTCGCCAAAATAAGAGCGGTATTCGTTCATTACTGCTAAGCCGTCAATTTCAATCCCGAATTTAGCTTTAATAAAATTGGCAAAAGCTATTTTACTCAGCTGCTCATAGTCGATCTTGCCCTGCTCAAGCTCACGCCACAGACCTTGATTATATGCATGATAGTCCCGCTGCAGCTCATCAGTTAACGGCCATTGATGCGCTTTAAAAAGACTCTGCAGAGCAAAACTCTCTGTAGCAGCAAAGTCAATTAAGGTATCATCAACATCAAAAATTATTTGTTTATAACGCAAGCATGTTCTTCCTCTCCAACTATTCCTCAGAATATAACACGTATTCACTAAAAATTAGTGTGGAGATTTATTATAACAATATTTCACAGATAAAGAACAAAATTAACTATTTTTAAATTTTGGGTTGCATTGCTTCTGCTATTTCACAAAATCGGCTATAATATCTTTTAATTTTAGCAAAAGGGGTGATTGGGCATGTTTACACTATTATTGGTTTTGTTTCTCATTTGGCTTTTTATCAAAATGGGTCTTGGCTTTTTTAAAATTCTATTTTTCCTTCTGACCTGTGCTCTGACCTTCTTTTTCTTTGTTCAATTACTGCTTCCGGTAGCTGTTTTTCTGGGAGTCATTTTTCTCATATTTGCCCTAGTTAGACGCTAGTTTATCTCCAAAATTAAACATATATTCAAGCATAATAAGTATCACTTTTAACTTATTATGCTTTTTTATATTTGCGAATGCTATATGATTTTTTATTAACCTCGATAACTTACTCGCACATCACGTTGTGACTTTTACTTGTGTTTGAGACTAAATTTTTCTCTATCAAATACAAGATATTGTGGTATAGTTCTAGTGGACACCATAGATAATGTATCTGTGGAACAATAATTAATTTTAAGGAGTGACTTTGAATATGAAAAATACGAGCATAACGTTGGATCAGGGCTACATTGATCAAGTGAAACAAAATGTCACCCCCCATTGGGGAGAACTTGGCTGGGTTACTTATAAACGAACCTATGCCAGATGGCTTCCGGAAAAAAATCGTTCCGAAAATTGGGACGAAACGGTTAAACGTGTAATTGAGGGCAACATTAACCTTGATCCTCGTCTCAAAGGCACTCCTTCAAAAGAAGTAGTCGCTGAACTAACAAACGAAGCCAAGGATTTATTTAAACTAGTGTACGGTTTAGGAGCAACGCCTTCTGGACGTAATCTGTGGGTTTCCGGCACCGACTACCAAAAGCGCAATGGTGACTCGTTAAATAATTGCTGGTTTATTGCTATTCGGCCGCAAAAATACGGTGATAGCCATATAGTTCCCGACTATTTAGGTCAAACGCAAGAAGCAGTTTCAATGCCTTTCTCATTTCTTTTTGACGAATCAATGAAAGGTGGCGGCGTTGGCTTTTCTGTTGTCCAAGACAATATTAAAAAGATTCCTACAGTTGATAATAAAATTGATTTAACGGTTGTAATTGATAAAAACAGTGCTTCATACGCTGATTCAGTTAAACTTGGTGCAACGGATAAAGATGAGTGGGCCAAGCAAAGCAAGGACAAATCAGATTACGTTTATTACAATTTGCCTGATACTCGCGAAGGTTGGGTTTTAGCTAATGCCCGTTTAATCGACATGCACTTCAATCAAACTAATCCCGAGAATAAGACCAAGCTGGTACTTGACATCAGCAGAATTCGTCCTTACGGAGCTAAAATTCACGGCTTTGGCGGTACCGCTTCTGGTCCTATGCCCTTAGTGGAAATGTTTTTCGATATTAACAACATTATTAACAACCGGGCTGACGGCAACTTAACTTCTGTTGATTGTACGGATATCTGCAACCTGATTGGTAAAACAGTCGTTGCTGGTAATGTAAGAAGGTCAGCGGAACTAGCTTTAGGTACAAGCACCGACCAAGACTTTATCACTATGAAACAAGATAAAGACAAACTTTACCACCACCGTTGGGCCTCAAACAACAGTGTAGCCATTGATTCTAACTTTGATGAATATGAACTAATCGCAAACGGTATTAGAGAAAATGGTGAACCGGGAATAGTTAACCTGGATTTATCTCGTAATTATGGCCGGATCATTGACGGTTATCAAAAAGATATTGACGGTGATGTTGAGGGTACTAACCCTTGTGGAGAAATTTCCTTGGGTAATGGTGAACCATGCAACCTGTTTGAAGTATTCCCGTATATTGCCGAACAAGAAAACTGGGATTTAAAAGATGTTTTCAGATTGGCAACTCGCTTTGCTAAACGAGTAACCTTTAGTAGCTACGACTGGGAAATATCCCGCAATATCATTTCCAAGAACCGGAGAATTGGTGTTTCAATGTCAGGCATTCAGGACTGGCTCTTAAATGACCTGGGTCACCGCGTTGTTACCGGCTTTGAAGACAGCGTTGATGAAGAAACCGGTGAAAAGATTAAGAAGCCAATTTACGATCCTCAGGGAATTAAAATGGTCACTTCCGCTTACCAGGCAGTCATTGATGCTGATAAGGAATACAGCAAGACCTTAAACTGCAACGAGTCGATTAAACATACTACTGTTAAGCCTTCAGGTACTGTCGCCAAATTAGCTGGAGCTTCTGAAGGGATGCACTTCCACTATGCCGGTTACCTCATTCAACGGATTCGCTTCCAAGCTTCAGATCCACTGCTTAAAGCGCTCGATGCCTGTGGTTACTACTCAGAACCAGATATCTACTCACCAAACACAACTTGTGTCGAATTCCCATTGCGTGCAGCTCACGCCGACAGCAAGAACTTTGCCTCGGCTGGCACGGTTTCAATTGAAGAACAATTTGCAACACAAGCCTTTTTGCAAACTTACTGGTCAGATAACGCAGTCAGTTGTACGGTTACCTTCCAAAGCGATGAAGGGGACAAGATTACACCACTGTTTAAACAATACCGGCATGTGATTAAGTCAACTTCTTTATTGCCATATTATGGTGGCTCACTGAAACAAGCGCCAAAAGAACCTATTGACAAAGAAAAATATGAAGAAAGAAAAGCTGAGATCACCGGTGATGTTGCTCAAGTATTCGCCGAGCAAAACGATGATCAAAAAGATTTGGAGTTAGTCGATCAAACCGACTGTGAATCTGGTGCATGTCCTGTTAAATAAATTAAGTAGGCGAAATTTTAGTCATGAAAAAAAGTAAATTACCAGTAATTGCCAGCGTCGCCGCTATTTTTGCCTTTAGCCTATCTGGTTGTCAGAACAACCAGACAAAGCCAAAACCTAAGACAAATAATAATATTGCCGTTAGCTATGTTTTAGCTGCTAAAAATGATACTGAAAAAAAGACAGTTAAAGTGCCGCAAAAATCTACTGTAATGACCGGCTTGAAAAAGGCGTGGAAAGTTGACAGTAACAACGGCTTTATCACAGCAATTGACGGTAAAAAGCAAAATGCTAAAAAGAAAATTTACTGGACTTACACTATTAATGGCAAATATGCTACAAAGGGTGCTAACCAGCAAAAAGTCGCAAATAAAGACAAAGTCAAGTTTACTTTAGCCAAAATGAAGTAAAACTATTGGCCGTGCAAGTAACTAAGTACGAACTATTTTAGTGCTTGCACAAAAATATTAATAGATTGGGAGTTTATATATGAAAAGAAGCAAATTATCAGTTTTGACCGGAATAGCCACCATTTTTACCTTTACCTTTGCAGGCTATGAAACAACTCAAAATGTCCAACAGGTTGATGCCAGCAGTAAGATCAAAGTTACTTACACTCTAAAAGTACATAATAAGACCTACAAGAAGAAGACTATTAAATTGCCAAAGCATTCAACTGTAATGCGTGGTTTAAGAAAATGCTGGAAAATAAAGAGTGACCATGGACTTATTACTTCAATAGCTGGTAAGAGCCAAAATCCAAGTAAAAAAATCTATTGGACTTACAAAATAAATGGTAAGTTCGCTCAAAAAGGGGCCGCAATCCAAAAATTGGCAAATAAAGATAAGGTTAAGTTTACTTTAGCAAAAGTTAATTTCTAATTTGTTATGGCACGTAATTCAACTAAGAAATTAGCATTACTAGCGATTTTAACAGCCATGTGCGTAGCGCTGAGAATTTTTAAAATAATTCCTGTGCCTAATGTCCAGCCGGTAACCGATATTTTAATGATTGTAACGTTGAATATCGGCTTCGGCTTTGGCTTTGCCTTAGCTCTTTTAACCATGGTGGTCTCCAACATTTACTTAGGCTTTGGCATTTGGACTGTGGCGCAAGTTTTAGCCTTTGGCGGCTGCGTCTTAACCGTTGCTTTGCTGGATAAATTCACACCATTGAAAAAGCATTTTACTTTGCAACTAATTCTCGCCGTTTTTCTCGGTTGGGAATATGGTTGTTTTGTCGACTTTGGTATGTCTATTTTCGGCGGCTTTAACGCATTCTTGGCCTACTGGGCTGGTAGTTTAGTCTTTGATACCTACCACGCCATTGGTAATTTGGTATTCTACCCGATTCTCTACAAGCCATTGAATATTGCACTTGATCATTACAAACGGAGGCTTTTATGACGATTAAAATTTATACTAAGGTAGGCGATCAAGGCTTTACCAAACAGGTTACCGGTAAAATGGTTCCTAAATATGACCTGCAAATTGTTGCTGTCGGTGATATTGATGAACTTGATTCATACCTCGGTGTCGTAATTGCCAATTTGTCTGCTAAATGCCAAGAATTGCATGATCCTATCCAAAACTTACAGCGGGACTTATATGAACTAGAAAGCGATATTGTTGTCAAAAGGCACGAAGAGATTACACCTGAAACAGTAACCAAGCTAGAAAAGGAAATCGACGAACTTAATAAGAAAATACCCCAAACAACCCATTTCATTTTGCCTGGCGGTTCGATTACGGCAACTCATTTACATTATGCTCGGACAGTTGCCAGACGTGCTGAACGTTCCATGGTTAAATTAAACGCCGAAGAGCAAAAGTTAGCTCCTGCTTGTTTAAAGTATATCAACCGTTTATCAGATTACCTTTTCATTCTAGCGCGCTATGCCAACGTACTGGATGGCGTTCCTGAAGTCAAAAGTAAAATCAAATAAGTTTATTAGCATTTAAAAAAGTGAAGTAGTTCCAACCAAGAATTACTCCACTTTTTCTTTATCTTAAATTAGTATTTTACTGCCACCAGAGTTTAATTAAACCTTGTGTGCCCAAATCACCTAAGTGCTTTTCATCAACAAGTATCTCATATAACTTCTTAGCTTCTGCAGTAGCTGGCAAGTCAATTTTCATTTCTTTTGCTGTCTCTAAAGCAATGCGCAAGTCTTTCAAAAAATGCTTACTGAAAAAGCCTGGGGTATAGTCACCTTTTAAAACTCTCGGACCGTAGTTACTTAAACTCCAGTTAGCAGCACTACCAGCACCAACAGTTTTAAGGACGGCTTCAAGATCAAGGCCGGCCTTTTTGGCATAAACCAGCATTTCTGTCATGCCAGTCATAGTGCCTGCAATCATGATCTGGTTAGCCATTTTAGTATTCTGTCCCGCACCAGCTGGTCCAAAATAGTGAACTTGCTTGCCGAAATCCTTAAAAATAGGTTCCAAGTTTTGGTATGCGGACTCATCACCACCAACCATGATGGTCAGTGTACCGTTTTTTGCTCCGAGGTCACCGCCTGAAACGGGAGCATCAAGGACTTTTGCTCCTTGTTTTTCACCCGCAGTGAAAATCTTTTGCGCTAAAGCCGGCTTGGAAGTGGTCATGTCTACCAGATTTTTGCCCTTAACTTCAGCTTGTAAAATACCGTTATCGCCGAAATAAACTTGCTCAACATCAGTTGGAAAACCAACAATCGTGAAAATGGTATCAGTTTGTTCAACTACAGCTTTAGGATTTTCACACCAAGTAGCACCTTTTGCAACCAGATTATCGGTCTTACTCTTAGTACGGTTATAGACCCACAGTTTGTGACCAGCTTTTAATAAGTTAAGGCAAATTGCGTTACCCATTACGCCAGTGCCAATAAAACCTATTTTCATAATCAACATCTCCCTTATTAAAACGTTTTCTGAACAATTTAATCATACCACTAACTTATCTTTAATAAGCAGGTATTTAGATTTTCACTAATAAATATTTTGGCCTGGGTACCATATTCCAGCATCCCTAATAAAGTAAAATTCTTGATGGCCCACTTGCACTTAGATATGCACTCTGATTTATGCACAAAATGATATTTGATCATATTTTCCAACAATACTAATACAGTTTGATAAAAAACAGTTTAAGCCTCATTTTAATGCTTTAGCAGCTTTAACAAAATGCCGCGCTTCCTTATAAGCCTGTTGTTCAATGCAGATCATTAAGAGATTGTAAATTACTCTTAATAATTCTTCTTGCTGGCGCAGCCTTGAAGCGCCCTTTAACTTTTCAACTATTTTTTACCTATTAGCAAATTGCTTTTCAAGTCATAAATCAGGATTAAATCAATTGCAAACACATCTGTAATTATAGTTTAAACGGTGCCATATCATTTTTAACTAAAAAATTAGTTTACTATTTGACTTAACCTTAACTTTAAGTACTACAATTTTGATAATTATAAAATTTATCCTGCTGATCATAGCAATTTATATAAATGTCAGCTCGCCACCATAATAAAGTATTTTATAATTATAATTAATAAATATGAAACAAATTAGTGCAGGGAGGCACTTTTATATGAACAAACATGAAGATTTCTTATTAAACCAAATTGCCGGACCCCAGGATCTTAAAAAATTAAGCATCCCTGAAATGGAACAGTTAGCTCAGGAAATCAGAACATTAATCTTAGAAAAAGATGCGGCTGAAGGCGGGCATCTTGGTCCCGACTTAGGAATTGTGGAGGCCACAATTGCCTACCATTATGTCTTTAATGCACCCAAAGACAAAATTATTTGGGACGTTTCGCACCAAACATATCCCCATAAAATGTTAACTGGACGGGCACAGGCCTGGCTTGATCCCGACCACTATGAAGATGTCACTCCGTATTCTAATCCGGACGAAAGTCCTTATGATTACTATTCAATCGGCCATACTTCAACCTCTATTGCGCTAGCAACAGGTATGGCTAAGGCCCGCGATTTAATGGGCAAGCATGAAAACATCATGGCTTTAATTGGTGATGGTTCGATGACTGGCGGACTGGCCTTTGAAGGCTTAAACAATGCCGCAATTGAAAAGTACAACTTGGTAGTTGTAGTTAATGATAATCAATGGTCAATTGATGAAAATGTTGGCGGCTTAGTGACTGCTCTAAAGAAATTACGTGATTCAAACGGCCAGACTGCCGAAAATCCGTTTACAGCTATGGGCTTTGATTACCGCTATGTCGCAGACGGTAATAACCTGACTGATATGATTGCCGCTTTTAAGGCAGTTAAAGATGTTGATCATCCCATTTTATTACACATTAATACGTTGAAGGGCAAGGGCTATGAGCCCGCAGTTTCTGATGAAGAAGCTCATCACTGGGTATCACCGTTTAATTTACAAAATGATCAACCACTTGCTCCAGAAAGTCAGGAGCCTACCCCTAATTCAGTGGCGCTTGACGTGATTAAAGATGAGATTAAAGCAGGAAAAAGCGTCATGGCGATTGATGCAGCCATTCCGGGTGTCTTTGACCTGGAAGAGTTTAAAAAAGAATTTCCCGATCATTACACGGACGTGGGCATTGCTGAACAAGAGTCTGTTGCTTTTGCCACGGGGTTTGCCAAAGAAGGTGGGATTCCAGTTCTAATGGAAAATTCTACTTTCTTACAGCGTGCTTTTGACCAACTGTCTCACGATACGGCTGCCAACGACCTGCCCGTTGTAATGTTAGTAGCTGGTGGCAGAATCTCTAATCAATCTAAGACGCACTTGGGAATCTTTGACCAAGTAATGATTTCTAACTTGCCTAACTGGATTTATCTGGCTCCTACTACACTAGAAGAAGAAAAAGCAATGATCAAGTGGGCTATTAGCCAAAGAAAGCACCCCGTTGCTATTAAAATGCCGGCTAATGTGCCTGATGCAGACGAACAAACAATAGCGACTGATTATTCAGAAATTAAGTATCGGGTTAAACCAGGTAAAGATGTGGCAGTTTTAGCGTTGGGAGATTTTTATCAATTAGGTAAAGACGTGGCAACTAAATTAGGAGCTAGCCTAGTTAATCCAGTCTCTGCCAATATTTTGGACAAACAAGCCTTAGACGAATTAGCTGCTAATCATCAAGTAATTGTTACGCTTGAGGATAATTCGTTAGATGGCGGCTTTGGGCAAAAAATGGCTTCTTATCTGGGCAAAGAAAAAGTTAAGGTGCTCAATTACGGCCAAAAGCGCGTTTATACCGATCAAACTCCAGTTAAAGAAATTTACCAGCAAAATCATTTAACTACTGAGCAAATTGTGGCGGATGTACAGCAGCTTTTATAATTGCAAACTATGGCTGCAGTAGGAGCTGATTAATAATGACTAAAAAACATAAAACTATCATAGCAGGCACATTGCTATTAGTGTTATTGCTACTTGCGGTTTACATCTTCAAAAACAACTACCAAAAAGAAAATGGTGCCAGCATTCGCATCGATACGCCAACACTTTTTGTACATGGCTGGGGCAGCAGTTACCACGCCGAAGAAAGTATGGTCGCTTATGCCCAAAAACAGCATGCTACTAATTCTGTCATACGCGCTGATGTTAGTCCTGCCGGTAAAGTTACTTTACTAGGGACAATTAAAAAACGGGCCAAGAACCCGATAGTTGAAGTTAATCTTCAAAATAATAAGAGCATTTTTGCTGGAACGAATAATCAAATTGCTGCCATGAACAAAAGCAGCAATTATATTAAAGATGTAATCATTGCACTGCAAAAAAAATACCGTTTTAACCGCATTAATTTAGTAGGTCACTCTATGGGTAATTTACAGATTGCCTATTACTTACGCAATAATGCCACTAATGCGCACATGCCTCAACTAAATAAACAGGTTTCGATTGCTGGTCATTATAATGGCTATGTTGGGGAACAAGGAGCACCAAATAAAACCGTCTTAAATCGGGCTGGCAAACCCAGACAGATGAGCACGGGGTACCGCGCACTTTTAAATTTAAGAAAAAAATTTCCTCAAAAAGCTGCAGTTTTAAATATCTATGGTGATATGGGGTCTGGCAGTGATGGTGATGTCACCGTTAACTCTGCCCGTTCTTACCGTTACTTAGTCAGTAAACGCGCCCGTTCATATCAAGAAAAAGAAATCAGAGGTCCTCGCGCCCAACATAGTAAATTACATGAAAACACACAAGTTGACCGTTTGCTAGTTAACTTTCTCTGGTAATTAGCTTACTGTATTTTACCTTGATCATATAAACTTATTTTGTTTTTTAACCGCGCAATGGTAACTTGAATATTTTGGTCTTGCTTTTCTAGCCTATGCAATTCTTTGACTAAAATTTGCCGTCTGGGTTTCTTAGTATCACTGCCCTGCTGCATCAATTTAGTATATTCCAGCAAATCATTTACCGGAATTTTCACTTGACGCATGCACTTAATAAAACTAATCCAAGTAAGATCTTTTTCTTCGTAGTTTCTGACACCATGTTCCTTCTTTATCGCAGGTATTAAGCCCATCTTTTCATAGTATCTGAGAGTTACAGGAGTCAAATCTACTTTTTCAGCCACTTCCGATATTTTCATTATTGTTCCTCTTTCTGATAGACCTAAACTTAGATCTAAGTTTAAGCATTAGCTAAAAAAATATTGAGTTAAACACAGCGATTGTTCTTGCTTGTTTTACCTAATATTGATTGAAAAGTAACCTATAGTTAATAGTTATAGGCGCTTTTTATCTTTCGATTTTACCGATTAGTTAAAATTTTAGTCATACTACTTTTTTATGTAAAATACTTTTTAAACATGACCTAGTATAACTCGTTTGCATTAAAGGGAATTTTTAGCGGCAAAAACTATTTAGCAAGGAGAAGATAATATGGAACTAAGAGTTTTAAATTACTTTGTAGCCGTGGCCCAAGAAGGCAATATGACCCGTGCTGCCAGAAAGCTGCTTATCTCCCAGCCAGCTTTATCAAGACAAATTGCTGAACTGGAAGCTGAACTTGGAGTTAAATTGTTTAGCCGTAAGTCGCGGCATTTAGCTTTAACTCCAGCAGGTCATTATTTACTTGAACAGGCACAAGAAATTTTAGATTTAACTGCTAAAACCAAAAGAAACTTGACAAAAGCTTCTTTTATTAGTGGCGATTTAACCATCGCTGCGGGAGAAAGCCTCGGGATGCAGCGGGTCATGAATGTGGTCAGCGCAATTATTAAAGAGCATCCTTCTGTTAAAATTCACTTATTAAGTGGCGACTACAGTTATGCTGAACGCAAGTTAGACAACGGGACGGTTGACTTTGCAGTCATTATCGGGAACGTTCCTTTAGCTAATTACGCCTCTTTAACTTTACCCGAAAGAGATACTTGGGGAATTTTAATGCCTGCTAATGATCCTTTAGCGCAAAAAGCAGTGATCAAACCAAGAGATTTACAAGGACGCTCTTTATTAAATTCACAGCAAGCGCAAAAAATGCACCTTTTTCAAAACTGGCTAGGAAATTATTATGATTCAGTCAATTTTATTGGCAGTTATAATTTAAATTTTAACGGTACTTTGATGGTTAAGAATCATGCCGCATTAATGCTTACTCTAGATAAATTAGCTGATACTTCGAAAAATTCGGGCATTACGTTTAGAAAATTGCAGCCAGAGCTGCAGCAAGCTATCAGGGTAGTTTGGAAACGTGAAGTTAATTTATCACCAGTCGCAGAATTATTTTTAAAATTATTGCAGGAATCAATTTTTGAGTAATAGGATTTAATGCAATAAAAGAAAAAGAGTTTAAGAGACTTAAAAAGCCCTGTAGCCATAAGCTACAGAGCTTTTTAGTGTTAACTGCCAGTACTTTGGTATTTTTGTAAAAACACTCGCCATAACTGATAAATTAGGATAAAAAAGAATACACAGGCGCCAGGAATTAGTAAAAGCCAGACCCACTCATGTTTAACTGCAATTTTTTCTTGTGGAATTGAAGCAACCCAGCCGATTGGCAAGATAAAGGTCATAATTAGCCTTAAAGCCGACGAATAGATCGCTAACGGGTATTTACTCATGTCAAAAAAGTCAAATGTTGTTTCTGCCAAGTTGGCTAAACCATTAGAAAGTAGTGCAACGATATTACCTAATACAGCTAGTCCTAAGAAGATGAGAGAAGTAAAAAGCGAGATAAAAATAAACATGACCGTGATATACCATGGATTATGTAACTGAATATCCACAATTATCAACAATAAAAGCGCAACAATTAAATCGCCCCACGCATCTTCATCCACACGTTCATTAACAAGCTGAAATAAAGGATTGACTGGTTTAATTAAGATTGTATCTAAGCGCCCGTCATGAATATAATCAGAAATGTTGAGTGCATTGATAAAAAAGCAGCGAAAAATAGCAAAAGCTAGAGTTGCCAAGGCATAAGTTAAAAGCAGCTGTGCAAAACTATAGCCTTTAATGCGGGGCACAATATTAAAAATAAATCTTAAAGCGAGGATATTAAGCAAGTTTTGAATGATCATCCCTGCTAGCGCAAAATAAAAGTCCAGGTCATAAACAGCAAGTGATTTTAAATTTACTTTTAAATAAGTAGCTAACAATTTTAAATATCTCATTATTACCCTCCTTGAATCACAGTTGAAACAACGGAGCGCTTAAACAAGAATTTAAAAAGCACGTTGAACAGGATAATGTAGAAAAGCTGGATCAAAACTACTTGAATAAATAAACTCCACGATGGCTTTTGCGCCAGCATTCCTACTGCACCAAATGAATATTGAAATGGCAAATAAGCGGCCAAATTTTTGATCACTGCCGGATAAAAATTGGTCGGAAAAATATTGCCAGCTAATACCAATAGTATTGCTTCTTTAAAAGTGGAGATGCCCCAAATACTATAAGTATAAAAAGAAAATGTCCCTAAAAGCAGTTCCAGTTCAAAATACAATAAATACGCCAAAGTGGTTGTTACTAAGACCATTAAAATTGTGCTCACTGCAATTTGAAAATTCAGAATCCATAAACAAACTAATAAATCCACTGTACCAATCACTGCAAATTTGACAACTGAATAGCCAATGCTTTCCCACAGTAGCTGCGTTGCAAATGCTACTGGTTTTAACAGGTCAAGTGCAATATCACCAGAACGAACTTTATCATTCACATCGTAGCTGGTTTTAGGAAAAAGCACGGTCAAAAGCTGCATTAATACCAAATAACTAATTGTTTGTTTAAATTCACCGTTTGGCTTGCCAGTTAGAACAGCTTGCCACAAAAAATACTGTACGGTAAGCGAAATTAAAGATGAAAACAGCCAGAAAATCAAAGCATATTTTGAGGCTAGACCTTTTTTTATTCCTATTTTAATGAGCATTAGCCTATATTTCATTGCTGCACCTCCTGCTGTTTGAGGTGCGCCAATAAATATGCCAATTTATTGCTCTTAACTTCAATATTGGCAACTGGGATGCGGGCAGTAATTGTACTTAACACTTCTTTCAGATTTTCTTGCTTAATGCCTGCAATCTGGTATGAGCCGTTTTCAAGCTGCATCATGTTGGGCCATTGCTTTATTAAAGTGGCGCTCAATTTATCCGCACTAGTAAAAGTGACCGTTGTGGGCACATCTAATTCTGCTAGTTGTAGACTACTTTGATCTAATACCAACTGACCTTTATTCAAAATTAAAATGCGTGAGCATATTTTGGCTACTTCATCGAGATCGTGCGAAGTGAAAATGATCGTTTTATCAGTTAATTTTTGTAAAAATTGCGTGATGCTATTTTTTGTCAGAACGTCAAGTCCAATTGTGGGTTCATCTAAAATAAGCAGTTCAGGATCGTGAATAAGAGCTGCAATAAATTCAGCTTTCATCCTTTGACCCAAACTAAGGGTGCGCACCGGTTGCGTTAAAAACTCGGTAGCCTGCAACAGCCGTGCTAACTTTGTTACCCGTTTGGTAAAAATATCCTCCGGTACTTGATATATTTCACGGTTGAGTTTGAAGGTGTCTATTGCGGGCAAGTCCCAGCGTAATTGGCTTCTTTGCCCGAATACTACTCCTATTTTAGCCGCATTTTTTTGTCTGTTATTAAGCGGATCTCTACCAAAAGTCTTGATACTGCCGCCATCAGGCTGCAAAATACCTAAAATCATTTTGATCAAGGTTGACTTGCCGGAACCATTTAACCCCACTAAGCCAACATGATCTCCTTGATGAATCTCTAGAGAAACATTTTTTACTGCGTCAAAAATGCGATATTCTTTGTGAAACAGCTTAGCTGCTTTCACCTTACGATACCGTTTCGCCAGGTTCTTGGTTTCAATTATCATTAATTATTCCCCAATACTTAATTCAGAGTGCAGATTTCTTCCCCAATATAGAAACCAACACTCACCTTGAACCGGCGTTTCCAAATCATAGCGCCATTATAGCGCTTAATTTTTATTTTTCCAAACTCTTGCAGTTACTTTGAAAATAAAGCCAAGATAAAAATGGCCACAATTACCAAGATATCTGCAAATTTCATCTTCTCTTTGAGGAAAATATCGCCAAAGATGACGCTGTATAAAGAGGTCATATTTAAAAAGATCCAGGCAATGCTTGAGTTTGGTGAAGACGTTGCCAAAGTATAAGTTACTTGCGCTAAAAGAGTCAAAACCGCCCGAGAACCATAAATCAGATAAACCTTACCTTTAAGATTTTCAGCGCTGATCTTGAGAGTTCTGTTTTTATAAATAAAAGTAATTAAGGTAATTAAGCAGCGCACATAAATTGTCATGATAGTAAAAAAGACCAGATCAATCGGTTTGATTAGGCCTTTAGTTAATAACGGCGAAAGTGCAGCTTGAATAATCAATAAGGGCGCAATCACAGCGAAGGTGGTCAATAAAGTTTTTAAATTTAAATTATTGTGGCGCTGCTCGAAAACAATATAAATAACCACGATTACAGTGGAAATAATAGAAACTAAATATGAAGATTTGCTAAAGTAACCCATAGTCAGCAAGATAGCCCAAGGAATAAAAAGATCGGTCACTTTACTCAAAAGCACAGACTGCATAATTGAAACTTTTTTGAACACATAACTATAGCCATAAGCGACGACCTGAGCCAAAAAAGCATATAAAAGGACTTTAATAATATAGTTGTTGGTTATTCTGGGACTGGGAAAACTGTGCAGGACGTAAATTAGAAAGAAAGTTACTAAAACCGAACTACAAATATTATTTAAGAAGTTCACATCAATTGAACTTTGCTTCCGATACCCCATTTGGTAACGGTCAATAACTGATATTATTCCCCTGAAAAATGAAGAAATAGTGGCAAAAATAATCAACCAAATATTACTGATAATCATGGTTCCTCCATATAACAAACATAGTCTAAAACTATTACTAATATTTTGGTCTTTGCAGCCACAATTAAAAAGTCAGAGAAATAGTTATTACCAGTAACTATGAGTTGTTCCGTTACTAAAATCCAGCCATTGGACATACAAAGTTTAAATGTACTCATACGATATCCGCTAAAGACTAATCATAAAAATACAGTATTTAACTTAAATATTATTTTATTATACATCAAGTTTAAATTTCAAAAAAGACTAGGATTTTTTCGTCCTAGTATTTATTATCACTTACGCCTTACTATATGCCAGCCCTCGTTTTAGTCTCTTCCAAAAACTGGTATCTTCTGTTTGCAAAATTACGCCTTGATAGATTTTACTAATATATACTGTCATGCCAATAATACTTACTATTAAAATCGCCAGCGACAGAATAACTTCCATATTACCCACATGACCATTAATTATCCGAATTGGCATCATGAATGAAGAAAAGAATGGCACATAGGATAATACTTGTGGCAGAATTTGTTCGGGGTTAGAAATAAAGGCAAGCGACAGGAAAAAGGCAATAAGGGAAATCATCGTAGTACTTTGAGCAGCTTTTGAAGAGTCTTCAGGCTTGGCTACTAAAGCTCCTGAAAAAGCTGCCAATATCGTATAAATAATTACACCAAGAATCAGGAAAATGAGATTGACATTTAACAAATTGCCCAGAATTTTATTTATTACTACCTGGTTGTCATGCATAAATGAAGCCGTAATTTTTGCATGTAAAGCCCAGTGGTAAGTGGCCCAGCCGCCAACAATATAGATTAAAAGTTGCGTAATAATTACACCAAAAATGCCCATAATTTTGCCTAAGAAATATTTTGCCGCAGTTGTACTGGAGAAAATGATTTCCATAATCTTCGTACCCTTTTCAGAAGCTATTTCTTGAGCTGTAATGCTACTGTAGGAAAGCAAAACCATGTAAACGACCATAATCACTATAATTAATGACACCATTTTAGCCAGTTTATCGCCCAGCTGCTTTTTCTGGAGGATCTCACTATACTGCGGTTGCTGTTGTAAGGCCTTAAGCTGATGTGGTGCTAATTGCGCCTGCTGCAAATTCAGTTGACTCTGCAAGACTTGTAAATAACTTTTTACTTTAGGCTTCAATTCATCATCAATGGGTGACGCTCCGTGATAAATGGCCTTAACCTGCTTTTTTTGCGTTTCAAATACCAGGTAACCATCAATCTTTTCTTTTTTGACAGCCTTTTTAGCAGATTTAGCGGTTTTAATTTTAGCATCAACATATTTATCATTGTTTTTAATAAAGTTTTGGCGAACTTGCTCATTGGAACTGATAACTGCAATCTGGCTGTCTGGATCAGAACTAGCACCGATAGCTCCTCCTAAAGCACTACATCCAATTATGAAAAATGGTCCTAAAATTAAAAGCAGAAAAGACCAAGACTTAACTTGATGCCAATAAGTTTGCAGTGTTATGGTCCATAACTTATTCATGTTGTTCACCAGCTTCCATTCTGAATATTTCGTCAAGTGTTGGTGGTTGCTGCCGGAACTCTTCAACATATTCGCCATTTGTCAATGCGTCAAAGACTTCCGAACCACTATTTTCATTGTCAATTCGCAAAAGATATTGGCCATGCGCTTTCTTTTCCACTTTTTTAACGTGAGGGAGCTGCTGCAATTCTGCAAGCGACTTAGTAGTTTTGCAGTAAATTTCTGTTTTACCAAATGAGTCACGAACAGCGTCAACTGTACCACTTAAAACAACTTGTCCCTTTTTCAACATGATCAAACTATCGCAGATTTCTTCAACGTTTGACATATCGTGACTGGAAAAGATAATTGCTGCATTATTCTTTTTAGCATCTAAAACTGCGTTTTTAAGCAAATCTGCATTTACCGGATCCAAACCGCTAAAGGGTTTATCCAAAATAATTAACTTGGGCTGATGAATTAAAGTACAAATTAATTGCACTTTCTGCTGATTACCTTTTGAAAGTGTTTTAATTTTGTCACTTTTTTTGCCCTGGACATCAAAGCGATTTAACCAATCATCGATTTGCGGTTTTATTTCTTTTGCCGAGCGGCTTTTTAGCTGCGCCAAATAAATAATTTGCTGTTCAATAGTCATTTTGGGCAGTAAACTACGTTCTTCTGGTAAGTAGCCGATAGTATCAAAAGTTTTTTCAGTAATGGGCTGATCTTCCCAAGTAATTTTTCCTTCATAGTGCAGAAAGTTTAAAATACTATGGAAAGTCGTAGTTTTCCCTGCGCCATTTTGACCAATCAAACCCATGATTTCACCAGGCTGAATGGTAAAGTTAACGTCTTTAAGAGCCTGAAAATCACCAAAACGCTTACTTAAATGTTCTACTTTTAGCATGGCCCCTCCTTTTTTCTAATAACAATATAAGCAGATTTTACCATATGCACTAATATAAGCGAAATAGTTTTTTAATTTAAGCAGACTTAAAACAACAATATTTGCAATACTACTTTCATTCATTTTTTACTGCGTTTTAGGCCAAAATAAAAGGCTAAGAAATCATGTTAGCAAAGCATTAATTTATTAGCCTATTAAAATTTTATGATCAAAATATTTTTAGTGGAAGTTTGTTATTGCCTGTTTAATAGGTACTAACCCATTAGCAATATCAAATTCCTTTTGGTGTAATTTTCCCGTTAAAATAATGTCAGCAACTGTTCGGGCCACATCTTGACGAGTAATTGTCATATCTGCAATAGAATCAGTAAAATGATTTGCCACTTTGATCTTTCCCGTTCCCTTTTGATTAGTCAGTGCCACTGGCCGCAAAATTGTATAGTCGAGTGAACTGTGCAATAACCACTGATCAGCATAATATTTTGCCGCATAGTAATAATTTTGCGGTCCTGCTGCTGGTGTATTATCCGACCAAAAGCTGCGATCGTCAGATTTAATTGCACTAATCATGATAAAACGGTGAACGCCAGTTTCTTTTGCCGCATTAATTGCTTTGACTGCTCCATCAAGGTCAATCATCATCGTTGCATCAGCACCGGTTTTGCCACCTGAACCGGCAGCAAATACAACTACATCAACCGTCTGCATGGCTTTTGCCAATTGCCCTTGCGGTCCTGCTAGATCAATAAATGCGGTAGTAATTCCCTTTTCTTGATAGGCTTTTTCCTGCTCATGGGAGCGCAAGCCGGCAATGACTTGGCAATTCGTACTTTCTTGTAGCATTTTTACCAATAATTGCCCAATTTGTCCGTGAGCACCAATTATCAGAACTTTCATTTTGTAATCACTCCATCCACAATAGTTCATTTTATTATAGTTTAACCACGTATTTCAAAAATGCATTATAAAAGGGCTCTTGACTAATCACTATTAGTTTTAGAACCCTTTTAGATAATTCAAATGTTTTATTAATTAATCATATCATTATATATTAGCTAAATTCTTCTTCTTGGGTGCATTCTTAGGACTATCAGCGTCATTCTCCTTATAGCCAAAGAAGTAAGTTAAAGCAAATGCTGCAATAATAGTAACAATAGAAGCAATCCAGAAGTTTAACAGGTTGTTTGGATTGCCTTGTCCTGCTTTAGGAACAAATGATGGAAAGCCAATCAAGCTGCCAGTAAAGCCATACATATCAACTTTAAGCAGACCGTTGACCAGACCACCAATGGCAGCACCGAGGCTGGAAGTCATAAATACACGACCATACTTTAAGTTAACACCGTACATTGCCGGTTCAGTAATACCAACAGCGGCGGAAATAGCAGCACTTAAAGATAAGCCCTTTAGGTCAGGATTGTGCTTTGTCTTAAACCAAACAGCAAGGGCGCCGGCACCTTGGGCAATCATCGTTACTGAAACGATACCGTTTAAGATACTATGTCCCGTAGCAGCAATATCATTCGCAATAATTGGCACTACTGCCCAGTGCAGTCCGAAGATAACCAGTATCTGGTAAAGACCACCGATGATTAAACCAGAAAGTGCAGTGTTGACTGTCAGTAACCATTGCAATACTTTAGCAATTCCCGTAGAAATAAATGAAATTACAGGACCCACAATAATTAAGACTGTCATCCCTACTAAAAAGATTTCTACTAGCGGAGTGAAAATTTGTCTTAATGTGACTGGCATCCACTTCTTAATCCACGGTTCAATCTTAGCAGCCATCCAAGCCGCAAAAATCATTGGGAAAATCGAATAAGTATATTGCGGAATATGAATTGGAATACCAAAGAAATTGGCATTAATACCAACGCCAGCTAAGTAGTAACTAAATTTTCCGCTGGCATAAATCTTTACTAAATCAGGATAAATCAGAAAGCCGCCGATAATAGAAACAACTACCGGGTTAGAGCCTAATCTTTGAGCAGCAGTAAAGCCAACGATTAAAGGCAGGAAGTAAAACGACGCATCCCCCATCGCATTGATAATAGTGTAAGTTGGAGAAGCCGTAGACATGTGGCAAAAGTTAGTTAAAATGTTAAGAATACCTTTTAACATACCACTGGCAGCCAGCAAACCAATCACAGGCATCATAGAGCCGGTAATTACGCCTATTAACTGGAAGAAGCCATTTTTAATCTTGCCACCAAGAGATTGGTTAGCTGCTGGAGCTGGAGCAGCAGGTGCAGGTTCACCTTGTCCAGCATATTCAGGCCCAAGTAGTTTAATTAGCTCGTCGTAAACGTCTTCTACCGTTTGCCCAATTACTATCTGATATTGGTTATTAGCACGAGTAACATCTATTACTCCTTTAATGTTGTTAACTTCATCATCATTCGGAATGCTATCATCGTTTAAAGTAAACCGCAAACGAGTAAAACAGTGCATAACGTTTTTAACATTATCGGCGCCGCCAACAGCCTGAACAATTTCACGCGCTGTAGTTTGATATTTATTTTCATTTTTATTAGCTGCAGCTGGTGCTGCTTTAGCCTGTTTTAATGTAATAGTAGCAGCTGATTCGCCAGCAGCTTTAGTACCCAGAGCAAGGTCAATGCCAGCTAGAACATCTTGAGTATTTGTAATTGCCAAGATGACGGTATCATCTTTTTGAGCATCTTTAATCGCTTGCAGATCCATCGTCCCCAATTGCTGTCCCGCTTTTACCTCAGAGTTTGCTGCTACTTGCAAATCAAATGGTTTACCATCAAGTTCGACAGTATCTATGCCCAAGTGAAGCATAACTTCCACACCGTCTGCAGTCTGCAATCCAAGTGCGTGCTTAGTTTCAGCCACCATTATCACTTTACCTGTTACAGGCGAGACAATCTTCCCAGAGCTAGGTTTAACGGCAAAACCTTCACCTAACTTCTTCTGAGAAAAAACCGAGTCATTAACATCCTCGAGTTTAATGACCTCACCGGCAACAGGTGCCAGTATTTTTATCGTATTACTCATAATTACGCCTCCATGAAACTACCACATAAAAGGTCGTCATATATATTGATAACGCTTTCCTTAAGATTATAGTTCTTGTATAGACAGGTGTCAACAAATTGCTTATTATATTGTTGTAATAAATAATTTTGTATTATTTTCCAGACTAGACAGGTTAAAAATTAACATAAGGTGGTATGATTAGTGTTAAAAGGTGGATAACAAATAATGAGAGCTAAATATTTACAAATTGCGGCAGATTTAACGAATAAAATTAGGCATGAGCAGTATGTTGCCGGTGATTTCTTGCCAAGTGAACCAGCACTATCAGAGCTATATAATGTTTCACGTGAAACCATCAGGAAATCTTTAAATGAACTCTTAGATGCTGGCCTAATTCAAAAAATAAAAGGTAAAGGTTCAGTAGTTATTAATGCCGCGCGCATTGCCTTCCCAATTTCTAATATTGAATCCTTTGATGAACTTAATAAACAAAAGCAAATGCATGCTACGACCAAAATATTGGAATTAAAAGACACGCAGGTGCCTTTGACTATTATTAAGCATTTATCTTTAACAGAAACTGCTGCAACTTATGTGTCCCGTTTACGATTAATCAATGATGAACCAATTGTGGTTGATGAAGATTATATTTTAAAAAAATATGTACCTAAAATTTCGGCTAAGCAAGCTCAAAGCTCGTTATATCAGTATTTTGAAGATGATTTAGGACTTGAAATTGATTATGCCACTAAAACTATTACCGTAGAACCAGCCAGTCAAAACGTAATGAAGCAGTTGCAGCTTACCGATACCAACTTGGTTGTAGTAGTGCGCAGTTTAACTTATTTAAAAGATACATCTTTTTTTCAATATACTATTTCCCAACATCGGCCCGACAAATTTAAATTTGTAGACTTCGCACATAGAAAAGCACAAAATGGAGGACTTATATTATGAGTTTAGCTGACAAAGTGATTTACCAAATATATCCCAAATCATTTTATGACAGCAATGGTGACGGGATCGGTGACTTAAGGGGGATTATCCAAAAAATTCCTTACTTAAAGAAATTAAATATTGACATGATTTGGTTTAATCCTTTTTTTGTATCTCCTCAGAATGATAATGGCTATGATATTGCCGATTATTATAGTATTGATCCACTATTTGGTACAATGGCTGACTTTGAAGAACTAGTCACAAAGCTTGGGCAAAATCATATTGGTGTGATGCTCGATATGGTCTTAAATCATTGTTCTACTGATCACATTTGGTTTAAAAAAGCCTTAGCTGGAGACGAATATTATCAGAAGTTTTTCTACATTAGAAAGCCTAAAGCAGATGGCAGTATGCCCAACAATTGGACATCTAAATTCGGTGGCTCAGCTTGGGCACCTTTTGGAAATAGTGGTAAATATTATCTTCATTTATACGAGAAAACTCAAGCTGATTTGGACTGGCACAATCCTGCAGTTAGAAAAGAACTATTTAAGGTAGTTAACTTTTGGCGTGACAAAGGGGTTAAAGGCTTTCGCTTTGATGTAATTAATGTTATTGGCAAAGATGAAAAACTTACTGACGCACCCCAGAACACCGCCAGTAAGCTAATGTATACTGATCAGCCCATAGTCCATCAATATCTAAAAGAATTAAATAAAAAAACTTTTGGTCAGCAGCCAGATACAATTACTGTCGGGGAAATGTCATCGACGACTATTGCTAATTCTGTTGCTTACACTAGAAAAGATAATCATGAGCTGTCAATGGTTTTCACTTTTCATCATCTAAAAGTTGATTACAAAGATGGCCAGAAATGGACCAGGATACCTTTTGACTTTTCCGCTTTAAAAAATGCTCTTAACGAGTGGCAGATTGGAATGAGTCAAGGTGGCGGCTGGAATGCTCTCTTTTGGAACAATCATGATCAGCCTTGGGCGCTGAGCCGTTTTGGTGATCCTATTAATTTTCGCGAAAAATCTGCAGAAATGCTGGCTACCGTAATGCATTTATTACGTGGTACACCTTATATTTATCAAGGTGAAGAAATTGGCATGATCAATCCTAATTACCAGACAATCACTGACTATGTTGATGTAGAAACGCTTAACGCTTATGACGAGCTTAAACAGGAAGGCTTAAGTGACGCCCAAGCTCTGGCAATTATTCAGGCTAAGTCGCGCGATAACAGCAGAACCCCCATGCACTGGGATGACACTGTTAATGCCGGTTTTACCACAGGAACCCCTTGGCTTAGGCCTAAAGATCAAGATAAAATTAATGTTGCAGCTGAATTGGATCATGGTGAGATTTTCCCTTATTATCAAAAACTGATTTACTTGAGAAAACATTATCCCATTATCGCCAAGGGAAGTTATGAACCGATTGACTTGGATCACCCACAAGTTTTTGCTTATTGCAGACTTTATCACGGGCAAACCTTACTGGTAATTAATAACTTTTATGGTAAAAAAATTACTTATAGCTTACCTGACACTTATCAAGGGCAGCAAGCACAAACATTGATTAGCAATTATCATAAAAATTTACAGGAAGTACCAAAAACTTTAGCTTTGCATCCCTATGAATCACTAGCCTTGTTAATATAGATTAACGCAAAAACACCTCCAAATTTGTCCTAAATTTGGAGGTATTATCTTTGGAAAACTAACCTGTTTTGTTTGTCAAAAACATCTAGCCAATAAGTAAATCATTAGCCTTAACTTCTGCACCATCATCCTGGTTCAGTTTGATTTCTTTTTCATATCCACTAGTGAACACAACAATGACAATAGGGTCTAATTTGTTATCAGTTACAACATTCTTATCAAATACTTCTAATTTTTGACCTTGAGTTACCTCGTCATCTTGGTTTACCATCACTTCAAAGCCTTCTCCTTTTAAGTTCACAGTATCAATCCCAATATGAATAAGAATTTCGACACCTTGTGCAGTTTTTATACCTACGGCATGCTTTGTCTTGGGAAGAGCCTCAATTTTACCTGCTACAGGTGCATAAACGGTTACTTTATCCTCATCTGGAATAATGGCAAAACCGTCTCCCAGCATTTTTTGTGCAAAAGCCGGATCGTTTACCTTTTCAATTTTTTCAAGTTTGCCACTAATTGGTGCAGTGACCGTAAAGTCTTCCTGCTTCTCTTGTTTCTTACCAAACCACTTAAACATTCTTCTGACCTTCTACTTTCATTAATCTTAAGTAATTAATTTCATGTTTTATTACAATTTTAGCTTTCTAACTATTAACAAATATATACTTTTAATCAATAAAAACTAGTAATGAAAAAACATTTTCCTGTTTTTTAAGAAAATCACTCCAAAAGTGCTTTTTCCGTTAACTCTCTATATAGCAGCTGTTCATATCTAACTCACAAAAAAATCCAATACGTAACAGTAAAAACACTTCTCTCTTCCCACCTTTAACAAGAGAATTCTGTACTATTCAAAATCAAAATTAAAATCTTGAATAAACTTGATAAATTGATAGACAATTCTTTTCGCATTATTTTTCTGTGTAATGGCTACTAAATCAACTTGCGGTTCCCAGTCAAGGGGAACATAGGCTAAGCTGCTGTCAAGTTCAGGATAAATACAGTAAAGACCTAATCCCAGACCTTGATTTGCCTTAAGCAAAACATTTAAAGAAGATATTTCAGCAGCATAAGTAATATTTAAATCTTTATTCAGATGAATAATCTTATTTTGTAAATTAATGATATCTGCCGCTGCCCACCTATTATCTAGAAACACCAGTTTTTCACCCTGAAAATCCGTCAGTTTAATTATACTTTTTTTACTCAAAGGGTTATTTCGCGGAACGATTACTTTAAACGGCTCTGTTTCGATTGGATAGACCTTAATATTATTTAAATCTTCAGCTTCCAATCCAGTTGTCAGCATAACATCCAAATTGTTAGACACCAATTGCTGCTTTAATTCATTGCGATTCAAATTTACCAGTACAAATTTAACTTGAGGGAACATTTTTTGAAATTGACTTAGCCAAAGGGGAATATATTTATCATTAAAAGGATTATATGAATAGCCAAAATTTATTTGCAATCTTTCTTTTTTATCTTTTTCCTGAATCTCCTGTACTGCAGAATTATAGTTATTAATTAATTGCCTGATTTTTTGATAAAAAACTTCACCATTTTTCGTTACATTAACATAGCGCTTGTTGCGATTAAATAATTTGACACCAATTTCATCCTCGATAGCATTAATATCATGTGTGACAGTTGGCTGGGTTACATGAATTGCCTTAGCAGTTTTGGTAAAATTTTTTGTTTCAACTAAATTAACAAAAGTAACAAGTTTTTTTATATCCATATCTTATTCCTTATAATTTATTTTTATTATTAATAACTGATATTAATTTCATTTATAATTATAAATAAAATATACTGTTCTTGTAAACGGTTTATATAATAAATAAGGAGATTAAAATGGTTAAACATACAGAAGAAGCTACCAGTGCCTGGATTGCCGAAACAGCTAAAAAAGTTAATGCTGCTAAGGGCTCAGATTATGTAGAATTAGATCAAGGACTATTAACAGTTGACCAAATCGACGCATTGCTCAACTGTCTGCCACTTGAATTAATTACTATTGATAAAGATGATCGTTATGTCTATTGCAATAATGAAATCCCTAAGGAGATGTTACTTTCACCACGTTGGCCTGAAAAACTTGGCCAAACTTTATCTGAAGTTCACAAAAAGACTTCAATGCCTCATGTTCAAGAAATAATGGATTACGCCAAAACTGGCAAAACCTATAAACTTATTAAACCAAGTGATAACGAATATATGGTTGCCTCTTTTAAGAATATGACTGACAAAAATGATCAATATGCTGGCGTGACTGAATGGATTGTTGATTTATTACCAATCATTAACTGGTACCTAAAACAAACGGGACAGAAACTGGTTCCTGACGAAACTAAAAAGGCAACCGATGTAGATTCCGGTGCCTCAATGCAGTCATAAATAAAATTAGTATGTTTATTAAATTCTAGCTGAGAACTAACTTCCGATATTCTATCAGAGTTAGTCCTTTTTAGTTTGACCCTAGTTTTTTCATTGTAGTAGTCAAAGTATTACGATTCACTTAGATTCTTAAGCCATAAAAGTTAATGCTTTTTCTCTGTTATAATAAAGCTGGAGGCAACAGCCTATCTGATATGGATAGGAGGTGATTCCAATGGAAATAGCAAAATTATTTATACAATTTTTTCTTGATTTGCTTAGAGAACTAACAGTTTTCTTAGTTAAAAAACGCTGGCTAAACGACAAGAAGAAAAAGAAGTAGGTTGCCTTCCTTCTTTTATAATTAGCACGCAAAAAAGCTCTATTGTTGGGATAGAGCTTTTTGTGTGACTCCAGTGGAATCGCTAAACTATTTATACACTTATATTCTAGCATAAAATTATTGCAAAAAGAAAACAAAAGTAACGAAAAGCTAACAAAAGTGCCTAAAAAGAGAATTACCAAATTTTAAAGTAATGGTTCTTAATCAGCAACTTTATTAAGATATTTTTGGCTTTATTTAGCTAAAAGCATAAGAGCAGCTTCACGGCTAGACATATTATTAAATTCGCATGATGCCTGACAGCATCATCATTTTATGCCGTAATCATTTCCTCATTTCTGCGAGGATAATTAGCAGATAAATTATAATTCTACATTTTGCAATGATTGCAGAACGTTTTCAGTATCTTGTAACACATCCGCAATAATCTGTTTAACAGACTTTGTTTCTTTAATTAGGCTCAAATCTTGACCAACCATAATTGCGCCATTTTGCGTATCACCTTGATACATGCCCATTTTAATAGTTTTAGCATCAAGACCAGCTTCTTTTTGAGCAGCTTCAGCCTTCAGATGAGTAGCTTCTAAGTCTTTGATCTGATCAGAAAGGTTATTAGCGATCATTCTAAAGGGCGCATCATTAGCATAAGAAACTTCGGCAGTAGCCATATCTTCTGCAGCAATAATTGCTTGTTTTGCTTTATCACTAATCGGTAACTCATCTGCTACTAAAAAAGCAGTGCCCATTTCTATTCCTTCGGCTCCCAAAGCAAATGCTGCAGCACCACTATGGCCATCTACAATACCACCAGCAGCTACTACAGGAATATTAACTACCGCTACTACTTGTGGTACTAAAGCCATTGTGGACTCAAAAGAAACATGGCCGCCACCTTCCCAGCCTTTGACAACTACCAAATCAGCTCCTGCTTTTTCTGCTGTGACCGCATCAGCCAAATAACTGGCCTTGACAATTATTTTCATACCGAGTTTATGCCAACGCGGGAAATACTTTTGGCATAAAGCGCCATTAAGCCGCATAGCATCAGCATAAACTACAGGCGGCTTGGTTGCTGTCAACACTTCATCTGCTTGCTCAACAATTCCCTCTTGCATGATTGCGTTAACGGCAAACGGTTTTTCAGTCAATTTTTTAGTCTGGTTAATTTCTGCAATGCTGGCGTCTTTAGGCATATAACCTAAGCCCAATACGCCCAAACCACCAGCGTTTGAGACCGCAGACACTAAAGGAGAAAGTGAAGTAAACGCCATTGCACCCTGAATTACTGGCTTTTCAATTCCTAATACTTCTTTTACTCTATTCACCATTTAGTTTTTACCTCCATCACTTATAAATTTGCTAAAATTAGCATAACGATTCCTTGGTTAAGGTGTAATGACAAATATTTAAATTTTGTCGAGTCAGAAGAAGGCATTACTTAATGGAAAAGCAAAATCCTAGTTTAGAGTTACGCCTAAGTAACGCGTTATTCAGCTTGTTGAATGATAAAGATTATGAACAAATCACAATCTCAGATATCACCAGAAAAACTAAAGTGGCCAGAACAACTTTTTACATTTGTTTTGACAATAAAGATGAATTGCTGCGCTTTTCTATTAACCGGTATATGATTCCGTTTGTAGCCGGTTTGCGCAACTCACTTGATCTTAAACCTAAAGACAACATGACCAGAACTATTGCTGCACTGAATGATATAGCGCCACAAATTAAATTTCTGCCGCTTTTGCTTAGCATCAAAACTGCAACATTTAATCCCAGTCGCGAAATCGAAAATAATGTTAAAAAAGAAATCAGGCAGATATTACAAAAGGAAAAAATTGCTCCCGATATTTTAGAATACTTTGCCAGTCTTTATTTTGTCAGTTTATTAGAAACACAAAAATGGTGGGCCAAACATCCCAAGGTTGCCCCAGCTAAAGTCGCTCAACTAATTCATCAAAGCTGCTATCACGGACTTATTTCACTTCTTAATTAACAAAAAAAGAACCAAGTAGTTATTAGCTTCTTAGTTCTATTTGTTAATATATAGTAATGCATTGCTGATCAATACACCTTGCAAGCCTAAACAAAATAGTCTATTCAGTTCAATCAGTTTTATTACCTCTTATAAATCAAAGTATAGTTACTCTTGATTTAACAAGATATTGCCTGATCGCATCTTCTTAAAGGCAATATCAATGTCATCTGTATCCGCAGCTTGTAACATTTGGCTAAGATTACCTTGAAAAACACATTTTTTGTTCCCAACGAATACAATATGCGCCTGCATGGAATCTAATTTATCCAGCTGGTGTAAAGTCATAATAACTTTTTTCTTTTTCTCAACAACTAAAGATACAATTAAGTCTAGAATTAAATTTTCAATATAACTGTCAATTCCACTAAGAGGTTCATCGAATAAATATAATTCCCGCTCCATTATGCTAGTACAATAAACCATAACAGATTGGTATTCTCCACCAGATAAAGACCTTAGTTTAGTATTTACCAGGCCTTTTATAATCTCATTATAAAAACGAGTTTGCGCATTAGTAATTGTAACAGTATGATCATTCATTGCTTTAAAAAAATTTATTACTCGTTTTACCGTCAGTTCATCAAAGAAAGACATATTTTGAAATTTATAAATAATATTAGGCATAGAAGGAAAACCTATCATAGCTGTAGCAGGACGATCAATAAAGCCGTAAATTAGATTAAGTAAAGTCGTTTTACCAGCACCATTACCGCCAATTATTACATTTAACTGATCGGCAATAAATTTTGCGTTAAAATCGGCAAAGATTTCTTTATTTTTATAAGAAAAGTTCAAATGCTTAATTTCCATATTGTCTCCTTACAACTATTTTTCAAAAATTGTAGAAATATTTTGTTTCGCAATAAAAATCATCCCAAATAGGACATAAATTAGAATAACGATCAATAAATTAGCAAGGGTTGCCCAATTTACTCTAGAAAACATCATTTGCATTATTACTTCATACCCCTTCATTAGGTATTTAACAGGTGTACATAGCAATAACAAATTTAATATTTTATTTTTTGCTTCAACAGCTGACACCATGAATGAGGCCAAAATAATCAATGTAATAACAATATTGTAAGTTTGTAACTTTAATTTTGTTGTTAGCAAAAAATACAAGCCCATAGTTAAAGGCAAAACTAACACAGTCGCAGCTATGATAGTGGTTAACAGTAAATAACCTAGATAGGCAAAAGACTTAAACATTAGTGCGGTAATTAAGTTAAATAGAAATAATTCTATTATTAAAAACGTCCATTGCGATAAAAATTGACTAATTAATACTAGATATTTTGAATTTGTTACCATGTAAATAACTTTATAATAGCCATAGTCACGATACTCAACCATTGCCAGAATCACTGAGTTTAGAACAGTTGTTAAAGCAATATAGGCAAAATAGTATGCACTGCCGCTAATTAGTTTACTCTTACTGACAGTATAGTTATTAATAAAAACCGGAGCGTTAGATATAGCAAAATATATAACTGGAAAGACAATGTTAAACATTAAAGCAATTTTGTTGCTAAAAGCATTAATAAGGAAAATCTTGTAGAGCGAATAAAACCTTTTTTTCATATAGAAATCTCCGTGAATATTACCTAATATTTTGAAATAGTTTAAACTTATCGCCTAAAAGGTGTACTCAAATTTAACTAAGAATTAAAATTCAGCTAATTTTCATTTCAAATAGATTCTCAGTTTAGCAACAACAGTCAATTTTTTAGTCTTCACTGTACGATAATTATACGATAATTATGAAAATTATATGTTATTTTTATATGCCAGTCAATTAAATTTCATATTTTTGATATTTAAAGTTATAAAAATATTCCTTTTAGTCTTTCTAGTTTATTTGATATTGTAGTTGTCATTACACAAAATAAATTTTACTAAAAAGGCTGCATTATAACGTTTTCGGGATCAATCAAAGTCAAAGTTAAAACCTTGAACAAACTTGCTAACCTGAAAAATTATTCTTTTTGTTGTTTTTCTGCATCAAGTCTACTAAATTAACCTGTAGCTTTTCGCCCAAACAAAAAGGACAAGCAGTTAATGTGCCACTTGTTCTTAATTATATTAAATTAAATCCTAATCCTTTACCCCAATTTCTTCATTCAACCAGTAAGTTCTACCATCATCCGTTCTCTTTAAAAGATGATTTTCAATTAGATCTCGTCTTCTAGTAACATAGTCTGACACAAAGTGCATTAAAATCAGGTTCACTTCCTGCTCAGAATATTTTTTAGCTGGTTCAAATTTAGTTGCCAAATATTGTAAAATCAACAGCCGGTTTTTAGCCTTACCAGGCCATACTTTAACAACTCCATTATCATCAATATAGCGCATTAATACTTCTTTATTCTTCATTTTCTCCATTTAAATTAATTATCCGATCAAACAATGATTTTTCAGTGGCAGAAATTTTATGAGCCACTTCAATTACTGCCAAATTAGGCTTTTTTAATAACGTTTTATGAATTGCAAGTGACAGCTCCGGATCAAGGGCACTAGTAGCCTCATCTGCCAGCAATACGGGCCGTTCAGAGAGAAAAGCACGTGCAATTTCAATTCTTTGGATTTGTCCGCCGGATAAATTTGCCCCCTTTTCACCAACTTGATAGTCCCAGCCTTTTTCATCTATGAGCTCTGTTAGTCCCGCCGCTTCGATTGCCTTAGCCAAACTTGCTGGAGAAGCCTTCCGCCCCAGTAAAATATTAAATTTGATTGTATCATCAAAGATAAATGGCTTTTGGTTGACGTAACTAAAATTATCGTGAGCTGCGGCCCAATTACCGGTAACATCTTTATCATCAATAAAAACATGCCCCTCGCTGGGCTTAATTTTACCCAACATTAAGTTTAACAGTGTAGTTTTACCCCAGCCACTAGGTGCCATGAGTAAAATTTTTTCGTTAGGTGCTACCATCAAGTTAAGATGAGCAAAAATCTTTCTTCCACCTTGACTATAAGTGGCATCTTCAACTTTCAAACCAGCAAATTGACCAGTTTTCGCACTTTTAGTACTGTCAGCTGAAAAAGACAGAGCCTGCTCTACTTTATTCCACATTGGTTTAGTAGACTTAATAGCATTTAATTGCTGAAAAATATTAACTATCGGATTAATAAATTCATTTGATAGTTGCACTATCATAATTAAGGTACCAACACCGATCTGTCCTTGCAGCATTAAGATAGCACCTACTAAAAATGGTAGTATAAAGCTGAAAATATCTGCGAAAGCCATAATGACTTCTCCCGCTGCAGCTTGTGTGAAGTTTAATGACTTCAATGCCTCTTCCATTCTTTTGGCACTGTTAACGACTTTACTAATAGTCGAACTTTGAGCATCGTACAATCCAACAGTTTGCGCTCCGTTTAGCCCGTCATTCACACTCTGAGTATACGAAACATTATTTGTCTCCCAGACTTTTGCTTTGGCTTGAATAGTTTTGGTAAATGCTCTTTGCACCAGTCCGGGAATTAAAGTAGTTACCATAAAAATTAATGTTAAAATCCAAGAATTGATTAAACCAACCACAACTGACAGTAGAAAAGAAGCTAATTCTGCAATGATCATTAGTTCATTTGTAGTCTTAGATGTTTCAATTTGTTTAAGATCGTTGGTCATCAGGCTTAAGCCGTCCTTTTGTGAATCACTGCGTTGTTCAATCAGATAACCCATCGTTTTCTCTTTAAGATAAACATTGACATCTTGAATAATAGAACACTTGATATAGCGGTATACAAAATTAGACAACATAATAATTAAGATTGTTGCAGCGCCAATGCCAGCAATTTTAATTAAATTACTACTATCGCCTTGACGATATTGCGCTGCATTTAACATGATCTTGGTGACATAAGCAATCACAACATTGCCAAACGCACTGACTATTGCTAAAAGTGTGTATGCACCTAATTTCCATTTAGGCGCAAATTTTAATGAAGACTGCATTTTTCTACTCCTTTTTCATTATTAAAACAGTTAAGATATTTTTTGATTAGCTATATTAAAGCATGACTAATTTTTGAATATATTTTTTCTCATATATGAGAAAAAAGTGTCATAATATAGCAAAAAGGACAAAACAACATGCAATCAGGAATTGAATTTAAACAATTAAGAAGAAAACAGCATATTACGCTTAAAGAAGCAGCTAAAGGTATTTGTTCCATTCAGATGCTATCCCGGTGGGAAAATGATCAAGGCCATATGGACTTTAACCGGGTATTAAAACTATGCGAAAGAATCAGTTTATCAGCAACTGAATATATTGCGCTTGCCAAACTAGACCCGCAGGATCATATTGCACTTATTTTAGAAAAATCCTGGAGTAATCACGATAAAGACTATTTGGAAAAACTAGCTCAATCGGCATTAAATAAATACAAGTTAAGCCAAGATCCTTTTGATCTCGATTATGCAGCAATTGCTTGCAGTTTGTATTATAAAACTTCACAGCACAATATTTTTCCTATAGCCCAGCAAAATGAATTAAACCAGCAATTAAGTAAAATAACTGTTTGGGGTCATGAATTTCTCTCACTATTTGCCAATGTTATCCCTATTATTAGTCCCAGAATCATTTACCAAATTTCTGTTCAGGTTATCAATAATATTTCTTTTATTAAAAAAGCGGGAGAAGGTACATTCCATTTTGGTATAGCAGCACTATTTGAAGGTGTAATCGGCTTAATTACAAATAGTCAGTTTAAATTTGCAGATAAACTGCTCACACAAATAAATCAGATTGACTTACCAGATAATGAGATGTTGCTAATTGTTGGATGCAAATTTTTAAATGCAATTCTCAGCTTTCACAATACTGCCAATGATGATCTAGCTGTTTCTATCATTCATTTTTTAACCAGTATGAACATGCAAACTACGGCTACTTACTTTTTACAAATATTAAATCGGGTTAAAGCTCTAAACTAATTATAAAATTTGTTAAATAAGTCTTCGATATCAATTCTTTCAACCGCGTACTGAATATCGGCTTGCACTAGGTTTGCTAGCAGCTGAGTCAACTTATCTGGGGTAATTTCTGCCAAAGGAACCAGTAGCAGATTATTGGGCAGAGTCTCATAATGATAATCAGATAGCAGCTTAGTAGCTTCAGGACTAGACTGCATTTTTAAATAACGCTTTTTTTGCTTTTTATTGTCTAAATCTTCAATGATATGTCCCTTACCCATAAATAAGACTCTATCAGCATACTGCTGCAAGTTGGACAAAAGATGTGAGGCCATAATGATCAGCTTCTTTTCCTCTTTTAATTTAAGGAGTATTTGTGAAATTAAAGCAACATTCTGGGGGTCGAGTCCATTCATTACCTCATCTAAAAGCATTACTGGAGAATCAGCTGCTACTACCATGGCAAAGCAAAGTCTCTGTTTCATTCCCAAAGAATATGTCTGCACTTTCCGCTCAACATAACTTTTCATTTGCAAGTCAGCAATAATTTGGTCAACAGGTTTAGCAGAATTGTGCCAAAGATCAGCATATAAATTAAGATGGTCCCGTCCCGTCATGAAAGGAAATAAATCGCTTTGCTCGGGAAAAGAGCAGATTTGCTGGTGCAATTTTATCGTATCTTTTTGACTTTGATAACGTGTACCTTCATACTCAACAAACCCTTTTTGCGGTGTTAAATTATGCAAAATAACATTAATCAGAGTTGACTTACCTGTTCCATTAGGAGCAACCAAGCCAACTATTTCACCTTGTTTAAATTTGAGGTTAATGTCATCTAAAACAACATTTTTTCCAAAAGCCAATCTGACATCTTTTAGTTCTAACATTTTAATCACCCCGCCTAACTAAAGGAATACTTTTAATTTGGGTAAACAGAAACAGTAATATTTCGATGGCAAGCATAGCTACAAGTAGTGGCCCCAGTCCTGAGTTAAAGCCCCAGCCAGGAGTATCCATTAAATAAGCTAAATTGCCTGTAGTGCTGTCACCAATTGAAAAATAAGTCATGGGCAGCTTCTCCAACACTGGATGAACAAAGCCCATTCCGAATGAGAAGTACAGTACTTTAGCACTGATAGCAAACAAACTACTGAGCATCCCTGCCACATATTCATTACGTAGAGTCAAAGACAGCAAAATTGTGAGCCTGATAAAAATAAAGGAAACAATGATTGCAAAAATAATGAATTGCAAATAATACATACCCAGCGTTTCCGTTTTAAAGATAAGTTTGAAGTCAATCCGCCCCAAATAGGCGACTGTATTCAATTTTAATGACCCCATACCATATTTAGGTGCGATACAGAGAAGAGCTATTACACTAGCTACAATAAAATCTATTAGTACTCCTACTTCGACAACCCCTGTTTTAAGCCATAGAATGGTTCGTTTACTTAAGGGAATATTTTCCAGTACCGTATAATATTTCCGGTCATTAGTCACAATGTCAGCAGCAAAGAAGCAAACTATTACTACTAATATTAGAACTGTCCAGCCAGAAAGCGAATTTTGCATTACCTGCAAAGCCGTGCGCTCTTCCAGAATATTTTTATTCAGCGGTGTTTGCCTGTTCTTTTTACCAGCTAAAAGTGCATTGTATAAATGACGCGTGCGCTGATAACCAAAATGCCCATCCTGTTGGTAATTATTACTTTTATTATAAGCAGCCGGATACAAGAAATTTTGGTTTCCTTCTGTATGAATCAGATTATCAATATATTGATAACGTTTGCTAGCATACCTAGTATATGCTTGCCAGTCATTTTTCTTTAAAGCCCTTAAAAGCTGTTTATCGTATGCTAAAACTTTGGGATATGTACCAACTGCATCTATCGCACCCTTACTGGGAAAATAAAAATAACCCGGTTTATTGGAATAAGCTATCTCTTGCCGTGCTACTTTGAGAAAAGCAGTATCGTCAATATATTCTTTTTGAATTGGTTTAGCATCGACCCGCTCAATTACTTCATGATTGGGCACACTGACCAAACCAAAATAAAGAGACATAATAATGGTAGCAATAAATAGACCAATATTTTTAGGATTGAGCAAAAATGCCTTTAATTGGAAAAGAAAATAGCGCCATCTCATCGTGCAGCCCCCTTTTTATTAACCAAATACCTAAACCAAACTACACAGACAAGTGACCAAATTAACAATATTACTGCTGCGGTGGCAAAATTTAGTCCTGCAAATCCAGTTTTACTTGCCACAGTGCCGTTAAGCACATCATTAACATTTAAGTATACAGACGGTAGCCAAGTAATGGCTTTAAGCAACTTGCTCGGTAAATAAGATAAAACATAAAGGGCAATGCCAATAAAGGTACTTAAATAAACATTTTTGGTTAGTTGGTTAAGAAGCAGCGTCAGACTGGTCACAAAGACCACCAAGACCGCTGTATAGAACAAAAAGATTAAACAATCCAGCCATATAGGAATTGCCCTAATTTTATTAAAATAAAAAACATTAGGATAATTCAAACTGCGAAAGCCGTTAAGAAGGCCGGCAAACAGATATGCGCCAATTAAACCAATAATTAATGGTATTAAAGTTAAAACCAGATTAATCATTGTTTTACCTTTTACTTCATCTTCCACACGATACGGAATATTACGTAAAACCGTTTCATGATCTAATTTAACCATCCACACATCATTGGCAATAAGCAAGATATAAAAGAAGATCAGAACAGCTATAAAGTTCACAATATAAATTAAATAAGTTACAGATACTTTTGAGCTCATTGCAGGTGGTATATGATGCTGATAAAGATATTTATATGTAACCAGTCCCTGACGCAATTGGTATTTAGGGGGTACATTTAAGGTACTGGCACCCAAATAATTATTTTGATAACCATCAAGCATAGTTTGAAATAAGTTAAGTGAACTCTCTAAATATGTTTGTGGCGACTCTAAAACTTCACCATTTTGCAGGCTGGCAATACAACCTTCCTGGGCGTTTAAATTGTCATAAGTTTGCTTATATTTTTGTTTACGTAATAAGTTACCGTTAAAATAGCTGATATTAATTTCCAGTGAGTCATAGTATGACTGCCACTGACGGTAATTATCGCCCAGATTTTGATTTCCAACCAATAAAACGAAGAAAACCATGAACACAATTAAGGCTCCCATTAGCAGAATGTTTTTCTTAGATTTGCGTGCAATATTGAAATTGGCTTTAAAATACGTGCTCTTCATGAATAATAACACCTGACTTTATGAAACTCACTAGAAACCGGTAAAAGTAATTAATAATGATTTTATCATATTTTAATCAAATTTATTATGGGTTTTAAAGGATAGTGGCTAAATTTAAAACAAAAACTAATCTCGGCTTTAATTTTAAATCAAGAAAAAAGCCGCTGAACTAACGTTTTAAGACGTAATCCAGCGGATTTTTAATGTTTAATTATAGTAATACGTATTTAATTAAGTGTCAGCAAATAATTATAGCCATCTGCAAAATTAATATTATTGGCTAAGCGGTTTCCCTTATTACTGTAACCAGTAAACTTAAAGGCTAAATACTTTGCCTGGCTAACTAAGGCTTTATCTACCTGCCATTTGATTGGTAAAGTTTGCAAAGACTGTAGGTGAGCAATATCAGTTACATCTTTAGTAGCCACTACGCTTTTAGCTGCATCCAGTAATACTAGTTCTGCTTTATTAATTAGGACAGGAGCAGCCAGGCCATAATTAGTTAGATTAACTTGATAGTCGATATTCTGTTCATTTACTTGATAGCTGATATCTTTAACTGCTAAGCGGTAGCCCAGATAATCCCTGATATATTCATACCAAGAACGACTTGCTTCATTATCATTAGTATCTTTAAACCATGATTTCTGATACGGTAATTTATATTGGTCTAAAAGTGCAGGTGTTACTAGTTGCCGTTTCCAAGCACTCAAAGAATAGTCTTTGCCGTCTTCTTTATAATTATGAGCTATACTCAATGAAGTAAAATGATGAACTGCTAGACGTTGAGCAATCAGTGGTGCAGAAATTAACTGACCGTTATTGTCTGATGCATTGGCAGAACCCCAAATCATTTCACCGTCAACCGGTACGCTCTGAGATTGTTCTGCCATCGCCTGCCATTCAGCAGAATTAGAATCAGCACCTGCAGTATTCCAAACATGAGGACGACCAATCAGGTAATCATCATGGAATCCAACTCTTTGCCAGTCAGAACTCTGCGGATCAATATTTCGTGACTTGATATTGTAATATCTGACTTGAATAAATAAATCTTTAGGGGTATTAGCTAACAAGGCCTGGAGAATTTCTTTTTCATTCATACGGCTACGGGCACCGCTGTCCCATTCTCCCCAAGCTCCAATAAATCCTGCTTGTAAATTCGCTATTTGATCGCGATGCTGGGCAATCCAGGGTGCTAGCTGTTTAATATGTGCAACTACCTGCTCAGTCGTAGGTTCCTGAGACTTTGGATGAGCATCGTCCCAAATATAAGCAAAGCGCAATACAGCCTGCAAATGGTATTGCTTTAACTTTTGGAAATATTGATCCATATTATTAAAGGCCGTTTGATCTAAGGGCTTATTTTTATAATCTGTTAGATAAAAGTATACTTGTGCAAGTCGCGGATTATCAGCAGAAAATGTAGCTACCGCATTTTGCATTTGCGCTATCCCGGTTTTATCCGCATTAGCCCATAAGCCCTTGCCGGTCTTAACATTTAAATTTAACTCTAAACGAAAGCCGCGATCGGTATTGTTAGCCATTTCTTGATTTTGTTGTTCGGTTAGGGGCTTTTCGTCATATCCAGTAACGGTTGCGGCCTTTACTGAAGATAAATTTTGCTGGCTTGGTAAAAGAAATAGCCCTAAAAATACAGCTATTAAAGTTAGTTTCTTAAATGCTTTTTTCATAATGATGCCTCGGTCATAATTTAAACCAATTGAAGCCATCTGCCCATTGACACTCATTAGCCAGACGTGCCGTACTACCATTGGTAGCAAGCAGTTTGACTCCGACTTTGTCAGGCTGATCAGATTTAGTCAATGGAATAACCGTAGTTATTTCATTATTAGTTTGTAAAGTGCTTTTTTCTACTAAAGCTTTACCAATAACATCCTGCTGCTTATTCACAGCCAGCAATTCTATTTTCGCCAAAGCTAAAGGTGCAGCAAAACCTGTATTTTTCAGTGTAAGGTAAACTGCAGCATTTAAAGCAGAATTATAGCTAATTTGTGTAGTCTCTAGGCGATAGCCTAAATAATCACGTAAATATTCAAAATAATTTCGTTTAATTGGCTGCTTTTTCTGATCCCAAAACCATGAAGATTGATATGGCCAATGCTTTTCATCTAATAAATCCGGTGTAACAGGAACATGCTTCCAATATTCAAATGAACCTGTTTGAGGGAATTTAAGCCCTTCTGGTTTGCCAGTTCTCTTTAATTCATTTTCTAGCGTCACGTTAAAATATGAATTAGTTTCTATTTCATGGTAATTATGCGCAATACTCAAAGTAGTGAAATGATTCTCAACCATTCTTTGCGTCATCAATTCAGGAGCGACATATTTTGTTTCTAAATACATAGGATTGGCAAATAACCAAATGCTTTCCCCATCAACAACTGTATTTTTTGATTCTCTTAATAGTTGCTGGTATTCATTAGATTCATGATTTTTACCAGCCGTATTCCATTCGTGGTCAATTCCAATTAGAAAATCATCATGAAAGCCAATTCGCTGTTCATTCCATTTTTCAGTGACATTTATATTACGGTTTTTAATATTTAAGTAGCGTACTTGAACCGTCAAATCTTGGGGAGAATTTAACAACAAACTATGAAGAATAGTTGATTCATCAGTAGTATCACGAGCATGTTGCGACCATTCACCCCAAGGGCCAATGATTCCTGCTTGTAAAGCGTGAATCTGCCTGCGGTGTTCCTGCAGCCAACCTGATAACTGCTCCAAATGCTGCTGTACCCTGTGCACACTGGGGGCTTGTCTATAAGGCATTTTATCTTCAGAAATATATGCAAAACGCAGCAGTGCCTTTAAGTTTAACTTAGCCAGTTCGTCAAAAAAGGCATTCATGTGGTTAAAAGCCTGTGCATCCAGCGGTTTATGTTGATAACCTGTTAAGTAAAAATAAACCTGCACTATTCGCGGCTGATCATCGGTATACAGTGATGCTTCTCTTTTCAAAGCAGCGATAGCATCTTGATCAGCATATTCATAAATGCTCTTACCTGTTTTTACATCTAAATAAACTTCAAAGCGAAAGCCACGATCAGGATTTATTAATAAAGTCTTAGTCTGATCTCCACTTAACTGCTTGGGATAATAATTTGACATCATTGGCCTCCAATATTAATTGCCAGTACTTTCTCGCAAAATTAGTTTAACTTCTAATAACGTTGTAGCGGCGCGCGTCTTTTTTTCTATTATGTCTTCTCTAATTAAATGGACAGCAGTTATACCCAGGTCTTTTTCCGGAACAGAAACTGATGACAATCTGGGAATATAATATTGCGCCATTTGAATATTATCGAACCCAATAATATGGTAATCGGCAGGAGCATGAAAACCTTTTGTATGCAATTCCTGCATTATTCCAATTGCCAATTGATCATTTCCAGCTAAAATTCCTTTGGGTAAAGTAGGTAATTGTGCAATTTCTTTACCCGCCTGGACGCCATCTTCAATGCTCCAACCCGGAGTAAGAATTGAACACTCATCTTGATCATGCAACTTCATCCACTCCCGGTAGCAATTTAAACGAACCTCACCTTTTGCTTGAGTTTTTTCTCCTTGCAAATTAGTCATATAACGGGGGCCACCAACATATACGATATTGGTTTGAGCAAATTTTTCTAGTTGTGTTAAAGCTTCTTTTACTCCGGCAGTTAAATTAGCATTAACCAGCTTGACGGAATTATTTTTATATCTTGCTTCAATAATGACGATATTAGAGTTCAATTTTTTTAGTTCGCTAATGGCTGATTCGGACAAGCTGCCGATAACAATCACGCCGTCCCAATAATACAGTCCATCCCAAAATGAACTATCCAAAGAGTTATTTAAATAATAGATAGAACTCAATGTCATTTTTTCTCTTTTGAGTTCTTCAATGATTCCCTGTTTTATTTGTTGGTAATACGTATATTCTGCTACTTGATCTAAGTCTATAGTTGTTAATACGCCAACAACTGGACATTTTTTGCTTTTACTTTTGATATGATAATTTAATTTTTTTGTAGCCGCTAAAACTTTGATCCGTGTTTGATCAGTAACATTCAAAGAAGTGTCTTCATTTAATATTCGTGAGACTGTACTTGCTGAAACACCTGCTAACTTAGCTACCTGTCTGATATTAGCCATCTTATCTTCTCGTCTTTCATATTTGGGTGTTATAACAGGTGCTATTAATATAAATTTCTTAAAAATATAAACTTTTAGAACCTGATATTCTACACATAATTGTTGCTATTACGGCATTTTTGCAATTATGATAACAAATATTTTTTGCAGTTCAAAGAAAAGACGGTTGTATTATTATTGAAAAATACATCCGTTTTTTCTTACTTTACCTGCTTAAATTTAGTAATATGCTTTTTCTCAGCAGATAATCTGATTACTTATTAATTTCTATATTTCATGCTATTAGGCAACAACTTTCAAGTTGAACAAAACAATAGCCAAGATTAGAACAAACCAAGTTGCTCTAGTTGAGTTCATATGTTTGCGATCCAGTAGCCAATAAATAAAGGCAACTAGTAAAACTGGCATAAGCGATGGCATAATCTGATTAAAGATATCCTGCAATTTCATCGAAACTTTCCCAGCTCTAAAGATGAACGGAATCTTTAACGTAATAACAGTTGGAATCAAAGCTCCTACAACCGTTACCCCTAGCAAAGTTGCTGAGTCAGTCAGTGCATTAAGCTTAGAACTCATTGAAGTAACTAAGTTGACACCTTGCTTGTAAGCAAACGGCATCCAAGTATACGCCCAAATGTAGAGAACGCCTAGTGCAACCATCCATAAAATAGCACCAAACGGATTACCTTTAAGGGCCATGTATGATGCAATGGCACCAAAAATAGTGGATTGAACGGTACCTAATAAAGTATCACCTACGGCAGCAAATGGTCCCATAAGACCAGTTTTAATACCTCTTACACCGTCAACTGACTTAATCCCCTCTTTTTCTTCAAGAGCAATATCGACACCTTGGATAATAGAACCCATATGCGGACTAGTGTTAAAGTATTCAGACTGCACCCGCATCATTTTCTTCATATCTTCAGGCTTGTCACCATACAACTTACGTAAGATTGGCATTTGTGAACCAACATAACCTGGAGCCATCATAGTTTCGTAGTTCCAGCTTAATGCAGAGGTAAAAATCCAGCGTAAGTTAGCACTACGAATATCTTTTTTAGTTAACTTATGACTTTGCTCCGTCGTAGTCTTTTCTGTAGTATTATTCTTCATCACCGGTAATTACTCCTTTATCATCAATACCCATTTCAGCAGCTTTTTGTGTATCTAAGCCATTACTGTCGCCACCAGATTGGTTCTTATTATGAATGATAGAATTATAATGATTAATGGCAAAGCCTACTCCGATCAGCGCTACACCAAGCATTGGCACATTTAAGTAAGCAGCAGCTACAAAGCCAAAAATCATGTACGCACCAAATTTCTTAATAGGCAGATAATGCATTAAGATGGCAATACCAACAGCTGGTAACATAGTTCCGGCAGATTTTAATCCACCCATTAACCATTGTGGCATGTAATTCAGCACATTTTTGACAAATGCTTCACCAAAAATTAGCACCAATAATACGGGCACTGACCGTGAAAGCCCCCACGGAATAGCCCCATAAAGACTATTTCGTACAACAGCTTTATCATCGTTACGATCGATTGCCTTATCAATTCTGTGTGCAAAGTAGGTATTAGCAAAACGAGCCAAAATATCAAGTTGCACCATCAATAGGCCAACAGGAATAGCAACACCAATACCGTAGTTAATTCCTTTTCCTGAAATATGTGCAATTGCAGTACCTATGATTGCTCCAGTGGCATAATCAGGAATCGAAGCACCACCAAAAGTACCGACTCCCAATATCATTAACTGTAATGTTGCTCCTACGGCCAAACCTAATTTCATATCGCCGACAATTAGTCCTGCAATTAATCCAGCATTAACTGGGTTACCAAAACCAATACCAACTGTGATAATTTCATTGATTTGGAAGAAAGCGAACAAAGACAGCAAAATTATTTGAACTACACTCAATGAATTCATATTATTTCTCCATCCGTTTATTTAATTCAGACATAAAGTCTTCTCTAGAATCGTTCGGGACCATCTGGTGGTAAAGCTTTACTCCCCGAGCATCAAGTTCTTTAAAAGCCTTTATTTCTTCGTCATTTACTCCCACGCTCTTGAACAGTTGCAGTCTGCCTTCACCACTTGGCAAGTTACCAACGTTAACTTCTTTAATTGGTACTCCTGCATCAACCATCTGAACCAGAGCTTCCGGTTCACGTGTAATAATAAATATTTTTTGGTCGGCATAGCGGCCCTGAACAATATTGTTACTTGCACGATCCGGTGGCAAAATACTTAAAGCTGCCTGGGTAGGACGAGCTAATTTCAAAGCAGTTTTTTCCAAGTCATCTTTAGATACTTTATCGCCAACAACCATTAGTCGTTCTGCTCCTAATTGCCCAGTCCACACACGAGCTACTTGACCATGAATTAGACGGCTATCAACTCTGACATTTACTAACTGCACAATTCATTACCTCCTTCTTGTTATCGCTTACATCAACTTACACTAAAATTATAGTTTATATATTTTGTTTTGTAAACATAATTTTTTTTAGTAAACAACATTGACATTGATTTGTTTTATTAATAAGCTAATCTTAAACAACTATTATTAAAGAAAGCGTGCCGGTATGATTACAGTTCAACGATCAAAAAATAATATTTCAATGGGTAAACCTACAACTGTAATAGTCAATGGTTTAAGGGTAGGCAGTATCGCTGCAGGTTATGCTTTAAAACTAAACTTAAAAAAAGGAGACACACTGCAACTCACCCAAGGCGGATTAAATCGCTCGCCCAAAATGATTATTAATAAGACTGACGCTCATTATAAAGTAATTCCTAATCCCAAGTCCTCTGTCTTAATAGCCGTCATGGTCGCAGCCTTATTATTAATCCCGCCTATGATTAAAAGCTATGTTCCTTTTTCACAAAATGTTTCAGCAATTATTATTTTTTTAATCTTTTTACTTATTGAATTAGTTTTCAATTTCCGCTGTGGTTTACTTATCGAAGAAATTTAATAAAAGTGCAGCAAATGTTGCAGTTTTAACTTTTATATGCAAAAAAGCTGATAATTGTCGCTTTACCCGACATTTATCAGCTTTCTTACATTAGTATTGGTAAACAAAACAATTAAGAGCTAACACAAAACTAATTTTCCTGAATTAAATTTTATTTAAGTGATTGGCCATTCGTTTCTATTACATTTTTATACCAATATGCCGATTTTTTAAGCATCCGTTTATATGTTCCTTTTCCATCATTATGCTTATCTACATAAATTAAGCCATATCGCTTATCCATTTCACCAGTACCTGCAGAAACTAGGTCTATACAACCCCACATTGTATAACCCATTAAATCAACACCATCTTTTTCAACTGCGTCAAGCATCGATTTTAAGTTCATTTTTAAATATTTAATTCTATAATCATCTTCAATTTTTCCATTTTCATTTATTTTATCAATAGCACCTAAACCATTTTCAACAATCCATAATGGTTTATGGTACCTATCATATAATGTATTTAAAGCTATTCTGAGCGAGTTGGGATCTAAAGCCCAGCCCCAGTCATTTGTTTCAAGATATGGATTTTTCACACCAGCTTGTAAATTAGCTGAAAAGTCTGTCTCTCCATTATGAGTAGTAACTGTATTTGAAGTGTAACAAGAAAAGCTTAAGAAATCGGCTCTAAAATGATTAATTAACTCGTAATCTTTAGGAGTATCATTTAATTTAATATGCTCTCTCTTATATTCTTGAAGCTTATAATCAGAGTAAAAGCCTCCAGTTTGGACATCAGCATAGAACAATGTATCTTGCATCATTTTCATTGCTGCTAACTGGTCGTTAGGATCTGAAGTTAATGCATATACTGGACTATATGCTACCATTTCTCCGACCTTCAATTCTGGATCAATTTCATGAGCCATTTTGACAGTCATAGCACTAGCAACAAATTGATTATGTGCAGCTTGAGCTCTTTTCTCTTTTGAACCATCAATTAATCCACCTGCTAAGAATGGATTTACATCCATACAATTAATTTCGTTGAATGTTAGCCAATATTTGACTCTATCATGATATCTATTAATTACTAACTCAGCATATCTCATAAATAGTTCAATTAGCTTTCTACTTTCCCAACCATTATATTTAATTGCTAAGTGTAATGGTGTTTCATAATGAGAAAGAGTTACCAAAGGCTCTATATTATATTTTTTTAGTTCATTAAATACTTTATCATAAAATTCAAGTCCTTTTTGATTCGGCTTTTTTTCCTCTCCGGTAGGAAATATTCTTGACCAATTGATACTCATGCGGAAAGTTTTAAAACCTATTTCAGCAAAAAGCTTTATATCTTCCTGGTAGTGATGATAAAAGTCTGATGCTTCATGACTTGGATAGTAATATTTTTGATCAATAACAGCTGGTACTGTTCCCTCAGGTACAACTCTTTGTCCTGAACCAAATAAGAAGTCTTTAGCGCCTGTTGCACCTGTTTTCAAATTTTTCCAAGTTACCTTTCTAGGCTTTCCATAAGAGCCATTAGTCATTACATCCGCAGTACTTAAACCTTTACCATCTTCTAAATATGCTCCTTCATATTGGTTGGCAGCCGTTGCACCACCCCATAAAAAGTTTTGATTAAATCCCATAATAGTCTCCTTAATTATTAAGAATTAAATAAAGTATTATTTTTTATAGTAACACTTTTTGAAAGCTAGATTTTTAGTTTAGTTATTTGATACATCTTTGCTAAAAACTTATTTTGTAAGTCAATATTATCAACTCTAGCGTCATAATTAGTTTCTTTTAAATGATAAAAGTACTTGCCTGAAACCGCATTATTATCTAATGTTGCCAAATATACTTGCGTTGAATAACCCTGAATTAAGCTGTCCGTTGCTTGTGATCCTCCCATTCTTGTTGGTACCCAACCCGGATCTACAGTAGTCACAATGGTATTTTTATAAAGCCTTGCTATGCTTTTAGCTAGCAAAAGTACCTGCAGCTTAGAAGAAGAGTAGTCCGTATCCTTCTCTATTTGATCAATTTCCAAGCTCGCACCTAAATGCATGTTAGATGAAGTAAATATTATTTTCTTAGGAATTCTGATTAATGAGGACATTATATAAGGTGCTAAAACATTCACTTTAAAAATGAGCTCATTATTCGAACTATATACACCTGCATTATGAATAATAGTATCCAGTTGACCCAATTTATTTATTTCTTTTGAAAGTCTAATAACTTCTGACCTTTTTCCTAAATCACCTATTAAAACATTTTTTGCTTGTGGTAATTTGTTTTTTACATAAATTGCTTTTTCTTTATTTCGAGCATGTAAATAAACTTCATTACCATTTTCAATCAATTTTTTAGCTGCTAAAAAACCTAACCCAGTAGTAGAACCTGTTACAAAAATTTTCATATTGTAAACTCTTTTTATATAAAAAAGGAAGTATCACCTCTAAAAGACTATATAACTAGGTCTTTTACAAGGTTATACTTCCGAAGAATAATGATCTTTTATTTACACAGATTATAAGATAATTTATCTATTTCTGCAATTTAAATTACAAAAATATTTTTCTATAGTAGTTTTATAGTTTAATGATTGCCAATATAATCATTAAAATCAATTACAGCATCATAACGCTTTAGTTCAGCCGGTTCATAATGGTGAATAACCTCAATGAAAGTAAAATCCGAATCAAACAAGTAGTCATGAATTGCTTGAGAGGTTGCCTTATCTAATGAGGCATTAACCTCATCCAGTAATAAAATTGGTCGTTTGGCTAAGATAGCCCTTGCCAGTTCAATTCGGGCTAATTGCCCACCCGATAATTGATCAGCATTATCACCTAACTGGTAGTCAAAGCCTTTTTCTTTAACCAGCTGCCCCAGTTCCAAATGTTCGCAAACCTCTGTTACCTTTTCTCGTGGGATGTCCGCACCTAAGGTAAGATTAAACCATAATGAATCGGCAAAGATGACCGCGCTTTGGCTTGAATATGCAAACAGATTAGTAAAAGAGCCCGGTTGTACTGCTTTTTGATTAAGCAACTCTTCTTGTGCTTGGCCGTAATCGCCATACATTAAATATTGGAGCATGGTAGATTTACCAGAACCAGACGGTCCAATGACCGCAACTTTTTGTCCTTTGGCAACTGCAAAATTAATTTGACTAGCTAATTCTTTACCCTGCCGCTTTAACGTTAGATCTTTTATTTCTAGTTGCTTAAAGTCGTCAGTAGCAACACCGTTTTGCGGCTTTTGTTCCCCTTTAGCAACAAACTGCTTAATCTTGTTAACGATACCCTTCGTGGTAGATAAATTGTTTCGTTCATTTAAAATTTGCAGGATAGGGTTAACAAATGAGTTAGAAAGCTGGGTAATGGCAAATAAAGCTCCCAAAGTTATTTGACCATTGACTACCAATAATGTCCCAAAAGCAAATGGTAGTAAAAAGGCACTGGCAATCGCAATAACATTAAGATAGGTATTAGTATTATTATTCAGCACATTCATTTTGGCCAGTTTTTCTTCCAAGCGATCAACGACACGCTTATTCTGCTTAACAGCATTGTCTTGCTTGCCGTATAAGTTAAAAGTTCCGGTACCAGCTAAAATATTTTTAGTTTGACTGACATATTTATCGTTGGCCTTAGTCCAATCACCTGATGCCTTTTGAATTGGTTTTTGAAAAAAGTTGGAGACGATTGTAGGGATTGCTGAGCCCACGAAATAAATTAAGGTAACAAACCAGTTTAAATATAAAGCATAACCCAGCGCCAAAATAACGGTATAGGCATAGATCAGAATTTCAATTTCAGCTTCATAACGATTAGTTTCTAATAACTTAAAGTCGTTAGTTAAAAAACCTAAATCAGAGCTGTCTTCTTCTTTATTTAGCAGCATTCCTTTCAGTACTTTAGATCTCAACTTAGTGTTAATTTGCTTAACTGCATCGGTTTTTAAGTAATTAAATATTAATCCTGAAATTAAGATTATAGTCAGCGCTACTATGATCTGCGTTACTAAAGAAGGTAAAGCTGAAAATTGTCTCTTAGTTGCCATATTGATCAAATTACTAAGCATATAAGCAGCAAAGATATTTAAAGTACTGTATATCAAACCGAAAACATTAAGCCAAAAGAATTTTAAATGTGAATAGTTATGGTAAATCATTATTTTTCTCCCTCAGTTTTGTTAATAATTTTTTCATTCTTAAAAGATGATAAATTAATTAAACTTGAGAAAGACTTTGATTACAATACTATTTGACTAAGAGGTCACTATCAGGAATGTAAGTGGGACAAATTTTATACTAAAATGCAAAACCAGTTTTATAACCCTGTAAATATTTAGACCTCACTAATTTCTAAGTTCATTAGTAATACCCATAATTACCTCAATTAATAATAATAAGTTCCATAAAACACTTAAAGTAGCGGCAATGGTTATCAATATTATGACCAGTGTCGTAAACCCTTGAGCTTCATACATGAACGCCGCCCCAATCAGAAAGACCAGGCTCAGAATATAAATTAACCAGTTAGCTATTTTATACATTTGGTGATCAGTTTTCACTGCAATAAACTCATCACGCTCATCTTCATCATCTTTATCTGTGCCCACAGTTTTAGCCTTATAAAAAAGATAAACAGCAACACTAATAGCAAAAACTGCATAAATAATATTTTTCGGTATATCGGTTTGCCTGCGGTGCTGCAGAATTTCTAAACTGATCAGCGCCAACTCAAGAAGTGCTAATAATGTAAAAAAGCATGCTGAGAAATAATATTTGAGCTTTCTTTTCTTATTCTTTTTCATTTTCTAAGTACTCCTCTAAACAAAACAAGGTTTCAATATCGGTCCTAAAAACTTGCGCTAGTTTATACGCCAAGATGAGTGAGGGCTTGTATTTACCCTTTTCTACTGAGATAATCGTTCTTTCAGTGACACCCACTTTAGCGGCAAGCTCACGCTGCGTTAAGTGCAGCTTTTTTCTATTTTCCTTAACTAAATTTTTGATAATCTCACCTTCTCATTAACATGAAGTATATTTCATGTAGTTAGCTTCATATTATATTGAAGTAAAAGAAAAAAATCAAGCAAAAACTTGGTTTTTATTCATACTTATTTTGTGCTAATTAACTTGGTTTAATGGCTTGTGATCCCTTAAATATGAAATGAGATTTTGTGAAGCCTCAGTAGTAATATTTGTGCGAGCAGCAAGCGTCCCTGAACCCGCGTGAGGTGACAAAATTACATTGTCTAATTTGCAGAGTGCTTGTGGCACCTTGGGTTCAGTTTCATAAACATCTAAACCTGCTCCCGCAATATCACCGTTTTGCAATGCGGCAATTAAATCATTTTGTTTAATCAATTTACCCCGAGCGACATTGATAATATAAGCTGTCTTTTTCATTTGCTTAAAAACTTGAGCGTTGAAAACGCCTGCTGTAGTAGGAGTTGCAGGAGCATGCAGAGTAATTACATCCGCTGTTTTAACTAAAGTAGCAAAATCCACGTAATGAACATTCTTCTTTGCTTCTTCTTGAGAACTTAAACGATGTCTATTATGGTAAATAACTTTCATACCAAAAACTTGGGCATACTTTGCTACCTGAGAACCAATGCGGCCCATACCATAAATACCGAGCGTTTTTCCCTTGAGCCCTGTTCCCATATTTTCCGGCTGAGAAACATTAACCCATTTTCTTTCACGAATGGTTTTATCATAAAAATGCAGGCGTCTTACAGTCGCTAACATTAAGGCAAATGTCATTTCAGCGGTGGGAATAAGAACGCTTTTAGGACAATTGGCCACAACAATTCCTTTTTGCTTTGCATAATCAATATCAATGTGATCAAAGCCAACGCCATTAGCAGTAATAATTTTTAAATTAGTGCCGGCATCTATCAGTTCCCGATCGCCTTTCATTCCAGTGAGTATCACCCCATCGTATTCAGCTAAATGAGCTAAAACCCACGCTCTACCCGCTGTTTCTGGTTTACAAGTTACTGTGAAATTCTTTTTTAACTTCGTTAGACCTGCATCTGGAACAATTCCAGTTACCAAAACTTTTGTCTCTTTCATTTCCTAGGGCCTCTTATCATTTTTTTAAAACAGGATCTGCGCTATCACGCATTGCCTGCACATTTTGTGGCTTAAAATAAATGCGGTTAGCATTATTATACATGACATCTTCTAATTCTGCCTCAGTGAAAATATTAGTAGCTGCCAGCCAAGTTGCTAAATTATGGTACGAATTAAAAGTTGATGACAACGGGGAATCTGTGCCCCAAAAAATCCTTTTAGCCCCCAGAATCTTTTTGGCTAGTGCAACATCTTTTTGGCAACGAGGAAACGGAAAATCAGTTTCATTTTCAATATCTTGAATCGCTGAAATTTCCGTAGTGATATTAGGATACGGTTGCCATTGTTCTAAAGCATTTTCCAAGCGATTCAAATGGTCGGCATTGGGAAAAGACAGATGGCAAACAACAAAATCCAGTTTGGGATATCGTTTTGCCAAGTTAACAATTGCTTCTGGTTCATAGCTAATTTGCCTATAATTACCATAATCAACAGCGATCACAAATCCAGGATAATCCGCAAAAAAGTGAAAAAGTTTGCCTAATTCAGGTGCAGTATCCAAACGAAATGGTTGATGGTAGCCTTGTAAGCCACCGCCCTGACTAATTTCAAATTTAATTGCTCTGAAACCCAAGTCTTCCACATGACGCCTAACAATTTTCATTGCATCATCTGCAAATGGGTCTACTGAAAATGCCGCAATAAATTTCTCAGGGTACTTTTTAACCGCTTGATAAGAATAGTAATTTTGAAAGCCATACAAACTGCCTTGCAGTAAAACTGCTTTTTCTACTTCATTTTCCTGCATTACTTTTAAAGCGGATTCCGCTGTAAAGTCATGATCACCCCAGCCATTAGGGATTAGCTTGAGAAAAGTACCATTATCCCATATTGCCTTGCCATTTCCCAAAGGTGTCATTCGCCCTTGACCGGATAAGCCTGCAATTGAGCGCACCAGGTGAAAATGCCCGTCAATTTTTTTCATTTGTAATTATCTCCTTACAGTTATTCTTTAACGCAATAAATTTAAATAATGTAATTATCTAAATGCCAAAGACGCAACATAATATTAATATAAGAAACCATTATACTTCATCTATATTAAGCGAGCAAAAATACCTGACACTATTTAATACATATCAGGTATCTGTCTTATCTATTGTCTGTCATTTTGCTTATTGCAGCGTCAACTTCTTAAGGGTTGTTTCCGTTTAATATAATGAAATATTCCAAAGAAATAACTTGTGAACATTTATTCTGAGAAAAATACTCTTTTGTGCGCTAAGTTTCTATGAGCTGGTTCAAAAATAAAACCAGCAGCTTTCCTTTTCTGGTCGCATATTTATTTAGGGCAATTTTAATGGCACAACATTCCCTTTTTATCTTACTTATCCCTTGTCAGTTTTAAAATTACACTGACCGCTGTTGCCGCAATAGCAGCTACAATCAGCCAGCCAAGAGCGTTTTGCGGTCGGTTATATGCAATAACCGGAGCCATACTCCACAACTGATTGTTAGAGATAGCAACTGCAACAATGCCAATCACAACAAGCCACAAAACAATTGCTAATATAGTAGTTAGTCTTTGAATATTTTTCATTATTATTTTCTCCTGCCTAAAAAATTATTTTTACTATTTTTCTAGCATCACGTGCTGGACTTATATCTGTTTTAGCACAAAGCAGGAATTAATTTTCTTAAAAAATACTTAATTTATAGTATCAAATTTTACCAGACTTGTACTCGTTTATCTGGATCAAGCCACATACCATCTCCTTCTTTAACATTGAAAGCCTGATAGAATTCCTCTTGACATTGAACCTGCACATTTGCTCGAGCCTGAGAAAGTGCATGAACATCAGACGCGGCGATTAATTGCCAAAATTCAGGCTTAGCGTTTGTTGCCCAAATTCGCGCATAGTTTTCAAACAAAGTTTTGGCGTCTCCACCTTCTTGCTTATTAGCTGCAACAGCTACTGTCAAGCCACCCTGATCACCAATGTTTTCTGAAACTGTTAATTTACCGTTGATTTTGCTCGTACCAACTTCAACGCCATCAAACAGCTTAATTTCAGCTTTGACCCTTTTATTAAACTCGGCATAATCTTCATCAGTCCACCAGTTTTTCATATTACCTAATTCATCAAATTGAGCACCGTTGTTGTCAAACGCATGCGAAATTTCATGACCTACCACTGCACCAAAACCACCGTAATTAGCTGCTCGATCTTGCTGTAAATCATAAAAAGGCTTTTGGAGTAAAAGTGCTGGGAAAGTAATGTCATTACTTGGCGGATTATAACAAGCATTTGGTTCTACCGCTGACATTATCCAAAGTGATTGATCAACCGGTCTGTTAATATCTGCAAAGTTATCCTTAAGTTTAATTTGATTATTTATTTTAACATTACTATATAGGCTGCCTCCCTCTAGAGCTGGTGTTATCTTGAATTTGTCATAGAACCCTTGAACATGCTCTGGATAGCCGATTTTTAAGACTAAAGTATCTAGCTTCTTTAATGCCTTTTTCTTAGTGGTATCTGACAGCCAAGTATTCTTTTTTAAATGATCTTGGTAAACCGCAATCATATTCTTAACGATTTTAGTAGCATCAGCTTTGGCCTCAGCACCCAAGTATTTTTCACCATAATATTGACCAATGACATCGCCAAATAATCTGACCGTTTCATCATAAGCAAAGCGCTCGTCTGTAACTAAAGAATCTATGCCGTACATTGCTTTTCTTAGTGGCAGTATTGCCTTTCTAAATTTACGTGATAAATATCCAGCTGCTTGATTAATAAAATATCCGATTAGCCAACCCTTTAATTCAGAGAAATGTTGTTCATTAAACAATTCATCAAATTTAGCTAAATAGCCTGGCTCAGTAACATTAATTTTTTTAGCAGTTTCAAGTCCATTTTCTTTCATCAAATCAGCTAAATGAATATTTTTACTCTGGTTTGCAAATTCTGTCATACCCATTGGATGATAGATATTTTCAATTTTAGAATTATACTCTGCTGATTGGTAAACCTGCGCCAAACGCTGATCCAATTTAACTGCTCCTGTGGCGTATTGTTCAGCTTCATCCTGCTTAATACCACTCATTACCAACAAGTTAATGGTTTGCTTTTGCCAAACATCAAGCAAGTCGGCAGTTTTTTCATTACCATAATAACTGGTATCGGCCAAAATCAAATTTTGCCGGTAAAAAGTGACAATATTTAGTTGTGCATCCTTAAAATCTGGTTCCACTTCAAACTTAAATGGCAAGTTGTCGGCTAGCAACAAATTCGTTAAGTTCTTGTTGACATCAGCTAAATTATTGAGACCGGTTAAAAAAGTCAAGTCTTCCTTAATTGGAGCGGCACCGTCAGCGGCTCTTTTTTCTTCGTCTTCAGCTATCCGGTAAAATTCAACTGCTTTGTTAAAGTTCTTAACTTGGGGAACTGGTTTTTTACCAGCAATAAAAGCAGAAAAATCTTTTAAAAGGTGTTTACGCGTTTGTTTATCTGCTATATCAAAACTACTAATCCACGGCTCACCCGCAGGGACAGGATTGTCCTTTAGCCATTTTGAATTTACAGCCAAGTAAAGGTTATCTTGTTCACGGGCATTTACATCTGGCTTAGTAGTATCGCCAAAGCCACCACGAATATTAAATTTAGTCATTTGTTTTTCTCCTTGTTTTTAATTTTTTTATTATCATAATGGTACATTAACAAAGCAAGGCCAATAAAAAATGTCGTATTCGAAATTTTAAGTTTTTTATTAAAAAGTATAAAATTCGGGGTACGTGTAAAATTACATACAAAAAAGCCCTATTTTTGCAAAATAGAGCTTTTTAATGTAACTGTAACTAATAGCTTACTAAAGAGATGGTTCTAATTTTTTTAGTAAGAATTACTAACATTTATTTAGGAGAGTATGGGATTTCGACTTTGAAATCAACCTGATTGGAATCAAAGTAAGATTGAGTATACTCAACCAAACAATCGGGTTTTGTATAACCCAAGTATTCCACACTTAAAACTAATTTACTTGGTCCCACGCTAAAATTTTTAAAAAGCGGGTCACTAGTCACAGGACAAGTTTTAATTTTTCTATGGAAAAGAGCAGGACGCATATTTTTGTAGCTCATATAATCATATAATGATATTTTACTAAAATCATAACGGTGAGCATCTTCAAATAGCCTAAAAGGTATATATGCTTTCTGAATCGAAAAAACGATATCATCAAATTTTCTAATTCTAATCAGCTCATAAAATTCTGTGAAATCAGGAAATATTTTAGTTAACATCGGGACATCGTAAACTAATTTAAATGATTTTATTTCACTGTTAGGGACTCCACCTTTTATTTTTATAGTCTGAGTTAATGACCAGGGAGCATCATCACCAGCATCAATTCTTCCTGAATGTTTGCCATGTAAAAGATAAGTGCCGTCTCCGGGATGACGAATTAAAACGTGATCATCAACTAAACTATTCAGTGCTTTTTTAATTGTCATTCGTGTAAACCCTAATTTTTGAGCCAAAGCTCTTTCAGAAGGTAATCTTTGATCCATAGAAATCTCATTACTTTCAATTAAAGAGATGATTTTTTCTTTAGCTGCAGTATATAAAAAACTAGTCATTTTTAATCTTCATACTCAATTTTATCTGGAATAATAATTTCTTCTTCATACCTAATAATATTTTTATCACACAAAATATAATTCTTCTCAACAAAAACCTGTGATTCCTGCTTTAATAACAAAAGCCGACATTCTTCTGAAGTAGGCCAAGTTAAAAGAATATTTTTCTTAATTCTATCCGCCTTATTGATACAGTCTATATCTAATTCCAGATTCTGCTTAGATATATCATTACTTTGTTTAGGCTTATTTCTAACAAGCTTTTGCGGGATAAAGGATTTAATCAGAGAAAATGGATCGTTTTGATACTTTAACAAAAAAAGCCGTTGCCATATTGAACCCACTTCATTCATAAAAAGATCATCCCAGAAATTACTTTGTTCAATCACTTCTGAACTAATTAACTGAATTTGCCATTCTGAACTTATTTCTCGTTCCTGAGGTGTTAAATAATTTTTTAATTTATTAGTAATCAATTTTTATCACCACTTATCTCGGATAAATATAAATAAGCATCTTAGGCTTTTTTGAAATTGGTTTGCATTATTGTTAAATTCTTAATGTTGCACGGTAAACTTAAATTTATTCTAACACTCAAGAAATTATTTATCTCTATTAATATATAAGTTAACTAATTTTATTTAATTGGTTCCAAAATTGGTTTACATTTTGGTGGTATTTTCAAATGCGGTCTATTTTTGATTGTTTACTTCAAAAATCAAATATAAAATCTAGTTAATTAAGAAATATTCAATATTTACAGCTTGTTTCTTCTATCACTTTTTTGAACTAAATATTTCTTAATTTTATAGTACAAATTAAAAGAGGTTTTAAAATGAAAATTATTGACAATATTTATAACCAACCTGAAAGGCTACAAAAAATTCTGGATACTGAGGGAACCATTGCTGATAGTCTGATTAAGCTCGTACAACAGAAGGACATTAAAAAAGTATATTTCACCGGTTCAGGTACTAGCTTTCATGCTTCTACTTTAATTTCAATGTATTTTAACAAGTTTACTACTTTGGATACACAAGCAGTTATACCTGATAACTTTACTCACTATTTTGTACCTTCGTTATACTTCAAGCCGGATGAAACCTTATTAATAGGAATTTCTCAATCTGGTACATCAAGTTCCACACTGGATGCAATACGAAAGGCAAACAGTCTTAATTTTAATACTGTTGCTATTTCAGAAGAAACTAAAAGTAAAATAGCTCAAGAAGCAGATAACGTTATTTACTTAAATACAGGTGATGAAGGTATTCCCGTAGAGACTCGGGGGTATACTTCTACAATTATGTTGGGGTTAATCTTAGCTTTACGACTGGGATTGGCACAAAACAAACTCAATGAAGCAAAATACCAGGACTTTTTAACTCAAACTAAAGAAGATATTACTAAACTACCTACAACTCTGGACACTGCAGAAGAATTCTATCAACAACATAAAAATGAATTAGTTACTATGAGAAAGGGAGCTATTGCGGGATATGGTTATAATTACGCAACAGCAATGGAAGCCTATTTGAAATTATATGAAACTTTCCATGCCCCTTTAAGCGTACATGAATTCGGAGAACTGATACACGGTTATGAGATGGCCTTTGATGCAGATCAATATATCTTTTTAATTATTGCTAACGGACCAGAAAAGTCCTTAGCAAATAAATATATTGAATTTCTTAAACAAATAACTAAACATATCTTTATTATCACTGACCAAAATATTGCCTTTGATTCTGGTGCTAAAATTCTTAAAGTCCCTTCATTACATAATGATGAACTATCACCATTTAATCTCATTATACCGTTCCAAATTATTGCCTCACGCAACTGTGAAGCAATTGACTATGATACTTCTAAGTATCCGTTAAAGGCACATAGTTTTGCTCATTTTTAAATAATTAAAAGTCTTACATTTTATTTTAGGTACGGCTATTATAATTATTGTTTTTAAATATAGACCTGTTTCTTACGTTTGAGAAACAGGTCTTTTTTACTTTAAAATACTACTTAAAAATTCTTTTACATAGCTAGTTCTTTAATCCTTTTTTATAAACCTTACAGTTTTATTACTTATACACTTTATTGAGCTTCTTCAAATGATCATCTCCAGACTCTATCTATGTTTTTATGTGTCACAATCTACAAAAAATGCTGCTAATTAAACTTCAAAGCCTAATTAGCAGCATCTAAGATTTAAAAACTTATTTCTATCTAAATCATTATTTCTTTAGATAGCCGTTCCAACTGCTGTAAAGAAACTATTAATGATTTGGGAACTACTTCATTCCCGTAACGATTAACATTTCTAACCACAAATTGGTTATCCTGGGTCTTATCCGCAGTAAAAATCATTTCTTCAATGCTATTATCAACTTTACTTTTAGTTAACAGTACCTGCTCTCCATTGTAAATATCTCTTAGCCACACAATTTTACTATATCTATTAGCAATTAACTTATGTGGCAATTCTGCCATCTCTCCTTTTAAGAAGAGCAAGTCTATTTGACTATTTTTCGCCATCATAATCGCAGTAGTCAGTGTTGCTATATGTGAAAAACACTTAGTTTGCGGCAGACCAATCGCAATTATAGATAAAATTCCACAGATAAATAAACTGATACATAATTGAAGCAACTGTCCACTGTACCAAAGATAGCTGCTTATGAAGATAAAAATTATTACCAACAATAAAGATAAGAATTGCATTATTGTCATAATTTTTGGCATTTTCAGCCAATGATTGATCTTAAAACTTCTTTTTCCAATAAAAGACTTCGTTGGTGCTGAACAATTAACAATCAATAATTTTTTGTTTTCAGCTTTGGTTAAGTAAAAACCTTTTTGCTTCTTTTCATAATCCGCAAAGAATTGTTGTGATATCCAGTTAACTAATTTAGATTGTTGTTTACGATAGTATGCAAAACGAAAATGAATTAGCAAAATCTCAAAGAGCCTTTTTTCTAATTTAGGGCGTTCGGGCATGTTAAACTCCTAAAAAGCCAAACATTGCACCTAAAATACTTACAACTAGAATTATTAATAAAAGATATAATACATTTACCTTCTTCTTTAGAAGATGAGCAATAAAGAATGTCAGAAGTAGTGGCAATAATGCAGGCAAAATAGAATCAAGAATGGATTGGACAGTTGGTGCACCTTTACCACTAGAAATTTTTAAAGGTATCTTAATGACAACCATTGATGCAACCATACTGCCAATAACAGTATTACCTAAAATATTAATTGCATAAGTAATGTTGTCCATCAAATCTGACTTCATTCTATCAACCAGTGATACACCTAACTTGTAGCCCCACATTGTACCAAAGTATCGCACTAACATGTTCGGAATGTTATAAATTAAAATAAATAAAATAGGACCTAATACACTACCCTGTTTTGCTAAAGAAACTCCGATACCAGCCGCAATTATTCTTAAGCTGCCCCAGAAAATTGAATCACCAATTCCTGAAAGTGGTCCCATTAAACCTGCTTTCATGGAATTGATTGATGAGACATCAAAGCTAGGGTCGTTAGCCTTCTTTTCTTCCATTGACGCAGCGACACCAACGATAAACGGTGACATTGCCGAAGTACAATTAAAAAATTCCAAATGTCTTTTCATTGCAGCTTTTTGGTCTTCCGGATCAGAATATAATTTTTTAATTACTCCCGTCATTGAATAGGCGAAAGCCGCACTCATCATTCGTTCATAGTTAAACGAAGCTTCCATTGGAAGAGTTCGCCAAAAAATACCCCTCAAATCTTTTTTACTCAGCTTTTTGCCTTCACTTTGATTAAAAGTCGTCATAAATTTCATCCCCTTTAGCTGCTGTTTCTTCACTATTGTTTCTGACTTTATCAAAGATGATGTACATTATTGCTGCACAGATTGCACCAATAATAGCTGTAGCAATAGTATTTAATTTTAAATAGGCAGCACAGACAAATCCTAAAAAGAAGAATGGAGCTACATTTTTAGAATATGTCATATTAATTAACATCCCAAATCCAATAGCTGGAAGAATATATGTTGCAATGGTTAAGCCATCAGTCACTGCTTTGGGAATCATTTTTATTAAATTGCCTACAGCATCACTCCCGACTGCAAAAGCAAAAGTAGTTACTATTGTTAACACGGCAATTTGCAAAAAACACATCCATAAATGCATATTTCCGGCTCTAGTTATTTTCCCTTCATCAGCCAAATGATCTGCACGATGCGTCATTGCTGGAAAAACCAAAACATATAGTATATTTTTAACGATTAAACTTAAAGATGCTATTGGCAATACTAAAGTTATTGCGGCACTGACACCTAAACCGTTTTTTAAAGCAAAAGCTGTACCTAAAATACCGCCAATAACTTCATCTGGAGGAACACTTGCTCCAATTCCCATCAATCCCATAAAGATCAATTCAGAAGCTGCTCCCATTAACAAACCTTCTTTGAGGTTCCCAAATAATAATCCGACAAACATCCCAGTTACAATCGGCCTGCCAATAAAGCTGGTACCAAGAAAGTACTGCGAATTAGCGACTAAAGAAATAAAGAATATTCCTATTACTTGTCCTACCATTTGTCATCACTCCTTTTAAACTAGTGAAGAGAATTGAACATCACGATCAGTAGGCGCTTGTTTAACTACAACTTCAACACCTTTATTTTCTAATTCAGTCAATTGCTGTATTTCTTTTTCATTAACATAAACGGATTTGGCAATGTTTTTAGTATTTTCACGATCGGCCACCAACCCAATATCAATTAACTTAATTTCATCTGTCCCTTCCGCCATTACGTATGCATCTTGAACGTTCTCTACCACAATAAAGACTTTGTATTTTTCGGTAACTCCACTTTTAATTGCTTTAAGAGAATCTGCAATACTTTTAAAAATTAATTTGACACCATTAGGCTTGGCTAAATTTAACACTCGTTTACGAAAATCATCTTTAGCAACATCATCGTTTGCCAACAAAATCGCATCTGCTGATAAAAAATTAGTCCAGGCAAAGGCAACTTGACCATGAACTAAACGATAATCAACACGTAACATTTTTATCATTTAAATACCACCTCTTTAGAAATCTTCTGCTTCTTGGGCAGCTACACGGACAACCTTAAGTTCCTTACGTGCCTCTTCACAAAACTCCTCTAATTTGTTAGCTACTTGGTCAGAAGAACAGTTGTCCATCTTAGCGGTTAAAACCGTTAATACTAAAGGTAAATTCATACCCGTTACTAAAAACATGTTTTCCTTATCATCAATCATTTGTGCAATTGTAGTATTGACGCTTCCACCAATAATGTCGGTAAGAAAAAGATACTTTTCATTAGAATTCGACGTTATTTGGTCAGCAATCTGCTTTTTTAATGATTCTTGCTCATCATCGTAAGCGGCAATTGCATGTAAATTAGACTGTTTACCCATGATCAATTCAACGGTTTGCTTTAAACCCTTGGCCATTTGAGAATGACTTGCTAAAATTATTTGCAATAATAATCTCCCCCTTTTATCAGCTTTTCCTTCTATCAACCAAATTCTATTATTGAAAACGCTTTATATCAATAAGAAATGTAACCAATTTAGTAAATCGGTCTTAAAATAGAACCAATTTTTAAACCAATTAATATCATGATAGCTACTTATTTTTTCTACAATTACATACAAAAAAGCCCTATTTTTTTAAAAATAGAGCTTTTTAATGTAGCTGTAACTAATTTTCAACCTAAAATTTGCTGAATCAATTGCTTTCTTACAAGAGTACGATTAATTAGCTAAATCTTCACCGTTAGAAGCGATGACCTTTTTATACCAGTAAAAAGAATCCTTTGGGGTACGCTTCAAACTACCATTTCCTTGATCATCCCGGTCTACGTAAACGAATCCATATCTTTTAGACATCTCACCCGTGCCAGCAGAAACCAAGTCAATACAGCCCCACATTTCATAACCCATAAGGTCAATTCCATCTATATCAACGGCTTCTTTCATAGATTTAATATTACTTTGTAAGTATTCAATGCGATACGGATCATGAATCTTGCCATCTTCAGTGACTTGATCACGCGCTCCCAAGCCGTTTTCAACAATCCAAAGCGGTTTATGATAACGGTCCCACAATACATTAAGAGCATAGCGCAATACGTAAGGGTCGGTTTGCCAGCCCCACTCACTACTCTTTAAGTAGGGATTTTTAACACCTGCTACAAAATTACCACCGGTTGTCGCCGCTTGATCCTTATGAACCGTAGTTGTAGATGAGGAATAGCAGGAAAAGCTTAAAAAGTCGGCTGAATATTCTTTCAGTAAATCGTAGTCTTCTGGACAATCATCAAGCTTTATACCATTTCTCTTATATTCTGCAATCTTATATTCAGGATACCTGCCACCAGTTTGCACGTCAGAATAAAACAGAGAGCTGTGCATATCATTCATAACTTTTATCTGGTCTGCAGGATCACAAGTATACGGATACTCTGCTGTAAATGCGAGCATTTGACCAACTTGATTATAAGGATCTATTTCATGACCAGTCTTTACAGTTAAGGCACTTGCTACAAACTGGTTATGAGCGGCTTGAGCAATATCTTGAGAAGTGGGATTTAAAATTCCACCTGCCATATAACCTGAAAAATTTAAAGCATTTATTTCATTAAACGTCAACCAATATTTAACTAGACCTTTATAACGCTTCATTACCGTTTCAGCATATCTAGTAAACAGGTATATTAATTTTCTATTCTTCCAACCGCCATATTTAATCGTTAAATTCAGTGGCATTTCATAGTGTGACAAAGTTACCAGCGGCTCAATATGGTACTTTTGCAGCTCTTCAAAAACAGACTGGTAGAATTTTAGGCCCTTTTCATTAGGCTCTTCATCATCGCCATTAGGAAAAATTCTGGTCCAGTTGATAGACATTCTAAAGCATTTAAAGCCCATTTCAGCCATTAACTTGATATCTTCTCGATAATGATGATAAAAATCAGTTGCTTTATGACTAGGATAGTAATACCCATCAAGGACAGCCGGCACAGCATTCTCAGGAAAGTTCATCTGATCAACATCCATGCTTAAAGGTACATAACCTGTTTCCCCAGTTTTAGGGTTTTTCCATGTAATTTTTCTAGGATTTTCATAAGAACCCTGTGTTACCACATCTGCAGCACTAAGGCCCTTACCGTCAACATCAAAGGCTCCTTCGTATTGGTTAGCAGCAGTCGCGCCGCCCCATAAAAAATCTTTCTTAAAACTCATTTTTATACCTCATTTCTAAATTTAATTTTGAGAAACACTTTGTTCTTTTTCATACAATTGCTTGTCATAGGCTTTAAAGAAGGGATACCAATACCCGTAAAATCAAGCCAATAATAATTATTCCAGCGTAGAATTTAATACTTAATTTCTGCTTCAAGCTTGCCATTACTATTTCTGAATTATACTAACTTCTCGCACCACTTTAATTATAATGAAAATTATGCAAAAAATGGCAATGTTACTAAAAATACTTGAGTACTGATGATGTGAACCCTAAAATTAGGTAGTTTATAGCTGTTAGCTAATGACTAATTCTTACTATTTCGAATAAATTGTTTCCACTGACATATACCACACTAAGAGTTTTTGTTTAGACAATTTAATCATAAAAAAGCCCCAAAAGTTGTTTAACTTTTGGGACTTACATCAGTTTTTATGTTAAATATGATATCTTTTATTTTTGTTTTTCAAAAAATCTAGTTATTTCCTTGCCATATTCAGGCATCCCTAATAAAGAAAAGTTTTCAATTGCCTTATGACAAATCTGTAAATACTTATCCTTAGCGTCATAGTGGTACATAATCATGTTTTCAAGTAATACTATGGCATTTTTATAGAAAAATAATTCTGGTTTAGTTGATATTTGATTTGCTGCCTTAATTAGGAATTTGGTTTCATCATACTTTTTTTCTTCAATGCACTGGATTAATAAATTACCAATAACAGTTAAAATCATTTCTAAAATTTTTACATCATTTGATCCTTGAAATTGTTTAATTATCCCTCTAGAAATTATCACATTACTTTTTACATCATAAAACATCATAAAATTACAATAAAGGACTAACGTAGATTTATCAAAATTGGGTCTACTAAAGATCTTATCTTTTAAAGCTTGCTTTTCTTTATCATTTAAATCCTCGTTATTTACATTCGCAATATAAGCATCTAGATAAAGTAAATCATCTTCTTTATTAGGTAAATCACTTTCTTTAACAATCTCTTTCAATTTTACCAATTCATTTTTGGCATTGCGATAATAAGCATCACATATTACATCCATTAACTCCTGCTCTTGATTATAACCCTTCTGCTTAGAATTATTTAATTCGCTAAAAAAATCAATTAAAGAAACAGAATTATAATTTAACAAACTTATTAAGTCTTCTGCAGATATACGATGGATTCCCTTCTCTACTTTAGAATAATAAGAAGGGCTTACAATATTTCCTATCCATTCTCGTTGCGTTTTTTCTTTATTTAAGCGATATTTTTTTAACAAGTTACCAATAGTCATGTACTCCTCCTCTTATTTCCAATATAACATTCCCATTTGACAAAAAATTTCGAATACGAAACTTTTATATTTTTTATTATAGTCAAAATATACTGTAAATATCATTACGAAGAAATAATATTTGATGAAGGAGAAACAGAAGTCATGGGTATCTTTTTAAAAAATAAAAATTCGAAAATTGCAATTTTAAGTTGAACACCCTACTTGATCTGATAGATGCAATCTAATCTTCTTTCATATAATTCATCGGGTGTGTGATAGGCTAAGATCTTGCGGGGCAGGTTATTGCACCATTCCTCAATGCCATAGATTTGCCTTAAGTCATAATCCTTGATGCACTTGCCTTTAGGAATGAAGCTCCGGATTAGTCGGTTGTGCCGCTCAACCCCGCCCTTCTCACAAGAAGTATAGGGGTGCGCGTAGTAGACCAGCGTCTGCGCAGCTTCTTCTAACTGGGCTAAATCCGCAAACTCAGAACCATTATCCGTGGTAATGGTCTTAAAGACTTCGTGCCAGTGTTCCTGGTATTGGCTGCGTAAAACTTGAATAATTACGCGGTCTTGCAAAGCAAGATGTTGACCCTTTTGGTGAGTAGATATGGTAGAATTAAGCGAGTTCATTGGAAACTTCTTTCTAGAATTGATTGGGTTAATTACATTCTATCAGAGAAGTCCAATGGACTTTTTTTGTTTTCTAATCAGGGCAAGTGTTCAACTTCATTTTACAATTTACCGTTAATTTAAATATCTAATCAATCAGTTCAGTATTATATAAACTGATTTTTCTTTTTCTCAAATAACGTTCTTATTACTATTTGTGAAGCATCTGTAAATATAATTACAACTATATTTCTATTTTTAAATACAATTTGCAATATTTACCTATATTCACAATAATGCATTTGATATGCTTACTATTGATATTACTAAGGACAGCTATATCAAATTCTTGAATAACAAAAGGCAGTTAGTTCAATGAACTACCTGCCTTCAACTTGCTATATTTGTAATCAATGCTACTTAACAAGAAGCATCATTTTTTCTTTTCTTTAAAAAACGAGTTATTGCTGTATATATAGTAATGACTATAACTATAGATACATAAGCTGTACCTAACATGATTTCTGTGAACCAAAAATCCTTTATTGCGCTCGCCTCATGGACTCCAAAAATCATAGTGCCAAAACTATAATATGCGGAAAAAAGTGTGATTAAAACCAGTCCGACCACTATAATCAGTAATAAACTTGTTAGCCAATCTAAAAACTTTTTAATAGAATTCAAACTTGTCACACTTTCCATTGCGCTATAGTAAACAGCAAATACTTACTTAAAATAGTTTAATTGTAGCAAAAAGCGCTTTTTAGACCAACCCAAATTTAGATATAAGTATCCTTTTGCAAATTATACATATTACGATAATCAGCATTACGTATGATTAATTTTTCGTGTGTATCAAAGCCGAGAATTTTACCATTTTGTAAAAAGAGAATCTTATCTGCATATTTCACCGCAGACAAGCGCTGAGTTACAAAAATAATCGTTTTGCCTTTGTTTTCTTTCGGTAAATTGTAAAACAGAGTTTGAATTTTATGACTGGCCTGAATTCAAGAATTTTTTAGATAAAATGTCTAACTTTTTAGTTGCACTTCAATTGGACCTAAGTCCATCTGAAGGGTTTTACTATGGTCAATTTCCCATTGAAAAAAAATTACAGGCACTCAGCTTACATGAGGAGGGCCACAGCACTGTTCTGTGGCTCAAACAATTGACACTGATTCACATCAACTAATTGATACCTAGACGAATACTTACAATTTCAAACTTGACTAAAAGCCCTGGCATCCACCAGTCCATACCACGCAAAGGCAACGGACTGATGGTAGGCTTTCTTTGGCACCTTAAAGTGGAATATGTTCTACGGCTTTGAACAGGCCTTCAAGAACTTACCTTCACCGGAACAAGCAAGCTGAAAGGACTAACCCCGATTTAATATCGGAAGTTAGTCCTTAACCAGAAATTATTAAACTACTTTAATTTCAAGGGGCATATCTATTTTTAGTCTGAATGCTCAATCAAAACATCGCCAAACTATAGCAACAGAATCTGATGAATAATCATGTTAATGCCATGCGGATTCTTTTTACTTCTTGGCCTTATGCCTGACCACGCCGAGGTAGTAGACCGCCGCGAGCAGCAGCGTAACACCGTAAATGTACTGCGTGCTGATTGCGCCCAGCCGGTCAACCACCAGTCCACCCGCCATCGTCCCGAGCGGGATCATGACGGACAGGATGCTGTCGTTGATGGTCTCGATGCGCCCCAGCACCGCAGATGAGAAGCTGACTTGCACCAGGGCCTCAAAGTCCGTGTTCATCATGGTGAGCCACAAAGAGGAGACGGCCGAGTTCAGCAGGATGAGCAGGACGCTCAGGCCCGCCGTCAGCGGAACCAGGAGGCGGAAGACGCCAGCACCCACAAAGCAAATTGCGATAAACAATTCCATGCTCTTCTTGCCCAGCTTGAAGTGCTGCACCAGGAAGGCACCGGCGATGCCGCCCAGAGACGAGGCCATCAGAAGGCCACCGTAGCCGATTGCCGAGTCATGAACGTAGCTCTGCCCAAAATACGGCAGGCCCACGTCGAAAATGCCGTAGAAGAAGTTGACAACGCACAGCGGCAGAATCAGTTTCAGGATGTTCTTTTCATCCTTCAGCGTCTGCCAGCCGACGCGCAGGTCCTTCCAGTAGGAGCCGGTGAAGTACTCCTCGCTCTCCAAGACGTCCTTGGCCAGGGCGTTAATCTGCAGGCGCCCGTAGGTCAGCAGGGCCAGCGCAAAAACCACGCCGGAGATGACCACGGTCATGCTGATTGACGTTGTCGCAATCAGAAAGGTGGCAAAACCGTCCAGAACTAAGTCCAAAACGCCGTAGGTCACCTGGAACAGGCCGTTGAAGTGGAGCATATCCTTTTCCGCGACAAACAGCGGCAGCAGTTTGGTTTCGGCCGGGTAAATAATGGTTGAAAGAACCGTGGAGACCGTGTAAAGAATTAAGACCACGGTGTCAGCCCCGATGCCGCCTTGGCCCAGCTGCAACACCCCCACCACCGCGGCGCTGATTGCGGCCTGGATGATGGTGGAATAGTTCAGCAGCTTCTTCATTGAGATGCGATCAATCAGAGGGCCCAGGCCGAACGAGACCATGTCAACCCCGGAAGTAACGGTCAACAAGACCGCTACCATGAAAGGTGAGTGCCCGGTCTCCTTGAAGTACCAGAGCACCGCCATGTAGAACAGGCTGTCGGCGATGTTGGTCGTAACTCGGCCAACTAGCAGCTTATAAACGTTTGCATATTTTTTACATAACATAATACACTTTTTTAATTATAATCCTTTTCTTATTTTTAATAATACTCATAATCGGTTGACTATAAATCCATAATAAATTTCTATTTTTAAATAAACAAAAATTTCACAGTGGCCAATTTTTAACAACTAATGTACACCCCATATCAAGCAGATTCTCTTTAATCTGCTTAGCACGAGTTAAATTACCAGAAAACAATGCCGAATAATATTTAGCTGATATTATATAAATGATAAAATGAGTGGTTGACTCTAAGCTTTGAAGATAATTTATAGCATTCACTACATTAGCTCCAATTATCCCTATTTTTCCATTCAATCCTATTGTTTGAGAATATTTCCAATGTAAATAGTTAACACAAACGATGGCAAATCTTTCTTTCATAATTTCTGAAATGTTTTTAGATCGTGATATTTTATTAAAGAAAAAGACCATCTTTTTTTCAACAAATTCAGTTGGTAAAATTTCAAATGATGTAGCAAACAAAAGTAAAGCTTGAATATTAAAAATCCAGTTACTCTCTTTATTTAAATCATCTATAATGGATTTCTTAAACTTATTATCTAAATCATCTGTAGTTTTTGTCAAAAAAGCAACAGCTATCTGTACTCTTTTTTTAAAATGAATACTAACATTAGCCTTTTTAATCTGCTCGAATGTTGTAACTGCTGCTACAATATCATGATTATTAAATGCAAGTCCAAATTGAGAGGATAATTTTTGTTCTAACCTATTGGAGGGAGGCATGTAAGTATCAGATACTTTATCAAAGAAATAAGATAAGTCTATATTGTGTTTTAGTAGTAATTTTATTAATAAATCACTGCTTATTCTTCTAGTACCATGGATCACACGTGAATACGTACCAGTTGTAATAATGCCAGCAGCCATTTCTTTTCCGGTTAGTCCAAGCTCTTTCTGCATTTCTTTCAGGGCTTCACCAATTGTCATAACTAATCTACCTTTTATGGTTATTCTTCATCAAGCTCTATTTTATGTTGATAGCTATTTGACCAGTTCCTTTCTCTAGGAAGGAAAGGAAATCTACCACTAGGATCAGCAATAGTTATCTTTTCTAAGAGATGTCCTACATAGAATCCAGTAATCTGTGCAGAATAAATAGCTTCTGGGACTCCAGATATTGGCATTGTTACACTTCCTATAGCAAACAAACCTGGTATTTTTGTTCTACCAAATGAATCTGTAACTATAAATCCATTTGATTGCAAAATCTTCAAATTTTTTAAAAAATTAGTAGAACTATTATTTAATTTATACGAGTTATAATCAAATAATAAACTGTCATACCTTTTTTATACTAATATCAACACCGTCAAATCCGGTAGCCGAAACAATTTTATTATTAAACCGAGCTATTTTTTATATTCTTGTAAAGATGAAACACTAAAGCCGGCCACAAATCTTGATAAAAGCGAAATTACTTTTGAGTTATAACAAGCTTTTATAGAATAAAGTAATTTTGTCTCATTAGTTTTTACTTCCGATAATTGTTTTAACGCTTCATCTATATTAAATCTAATAGCATCTTTTAAATAAATAACTGACGATGTATCAATTTTTTCACTATTTTTTATACCTTTTATTATTATATCGTTAATTTTCATAGCTTTGCCTTATCTATTCAGCGTTATTCTTTAATTTTAATTTTAGCATAAACTCATATTATGTTTGCCTATTTTTCCTATAGGAAACTAAAACTTCTGTCCTGACATCGGTCCATGCGCAGATATCCTGGGGGTGTCCGGGCATCTGCGCTTAACTCCTTCCATGTTCAGATAATACGCGCTAACAAAAAATAAAATGGTAAATTGTAAAATAAAGTTGAACACTTGCCCTGATTAAAAAATAAAAAAAGTCCATTGGACTTCTCTGATAGAATGTAATTAACCACAAAATTCTAGAAAGAAGTTACCAATGAACTCCCTTAATTCGCCCGTTACTATAGTTATCGGTGCAAAATAACTAAATTTTGCACCGATAATTTATTTACTGCCCTGCTTTAGTTATTTGCAATATAGCGACTTGCTTTTCCTTTGCCTACTAAACCTATTTTTCCTTCTTTGCGCAACCTAGCTAAAGCATGTTTAATAGTACTTTCACCATATTGCGGTACCAAATTCATTAGTTCTTGTCTAGATAGCGGTTTTAAACTATTAGTAATTTTACTCAATAGCAATGATTCCGGATCCTTTTCCGTACCATTAGTGAAATCAATTCGTGAATCTAATTCACGGTAAGCTTGCAATACGATACTCAAAAAGTAGTCAACATATGGTCCATAATCGTTTTCATTATTATTCCATGCCTTTCCTGAACTTTCTAACAAAGTCCGGTAATATTGCGCCTTAGTTTTTTCAATTAAACGTTCCAAACTAATATACTTACCAACTCCGAAACCTAATTGTTGTAATTCAAGTAACATTAACAAGCGTGACATTCTGCCATTACCATCTCTAAATGGGTGAATTGATACAAAATCCAACATAAATGCTGCCGCTAGTATTAATGGTGGGAGGGAATTATCACAAATTGCATTATTATAAGTTTCACATAAACTTTGGACTAATTCAGGTGTGATATATGCTGGTGGTGGAGTAAAGCGAGTTTCTTTATGACCATCTGCAAAGGTAGTAATAATTGCATTATCAATGTCCTTAAATTGACCGCCCCAGCTGCTTTCAGTAAAATTAAATAATTGCTTATGTAATGTTAATATATTATTAGGAGAGATCTTGACATATTTATAATTGTCATGGATTATAGCTAAAACATCACGATAGCCAGAAATTTCTTCTTCACTGCGATTTTTCGGAGTCGTTTTTTGATCCATTAATTTCTTAAGTCGTGCATCACTTGTTGTAATTCCTTCAATTCGATTGGATGAGTCTGTACTCTCAATCTTTGCGACTACCAACAGCTTATCCATTATGTCTTTCGCACTTAAGGAGATATGATCCGTTTTACCTTTTAGCTCACAGATCAGATTGAGTTTTTCAATCATCTTCGTAGTTAATTTCAAACCATTTAAAGTTTGGTAATCAAAAACTTTCAAAGTATTACGTCTCCTTTATAAACTAGTTTCTTCTTACATATTATACCAAGTATCAGTGCATTTAAAAGATTACCGGTGCAAAATTCAATTATTTTACACCGTAAATTTGTTTATTACACCGAAAAATATTTATTACTACATAACTACATAAAAAATCAGCCTTAACTTATCTGCGTAAAATGCTAATAAGTCAAGGCTAATCAGATCAAATGATTCTTCTGAATAAGACTATTATTCAAGCTCACATTGCCATATAGTCATCTGGTTTTTATCTTTTTAAAGAAATGAAAAGCAGACATAAAAAATAAGATAAATACCAAATACGAAATTAATATTCCCCATGTTAATGAAAAATTAATGTTTAAGGAATGCTCATTCATATTCGTAATTATTTTTAGTCCTAATGCGGTAGTCTTGATACCTGAACTGTTAATACTAAACAGCTCTATAATATAATCAATCATAAATGCAACCAGATATATACTACTTCCAGCATCAAAGGCTTTATAATAATTCATGATTTTTCACACCCCTTTTTTAAAACAAAGATTAAAATAATTAATAAAAAGACTGTTTATGTACAGTAATCTGATTTTTGCTATAAACAATGTCAGAAGAACTATCACATTTGCTATAAGCTAAAAAATATAGTTTCATCACACTACCATAAGCTTTCGGTACAAAAATCCTAAAATAAATAAAATGAAAGCCCATTGGCATTATTAACCCATATAACACGTTACTAGTTATAAAATTTGTACCAACTATTATTTATAAATTTATATTTATTTAATAATAGCATTAAACAAGTCTTAAATCAACAAAATAAAATTAACAATAATACTATTAATTTAGCTAGTGACAGCAGTTTTTATTAATATAATTTTCAAACTGAATTACCTTGTTAAACATCGTATTTTCCTCAAGAGTAAGATGATGTGCTAATTCAGTAACTGTTCCAGGATATTCCCGCAAAGGGTATTATGAATTTTCCTAGAAAGTACAGGATTAAGTGAAGCTGTTGCTTCATCTGCTAACACAACTGGATGCCTAAAGAATAAGACTCTAGCAATCTTTATACTGAACTCAAAGAATTCCTTGGTATACAGTGTTTTTACCGCACACCGTATATCTTTAATGAACAAAAAATAACCTTAATTTATCAACAGAGAACATTGATATTTCAAGGTTATTTGACTAATTTTATTCTTCTAAATGCGACTAGAAGCATGTAGGTTTGTAATTAATTCTATTATCATACTTGCATTTATCAGTCGTATTATTCAATCTATTTGGCTTTTATTGTGTCTTAATCAATGGTATACCATAATTGTAATTGTTCTTTTTGGAAAACGCATAGTATTAAAAATAAAGAGAAGGAAGAATAGCTAAAGTGAAAAAAAATTGCATATACAATGATCTGAAAAATTACATAAACGAGTATACCCATAAAAACACTTGTGACCCTTATATTCGACATAATATAACGTATACCAATAAAGGAGATACTATCTATTTTGACACTGAGAAACTATTTAACTTAGTAACTGAAATTATTGAAGATAGTAACTATGGAAAAAATTTCTCAGGTCGTGCCGAAAATTTTTTAGAAGATAAACTTATGAACATGATCAACGAGCATATATATATCAAAGGAGAAAATACGGAAGATACAGTCCAAAAGATTATTGAAATGCTAAAAACCAAAAAAGTACCTTATACTTTTTTTATACCTACTTATGGAATCAGTGTAAATTCCATCTTTCCTCAAAACTTTAAAAATATAGCTCTATGCTCTAAAAAATATAAAAATAAGATAATTGATCCCTTAACTGATACAAACGATGACAATATAGACCTTAATGACACTGAGAATAATAATGAAGAAAAATCATTTATAATGATTAAAGTATACGCGAATAATGATGAAACTGCTGAACAACTTAGTCTAAGTTACTCAAATGATCTAATATTAGCTCTTCATAGTGTATACAGCGATATGGACAATGCATATATTATTGGCATCGGGGATATAAAAGATACTAATTATTTATTTCGTATTTCATATATAATAAATGATAGTAAAATCGGAAGAAAGTATTTAAGACAAAATAATAAAATAATTCCTCTTCAGATTGATTTATCGCTTAAGAATAATGAAAATATAGTTTTTAAAGCATTTGTAAACATACTAAATAAAAAGATTGTTAACGATAAACGGAAAAACAAAAATGACGATGATGACAAACTTTATGATATAGAAAACAGACTTTATGTTGCACTTAAGAGTATCGGTAAAGCTACTATTGATAATAATGAAGATCAATCATTGTTAAACTTAATGACAGCTATTGAAGCCCTCGTTGAAGGAAAAGATTATTATCAAAGTGTAACAGATCAAATATGCGAAAGATGTGCAGAATTACTTTGCACAGATCCACAAGAAAAGCTTAAAATATATACCGACCTACAGAATTTATATGACAAAAGATCTAAAATAACTCATGGTGAAAAAAGTCCAAAAGTAACTGCTAATGATTTATATTTTTTACGCCAAACAGGACTTGAATTATGCTTATATTTTCTTGAAAATATAGATCGATTCAAACATTTCACAGAAAATAAAAATTGGAAAGATTACTTTTTAAATTTAAGATTTAAACAGATGCTTTAACCAGATTCAGAAGCCTAAGGAGGCAGGACTTCATTAATTAACTTTCAAATACTATTATCCGTTTTCATCACTGTCTCGTTAGTCCATAAAAAAGCTCTAAAAGTCGAAAAATAATATACTTTTAGAACTAGAGTTTTTAATAAATATTATGTATGATTTCTTGCGTTTTTGAGAAAAGCAGATAAATAAAATAGATCATCGTACACTTGAATTACATGGATGAAAATAAGAAAAGACTACGAACAGAGCTGCCCATTATTGAACGTTGAAAACAAAAAATAATTATGAAAATGTAATCACTTATTTTCTTACAAATTCTAAAAAATCATACACACAGCTTGCCCAGGATATCGAACATGCGCTCAAATTTATGACTCCTATAGATGTGACAACAAAAAGAGTAAAAGACTGGGCTCATAGTGCTTTATCATATGGGCCAGAGCTCAAAGCAATTTCCTTAATTACATACGGAAATCAAGACAAGTGACGAGAATTATACTTTCCACTGAATGTTTTTACTTTACAATTTCTCAAATATATTTCTACTCAGCAAATTAATAAAGTGCTCACCTTCAACAAAATTATCTCCTTTGTAAAAAATAGAAATTTATCTACTATTTATACTGGATTAAGTGATGAGGATGCTAATTTAAACACTTTAACTTCGATCTTAATAACGAAAATTTACTACTTACTATGTAATAAAGATTTAATGACTTCAGCCAAAGAAGAAGATTACAATTTTAAAAGGTATCAAGATAAAATTTTACCTTACATTCAACACCAATTAGATAATTTATCCCCAAATTGTATCTTTATAGAACATGCAACTACAGTTTTGAGAAATACATTAACGAATGATGGTACTAATATACGGCGTAAAGCAATAATTCAGTTAATCAATATTATCTAACCCTTAATTTTTACTTGTCCATTCATCAACAATGGTAAAAGAAAATCACGTAGAGATTTTAGTTGCTGATTTTCTTTTTCACACAACTTGATCTTTTCAAAATATGAATCGACCCTATCGTAGAACTTTTTTACTATATATTCATTATATATGACCGAAATACTTGAGAATTCTTGTTTATTCATATTTGCAAAAGTATTGCCACTTTTAGTCCCCTTAGTATTTTTAAAATATTCACTGATATTAAAATACAGAAAATACTTGTTAATCTTATTATCAAACACAATACTATTAATTTGTTGATTTGTTTGTGAAATATAATTACAGAATCCCACTAATCCTGGTGTAGCAATACATGAAACACATAAGGAATCTTTCTGAAGATATTTATTCTTCTGGGACTCAGCACCTTTTTTACTAAGTGATAATTGTGTATTTTCAATAAAACAATGTCTTCTAATATCACCTATACATATAAATGGAACATCTTTTCCAAAATTATCCTTAGACTTTGTGGAAGGAGTCTTGCCAGTAATTATATTTGATTCAATTTGTGATAATTTCTTAACTTCCCATCCCTCAGGAATCTCCTGCTTAAGTTGATCATTCCAAATCATCTTGCCACCATTAGACTTATATGGCTTACCATCTTTATCAGGAAATTCGAACTGCAAGAACCAATAGTCATAGATAGTTTTAGCCATTGATGCTAGTTCTTTAGAAATTGCATTATTATTAGTTATTTTGGAATCAATTTTTTTTAAAAGCTTCACAATAATTTCTTGTTTTTTTAAATCTATAATTGGAATTTTTAGTTTTCTAAGGTCTTTAATATTTAAGTTACTTACTATAGAGCCAGTTTTATTTATCTGTGAAATTTGTTTTTGAACTAAAAAAGATTGAAAAGCATACAAAAAATAATATGGATCAACCTTCTCCTTATCTAGTTTTAGCAACACTACTCTTTGACCGAGACAACAATTAAAATTAGGTGGGATCATTCCCGCTGCTCCCATAGGAGCTTCACGAGAAATAACAATGTCTCCTTGTTCTGGCTTAGCTCTTTTTATTCTCTCTAAATATGTTTTTTTATCTACATAAGATAGATTCTGAGTATTAACATGTCCATTAACAAGATTATAGTTACGGATAATTGGAATGCCTTTTTCTAACCAATTAGGAGTAGAATGCGGGCAATCAATTATTTTTGTACAAATATTTTCTAAATTAACTAATTCTGGCTTCTTCATATTTTAATTTACCTAATTCTTTTTTTATACATTTTTCTAAATATTCATCATCATTAAAATATTGGTTTAATTTTTTTTGATATTCTAATATCTTATCCTGAAATTCTTTCTGGGTAAGTTCCACATATTCAATTTTTACAGGGAAATACTGTCCAGCACTAAATGAATAATTTTTATTCTTTATATCTTTTAAACCAACAGTAATAGAAAAGTCGTCTGCATCTTTTCTTTCAACTGCTGTATTAACTATCCTTGTAATATCATCTTGTGAAAGTTCTGTTCTTTGTTTGCCATTTTCTTTAATATTATGACCTAATTTAGAAGCATCAATCAATTGAACTTGATCATCTTGCTTGGATTTATTAAAGAAAATAACACTGACATTAGTGCCAGTTTCCGCAAATACATTGGATGGCATCGAAACAACAGTATCAATCATCTTACTATCTACTAAATACTTACGAATCTTTTTATCGATACCTGATTGTGCTGTTAAGAATCCTGTTGGTACAACTACACCGGCTTTACCATTATCACTTAAAGAATTAATAATCAACTGAACAAATAGTTCATAAATTGCCATAGAGTTCTTTTTCTTAGCAGGGACTTTAGGAACTCCAGCAAAATAAACTTCATTTGCATTTGGGAGACTATCAACTTGATCTCGCCAACTAGAAAAATCCAATTTGAACGGCGGATTAGAAACAATATAATCCATTTTCTCAGAATGTTTATTATTTAAAATAGTATTACCCTGAACTATATTATGAATTGAATGACTTAAATTGTTTAAAATCAGATTTAATCTAAGCAAGTTAGAAGACTTTTGCGAAATATCTTGGCTATAAACAGTACATTTGTCGACACCAATTCTATTTGCAACATTCATTAATAATGTACCCGACCCAGCAGCAGGATCATATACTTTTACATTTTCAGGATTTTCTTTTCCTACCAAAATGTCCGCAATAATTTTCGCAATGGTGCGTGGTGTGTAATACTCTGCATAATTACCACCACCATTTTTATTATAATCTTTAATCATATATTCAAAGATTGTGGAGAAAAAGTCGAATCCTTCAGCATAAATTGTATTATCAAATTTTGTAGAGGATAATAATTTTATTAGCTCTCTTGCAACATTATCTCTTTGAGATCCATCTTGAATATTATCTGCAATTAAATGAGCATCAAATAATCTTACTTGCGTATTTCCTGTTGTTTCAACAGAGAATAAACTATTATTATCAATAGCAATATCATTTAATGCAGTATCAATTATCTCACTAAAATTATCTTCATTCTGTTTATTGTAAATTGTTTCAATTAGATCTTGACGTTTAATTTCAGCAGAGTCGGTACCTAAACTAAGCTGAAGCATTTCATAATCATCATCATTTAAAGACATAATATATTTATAATCAATTTTTTTATCAAATTTTCTAGCTTCATAAAGAAACTTGTCATTCAAAAATTTATATAAAAATGATTGGGTAACTAGTTTATATTCACCAGCTTCACCGCCAAGTCCCGCATTGTTTAAAATACCTTTAATACTATCAATTAAATTTTCTACTGTTTCTACATAATTTGTCATTTCCACTACCTAATTCCTATATATTCATCATGATACTCTTGAGTTAATAATTTAGATATTTCTTTAATTTCTGGAACTGAAATTTCACCATTTGTTTTTTTACTATTTTGCAATAAAATTTGAATAGCTTTTTTATCGAAGTAAGATTCATTATTTAAGACAGCACTATTTTTAGCTACTTCATCATCTAGCTTATCTTTTGAATCTTTCATCACAAAATAAATTGCTGGATTTTCTCTGACACTAGGCTTTTTACTGCCACCAAGGTCATAGATTACCTTTTTAAAACTACGGGCATACTTAGTATCCCCATTAAACGCATTAGCTAGTTTTTCATTTTCTGCATTTAATGTATTCATTTTAAAAATTATTTCTTTAATTTTAGCAGTATTAGCTTTTGTTTCATCAACATTAATTTCTTTGACGTGTTGATTTTTCATAATACGTCTAAATTCGTCAAAAATATTAACCCATTCTGGATCTTTCTGATCCCAATTACGATTGATAATTTGTCTAGCCTTCTCCTCCTCCTTTCGATAATCATCAGCAACAAGTTTTAATTCCTCACTACCAGTTTTTTCAAATTCAAATTGCCAATTATTCATTACAACACCAAGAATATCTTTACTGCTTTCTAAGTTGGCATCCTGAATTAAATTCAATGTTCTTATTCTATCTTGAACAATACTCAATAATTTAGAAACATCTTTCGCTTTTATTTTATTAACTAGATCATCATAAGATAATAAACGTGCGACATTGTAATCTTCTTTTAGTTCTCGTAATGTTTTAGCTAATTCGATTAATTCTCCCTTTTTAGGAGTATTATCAATTTGTCTAGAAAAATTTTCCAAATTGTTAGTATCATACTCAGCTAATACTAATCCTGCTTTGTCGAGATTCTTTTCAATCTCTTCTACTGGTACAAATAAAGAACCATAAATTTTATCAAAGTCTTCGCCTGAATCTTTGTATTCACGATTTAACTCTTCAAAATAAGCGTTATTAGTCTTATCAAATTCCTTTGAGATGTTAGCAAAATCAACAATATACCCTATATCAAAGTTATGATATGGACGATTAACCCTTGTTAAAGCTTGTAATAAGTTATGCGCTTTAATTACTCTACCAAGATATATTTTCTTTAATCTAGGAGCATTAAAACCTGTAAGGAGCATATTATAGACAATCAGAAAATCAGTTTTTCCATCTTTAAAAGCTTTAACTTCTTTTTCTCGGGTCTCTTTATCACCTTCATCTGAAAGAATCAAAGAAGCAGTTAGCGTGGTCTCCTTATTTGCTTGTTTTTCTTCAAATAATTTATAAAGCTCTCTAGCTTGATTGGATGAATCAGATACAATCATGCCACCAATCGTATCATCACCAAAAGCTACTTTAGAATTTTGAAAATCATTTACAATATAATCTAACAGTGGTGCACAATAATTAGGATGAGCAAAAATCTCTTTTTTGTTTAGTTGACCCTTCTTAACTTCTTCCTGTAGATTACTTACAATATTGCTAAATTTTTTCTTATACTCAGTAGTTACTTCTTCACGAATCAAACGTAAAGTAAAGCCATCTTGAATTGATTGATCATAATAATATTTGTTTAAATAATCACCAAATATTTCTCTAGTAGTCTTTCTAATCTTCTTTTTCCCTTTACTATCAACATTAATTAATGGAGTTCCTGTTAGAGCAATTTTGATAGAATTTTTATCTGCATTATATAAGTTAGGTAAATATGAACCTTTAGCATTATAAGAACGGTGTGCTTCATCGATAAAATAAATATTTTGTTTATTTAAATTTTCATAACCGGATGTATCTGTTAAATTAGTATCTTCGTTTACTTTTTGAATATTTACAACCGCTACATTTTCAGTAAAAGGATTATTTAACTCTCTTTTTGAATTGATTCTTTTGACTTTTAACCCTCTATTAATAAAGGCATTCTCCGCTTGATCAGCAAGGTCTAAACGATCAACAATAAAATAAAATTGTGGAATAATATTTTTCTTTTGTAAAACATATTTTAAGTATTCAATATTATAGTAAGCCAAGGCTGTTTTACCAGAACCTTGGGTATGCCAAATAACACCTTTTTTAACACCATTATTAATTGCATCTGCAATAGCTCTTGTAGCAAAGTATTGTGGATAGCGCATAATTTGCTTTTGAAAAGTTAGAGTCCCATCATCATTTCTAATTTGATCATAAGCTAATCCAAAATGTAAAAAGAAACTAATTCTTTCCATAGAAAACATAGAAGTTAAAAATGAATTTGCTGGTGTATTTGGATCACAATTTGTTTTAAATTCATTACTATCTTTAATAGCTATTTTGTTAGCGTCTTTTAGTACTTCTTCAATCTGACCTTCTGAGATAGTACCCACTTCTTTGGTTAAATCTTCGGATCTTTCTTCATGCATTGAATTAAAGAATGCTTGTTCATAACTAGAAGTACAATAATAAGAACCTGTAGTATGCTTACCAAAATCCTCAGTATAGTCCTTATTATCAGTAAATCCTATTATTTGAGTAACATTATTAAAGACTCTAAATTTTTTATTTTGAAATCTTTTTTCCATTCTAGTGAATTCTGACTGCATACCAGTTTCACCATTGCGAATAGCATTAGGCTTCTTAAATTCAATATAAACTAAAGGTAATCCGTTAATAAAAATTGTAACATCTGGTCTAAATTCATCATCACCATTTTTACAAGGAATTTCGTATGAAACAAGTAAGCTATTACGATCCCAATTATTCCAATCAATAAATTTAAAACGAGAATTGCTTTTATTTTGAAGTCTATTAAAGAATTCTCTTCCCAAATCATTATTTGTTAATTCGGTTTTGATATCCTTATATTCATCATCAAAATCCTTTTCACTCGCTAAAGGATTTAATTTTAAAAATTGTTTTTTAAAGATGGGCGTTAAAATATTATTCTCTTCATCTTTTATTTTTTGTACCTTTTTATTTGAAATAAACGTATAACCAAGTTTTATTAAATGGAGGATGGCTGGAAATTGTACTCTAGTCATCTCATTAAATTCTTTAACCATAAACTACTCCACAAAACTAAATTTATTCAATCATCCTAATTATATAATATTTTAACATTTTAAAAACACAAAAAAAGGACTCGAAAGTCCTTTATATCGCTATATTTGATACTCCGTGCTTTTATTTCAATAAATTTGCTTTTATTTCAAAGAATGTAATTCTAGTTCAAAGCAACAAAAAAAGCCTGTCATTCTAAGTTCTCCTGAACCTGAATCACAGACCTAAAAATTCTTAAGTTGTTTAACTGAATGCTGACTAGAGGATTCGAACCTCCGACCTCATCATTACTAATGACGTGCTCTGCCAACTGAGCTAAGTCAGCATTGTCATATCTCGACAACGATATTAATTAAAACATATTCTACTAGTTTACGCAAGCATTTTTTGACTTTTTCTCAGTTTTTGTTATAACTAAGCTTTGGTAAACTTTTTAAGAGTATAATATGAAGATAGATTCAGAATGGAGTGGATGTAATGGCAAATTTAGCCTCGATTAGCGCCGAGTTCCCCTGGGTACTACGAATTTTAGTTGCCTCCTTGTGTGGCGCACTGATCGGTTATGAACGCGCAATTCAAAGAAAAAGTGCTGGAGTGCGGACACATATTGTAGTTGCCTTCTCGTCTGCGCTATTTATGATAGTTTCAAAATACGGCTTTGGCGATTTACTAAAAATGTCTGATGTTGCTCTGGACCCTTCCAGAATTGCTGCGCAGATAGTTTCAGGCATTTCATTTATCGGTGCCGGCACAATTTTAATCAAAAAGCAACAGATCTCCGGCTTAACCACAGCTGCGGGTATCTGGGCTACGGCAGCCATCGGAATGGCAATTGGTTCTGGCCTTTATTTTATCGGAATTTTAGCTACTGCCTTCCTTTTCGTCATTCAGATGATGTTTCACGATGATACTATCATTGACAAAATCATCATGCATATCAGGTTTAATATTCAAATAGAAGCTGTAAATAAACCTAATATCTTGCATATCATCGAACAGGAACTGCAAACAAATCATGTTGAAAATGTTTCTGTCAAGATTCTTTTTGTCAGTGATGAAAGAATTATCTTTTTTGTAGACGGCATCATCAATAATAATATTAATGAAAATGATATTATCATGGCTCTGCGCAAATATCCTGACATCAAGCGGATCAGTATTGCTAGTATAGATAAATAAAGTTATATTTTTTAAGCAATAGTTAATTCTATTGTTTTTTTTGCATTATTTTTATCTAAATTGCACAAACTTACTACAATATTAATATCAACTTTTATTACGAAAGGAGAATTTATATGGCCGGACCCTTGGATTATTTACGCTGGCGCGGCGACTTAAGCTTTAAAGAAAAGCCATTTAATAGTGTTGATGCTTCACTGCTGTCATCTATTGCCTATTTGCCGGCCGATAGTTCTGCTACCAACCATACTCTAGGAGAAGTAGCGGAAAAATTGCGGAACTTGTCTTCTTTTCAACATCAAATGTATGCCGAAACTGCAACTGAAGTTATGTTGTTACCGGAAAGTCCTAGAATCGGCAACATCAAGATTCTAGATTGGACAGACAGACTGGAAAAGGAGCCTCACCCGTTACAATTTACTGCTGCCACCTTTCTTATTGACACAAAAACCATTGCTGTCGTCTTTCGCGGAACTGACGGCACTATGATTGGCTTAAATGAAGATATGGGTATGAATTACCTGCCTGAGATTTATGGTCAGGAAGTGGCAGCTAAATATTTAACAGAAATAGCACATAAATTTAGTGATCAACAAATTTACCTTTTAGGCCATTCAAAAGGAGGGAACTTTGCTCAGTTTGCTTTATGTGCAGTTGAGCCTGAAATTCAAAAGCGGGTAATCAAGGCGATTAGTTTTGACGGGCCGGGCTTTTTCCATAAGGTATACACGAGTCCTGGTTTCACTTCTTCTATGTCTAAAATGAAAACCTACATTCCCCAGAATTCAATCTTTGGTGCAATGCTTGACCATCCGGAACAAACTCTGGTTGTCAAAAGTACCGTACCAATGCGCAACCAGCATGACCCTCGCCGCTGGTCAGTAGGTCGCGACAGTTTTACTCTAGCCGATGGTCTTTCTTCCAGTAGCCGCGTGATCAGACATGCTCTAATTAATTTCAATAATTCGATTCCCGATCAAGAAAGAAACGATGCCTTTTCTGATCTTTTCGAGGCTTTTGAGAATTATGACATTGATGAATTAAACCAACTAACTAGTAATAAAATAGTAGGAACCTACCGCTTTGGTCGTGCCTTTTTATCCCTTGAACCCCAAGAACGAAAGTTGTTAACTCAAGTATTAAGCAATATCTGGAATTCCTACAAAAAGAATATGACTTTGCCCTTAATGGCCAGCAACTACGACCTTTATCCTAAAAGTAATGATTCTAATAAGGCCCCAGTGTTCTATGAATTTTATGATCCTGATCGGCCGAATCTAAAATTGCCAGAGAGTATTCGCCGTAAATTGCGATAAATTGTTTCATGTGTAACCCAAAAAAGAGATTGAGCAAACCGTTGGTCTTCTCAATCTCCTTTTTATTTATTAATTAAAAAATTAATTCTTCATTTTATCCTTAACGTCATCGACTTTGTCTTTGACGTTTTCAGTAGCTTCTTGTGCCTTATCTTTAACGTCGCCAGCAGCTTGTTGAACTTTGCCTTTGACTTCTTTAGCTTTGCCAGCTACTTTATCTTTAAAACCTTTATCAGCCATCTTAATCGATCCTTTCCCAAAAAATTAGCGAAAAATTTCTATTCACACCTTAATAGTACAATTTTGTATAATTATTGTCATTAAAAACGCCCTATTTTTTGTTAAAAGATATAGAAAAGCAAAAAGCCATAGCTTTTTACTATAAATCACCATGGCTTTTATTCTTTCTTATTCGTTAGGCTGATCATGACTATAATCGAGATTAGAAAAGCGATTATAAGGTTTAGAAAACATTAATTTTACTGTTCCCCTGCTACCTGAACGGTTCTTTTCAATAATAACCTCAACTTCGCCATTATCATCTTCAGCCGATACTTCCTTATTTTCCTCGCCCTCTTCTTCATCGCGATAGTAATCATCACGGTAAAGAAAAGAGACAATGTCGGCATCTTGCTCAATTGAGCCGGATTCACGAATATCAGATAAGACAGGTCTCTTGTCCTGCCTTTGCTCAACTGACCGCGACAATTGCGACAAAGCAATAACAGGTACATGAAGCTCCTTGGCTAATTTCTTCAATTGCCGTGAAATAGCTGAAACCTCCTGCTGACGTGATTCACTGTGCGGACCTTCAATTAACTGCAGGTAATCAATTACAATTAGGCCTAAATTGCCTTTTTCTTTAGCCAAACGGCGAGACTGTGCCCTAATCTGACTCATCTTAATTCCCGGTGTGTCATCGATATAAATATTGGCTGTTGCCAAGGATCCGGATGCAGTGACTAATTTAGGCCACTCGTCTTCATCCAGTTGACCAGTACGCAAGTGTTGCGAATTGATTAGACCTTCAGAAGCCAGCATTCTCTGCACTAACTGCTCCCCACTCATTTCCAAGGAAAACATTGCCACAGTTTTATCGGTATGCAAGCCGACATACTGGGCAACATTAAGCGCAAAGGAAGTCTTGCCCACTCCGGGACGTGCCGCCACAATTATTAGTTCATCATCATGAAAACCGGTAGTCATCTTATCGAGTTCCACAAATCCGGTTGGCAGACCCGTAACCATATTGCCGTCTTCAGGAATGTTGTTAATTTCATCAATAGTAGAGTTAACGATATCCTTGATATTACGAAAACCATTGGCATTATTTTCCGACGAAACATTCATGATCTCACTTTCGGCATTATCTAAAATGTCGGTGACATCATCGGAATCCTGCATTGCATTCGTAATGATTTTTTGACTGGCAGAAATCAGGCGCCGCAATAAAGCTTTACGGTGAACAATTTTAGCATAATAAGTGACGTGAGCAGCCGTCGGCGTGGCCATAGCCAGCTCGGAAACATAAGCTATACCACCAATATCATCAAGCTGATTTTTCTTAGTCAGTTCATCCTGCAGCGTTAACGGATCAATTGCATCCTCACGGTCAGATAAATCAAGCATAGCCTGGAAAACCAACTGATTTGCTCTTTTATAAAAATCTTCTGGCTGAACCTCTGCACTGGCATCAGCTATGGCAGCAGGATCAATAAAAATTGCACCTAGAACGGCTTTTTCCGCTTCATCATCATGCGGTATCTGCTGTGAGACAATATTATCCATTACTTACGCCCACTTTTTTCAGAATTCAACTACAGTTTAATCCTGTTCGGTAACATGAACGCGAATTTTACCTTCTACGCCCTTAAATAACTTAACCGGCACATTCGTGTATCCTAAGGATTTAATTGGTTCAGGCAGGTTTAATTTGCGCTTATCTATCTTAATACCAAACTGTTTTTCTAAGCCTTCAACGATCTTTTTACCAGAAATTGAACCAAACAGTCTGGAATCTGAACCGGCTTTAGACTTGAAGTTAACTACTGTTTCATCCTTTTCCAGTTCAGACTTAATCTTTTCTGCTTCAGCCTTTTCTGTTTCATATGCCGCCTTTTCGTTAGCAGCCACTCTTGCCAAAGTATGCATATTTGCTTTAGTTGCAGCTTTGGCTAGACCTCTTTTAAATAAAAAGTTTTGGGCATAACCATCAGGAACGTTTTTAACATCACCGCGTTTGCCATGGCCTTTAACATCTTCAGTAAAAATAACTTTCATTGTGCTCTCCTTTTATTCATTTTCTTGTTCATAAGTATCCACTGCATCCATCAATTTAGCAAGTGCCTCCTTAACAGATATCCCTTTAATTTGGGTAGCAGCATTAGACAAATGTCCGCCGCCGCCAAGCTTTTCCATAATAAGCTGAACGTTGATATCACCCATTGAACGAGCAGATATACCAATTGTATCCTTATTCCGTCTGGTAATTGCAAAACTGGCTTCGACATTTTCTAAATCAAGCGCCGTATCTGCAGCTTGGGCAGTAATAATAGGGTCAATTTCCTTATCATCGGGTCCACATAAGACCGCCATTTTAGGCTTGATCATCTTCAAGCTGCTGACCAGCCGGGTGCGCTGCAAGAAACTAGCAATATCTTCTTTTAGCAACTCGCTGACACCCATTGTACTTGCACCAATTGACCGCAAGTAACTGGCAGCATCAAATGTCCGAGTGCCGGTACGCAGCGAAAACTCCTTGGAATCAACTGTAATTCCCGCTAGCATCGCTGTAGCGTCAAGGTCGGTTAAAACCCGCTTACCTGAACTTGGCTGTTGGTACTCTACCATTTCAGTTACCAACTCACAGGCAGATGAGGCATAAGGTTCAACGTATGTCAGCATTGGATTCTCAGGGAATTCTTCACCGCGACGGTGATGATCGATGACAATAATTCTATTTCTTAATTGCTCATATAATTCTTTGGAATAAGTAATAGAATATTTTGAATGGTCAACCATAACCAACATAGACTTGTCAGTCAGTGCTTCTAACGCATCCCCAGGTGCGATAAAAATATCATTATCTCCCTTTACTTTTTCCATTTTAGCAACTAAGCGGCTGACATCATAATTGGTCTTATTGACATCTAAGACAAAATTTGCCTTTACATGATGCAAACGGGCAATTTTAACAACGCCAATACCGCTACCGACCGAATCCATGTCAGGGCTGGCATGACCAACTACAAAAACGCGGTCTGCTTCTTTGAACAGCTCACTAATCGCCTGTGAAACCATCCTTGCTCTAACTCTGGTTCTCTTTTCCATCGGATTCGATTTACCACCATAGAAACGAGCTGCTTTACCGGGTTGACTAAGAACAACTTGGTCCCCGCCTCTGCCTAACGCCAAGTCAAGGTTAGACTGCGCTTGGTCAGCTAATTCAGTAATTAAGCTGCTGCCAAAAGCAATTCCAATTGACAAAGTTAACGGTGTATTGTTACGACTTGTTTCTAAACGCATTTTATCCAAAACAGAAAACTTATCTTTTTCCATTTTAGCTAAATCTTGCATATGGAGTAATAATAAAAAGTGATCTTCATCAATGCGTTTAAGGTAAGCGTTAAAGTTTTTAGCATAATCACTCAGAGTATTCTGAACATATGCACTAGTAGCAGTCAATTCCTGGTCATGCATGGTTTCACTCAACTCATCGTAATTATCAATAAAAATCTGTCCAATAGCTAATAATTCGTTTTTATATCGTTTTTCTATTTTAGCGTAACGCGTAATATCCAGTAAATAAACCACGCCCAGGTTGTCTTGGATAACCATCTCAAATTGATGACCATCCCAATTAACTACATGGTTTTCAGCAGTTTTAGCCTTTAAGGATTCATTAATTAACTTATCCAGTTCAGGATCAACGGATGCAATTGTATGTCCAATCAGGTCTTCATTTTTTAAATAAAGCTGCAGGTACGGATTGGCCCATTGAATTTGATGATCCTTATCGTAAAGTAAAATGCCCAGGGGCATCTTAATCATTGCTTCTTGCTCGCTACGCTTAATCCGATAAGATAAACTAACAGCAAAATTGTTTGCATTACCAGCTAAGATATATGCACCATAACCGACGCATGCCACAGTTAAAATAAAGATTAAGACCATAGCCAAGCCAAATAATGGGTTCATGATCATCGCAACGATGCTGCCCAAAAGCGATAGCGCTAAGATAATAATGACTGAAGCCGTCAGCCTAGAATCTTTAATAAAAGCAGGAAATTCAAGCTTACGTAAAAAATCTTTCATGTAAGGTCCTTCCTAAAATAATGTATAATACATCATTATTATTATACATTGTATTCACTAGATAAGAAACTCCACAAGGTTCAGGTTTGAACTATCATTACTTTTTTGGTTCTTTTTACTCTCTTTAACTGTCAAAATTTAACCAGTTACTTTTATTCTTGCTTAGATAATTTATGCATAATAAAAAACCTCAAAATTATCGTAATTTCAAGGTCTTTATCAATAATTCCGCTCACTGCTTTTCAAGCATTAACAGAGTTTTTGTTTTTTAGTCTTCAGTAACAAATGGCAACAAGCCCATAATGCGAGCTCTTTCAATTGCCTTAGCTACTTTACGTTGATTCTTAGCGCTGGTGCCAGTGACACGACGTGGTAAGATTTTACCTCTCTCAGAGATAAAACGTTTCAACAAATCAACGTCCTTATAGTCAACGTAATCAATATGGTTGGCAGCAATGTAGTCAACCTTACGACGACGATGAGCGCCGCCGCTTCTTCTTTGTTGAGCCATATCCTAGGTCCTTTCTGTTAATTTAGAATGGTAAATCATCATCAGAAATATCAATGGTATCGCCTGAACCTGCAAATGGATCTTGAGTATTATCCGGACCATTATTAGCAGTGTTATTCTGATTTGAAGCCCCCATATTAGGAGTATTATTGGTATTCTGATTACCAAAATTGCCATTGTTATTTGGTGTGTAACCACCATTTTGACCACGGGCTTCACGATCTTTACGTGATTCAAGCAATGCAAAGTTGTCAACGACAACTTCTGTTACATATACTCTTTGCCCGTCTTTATTATCGTAACTTCTGGTTTGAATTCGGCCATCTATACCAACAAGTGAGCCTTTAGACGTAAAATTACAGAAATTTTCTGCAGATTTGCGCCAAATGACACAACTGATAAAATCTGCACCTCTCTCGCCTTGAGCGTTTGTATATTGACGATCTACAGCAAGAGTAAACGTAGCAACCGAGATTCCACTCCCAGTAGTACGTAATTCAGGATCACGTGTTAAACGGCCAACAAGTACAACTCGATTAATCATACTTTAGGTCCTCCCTTTCCTAAATCACGAAAACGATAACGTTTTTGTTCTTAATTATCCAACTTTGACGGTCATTGAACGTAGAACGGCAGTATCAATCTTGGACAAACGGTCAAATTCGTTAACTGCATCAGCGTTATCAGCAGTGAAAGTCATAACGTGATATAAACCCTCACGATATTTATTAATTTCATATGCGAAATGACGCTTTTCCCAGTCTTTTGACTCAACCATCGTACCACCGTTATCGGTAATAACCTTATCATAGCTTTCAACCAATGCTTTCTTTGATTCTTCATCAATATCAGGCTTGATAATATAAGTTATTTCATACTTAGTAGTTGTCATACTAGTGCACCTCCTTCTGGACTAAATGGTTCTTGCTAAAAATCAAGAACAAGGAGTAATGAAGTTTATTACTCGCAATCTCTAATTCTAGCACATAAACAAAAAATTACCAAACTATCTTTACGTGATCCAATAAGAAATTTTCATTCCTTACTTAATATGTACGTAAAATAATCTGATAATTTTTAAATATTTTTGTTTCTTAATTAGTCTTGCTCTTCTGCATTTTCTGTAGAAGCAGCTACTTCCTGGTCCTCTTCAGCCGGAACAATTGCCAGACTGGCAACTTTATTGTTGTCATTAATCTTGATCAAGCGCACGCCGAGAGTGCTGCGCCCAGTTTGAGAAACATCCTTTGTCTTAAAGCGGATCATGATACCATCATCTGTGATAACCATGATATCCTGACTGCCATCGATCACAGTCACGCCTGAAAGTGGACCATTTTTCTGGGTAATGTTTGCAGTTTTAATCCCTTTACCGCCACGACCCTTTGTCGGATATTCAGCAGCTGCTGTTCTCTTACCGTAGCCCTTTTCGGAAATCACTAAGACTTCATCATTATTTTTAACGACACCAGAACCAACAACATAGTCATTTTCACGTAAATTAATTCCCCGAACACCTGCAGCTGTCCGTCCCATTGACCGAACAGTTTGCTCATTAAAGCGCACAGCATAACCTAAGTGGGTACCGATCAGGATATCTTGCTTGCCGTCTGTAGCCAAGACATTATTCAGCTCATCACCATCGCGCAGGGTTAATGCGATTAAGCCACTGTTGCGGATATTGCCAAATTCACTGACATGAGTACGTTTAACGGTCCCCATTTTCGTAATGAAGAATAAGTACTGGTCATCCGCATCTTCAGGAATATTAACGATAGTCTGAATCTTCTCGCCTTTTTCCAGTTGCAGTAAGTTGACTATTGGGAGACCCTTAGCAGTACGACCAAATTCTGGAATTTCATAGGCTTTCTTTGAATAAACCTTGCCCTTGTTGGTAAAGAACAGCAACATATCATGAGTACTTGAATAAATCAGGTTGGCAATAAAGTCGCCTTCTTTAACGCCCATGCCTTTGATACCTTTACCACCACGATTTTGAGTCTTAAATTCGGTAATAGGCATCCGCTTAATGTAGCCGCTGTGAGTTAATGTCAGTAAAACGTCTTGCTTTTCAATTAAATCTTCATCTTCAATTGAGACAACTTCGCTAGCGCCAATCTTAGTTCGGCGAGCATCGCCAAAACGTTTTTGAATATCCAGCAGCTCATTATAGATTATTTCATTAATGCGCTCTGGTTTTGCCAAAATGTCTTTATAATCAGCAATCTTGGCTTGTAACTCTTTATATTCGGCTTCAACTTTGTCACGCTCAAGACCGGTTAACCGTACCAGCCGCATGTCTAAGATCGCTTGTGATTGCTTATCATCAAGACCAAAACGACTGATTAAAGCAGCCTTAGCAATATCACTTGACTGACTCTGACGAATGATATGGACAATCTCATCAATGTGGTCAAGGGCGATTTGCAGACCTTCGAGAATGTGTGCTCTAGCTTCGGCTTTGGCTAATTCAAATTTAGTTCTACGGGTAACAACATCTTCTTGGTGTTCCAAGTAATATTGCAGCATCTGCTTGAGACTGAGAAAATGCGGTGCGCCATCAACGATTGCCACCATGTTCATACCAAAGTTGGCCTGCATCTGCGTCAATTTAAATAAATTATTTAACACAACACTGGCACTGGCATCACGGCGAATATCAATTGTGACTCTCATCCCTGTTTGATCTGATTCATCACGCACACCAGTAATACCATCAATAGTCTTAGCTCGCGCTAGGTCTGCAATTTTCTTAACCAGCTCAGCTTTATTAACCAAGTATGGCAACTCAGTAACGACTATTCTTTCACGACCGCTTTTTTCGGTTTCAATATTAGTATTAGCGCGAACAACAATATTGCCGCGCCCAGTTTCATAGGCCCGATAAATGCCACCGCGACCCATGATAGTACCACCTGTAGGAAAATCTGGACCCGGAATTGCCTTCATCAATTCTTTAGTAGTGACATCAGGGTTGTTCATCAACATGTGCAGACCCTTAATCACCTCTGACAAGTTATGAGGCGGTATGTTGGTCGTCATACCAACGGCAATACCACTTGTACCATTAACTAATAAGTTAGGTATTCTGGCAGGCAATACTACTGGCTCATTTTCAGAATCATCGTAATTACGCTGCCAATCAACAGTATTTTTATTGATATCGCGCAACATTTCGACGGCAATTTTGCTCATGCGCGCCTCAGTATAACGCATTGCGGCCGGCTCATCGCCATCAACAGATCCGAAATTACCGTGGCCGTCAACTAACATATAGCGGTAACTGAAATCTTGTGCCATATGGGCCATCGCCAAATAAATTGAGGAATCACCGTGAGGGTGGAACTTACCCATAACTTCTCCCACGATTCTGGCTGACTTTTTATATGGTTTATCTGGTGTAACACCTAGTTCACTCATGCCATAAAGAATCCGGCGCTGAACCGGCTTCAAGCCATCGCGCACATCGGGTAAAGCCCGCGCCACGATAACAGACATGGCATAATCTAAGAATGAACTATTCATTACGCTGGTCAGATCAACGTTTCTTATTCTATGATCCTGACCTTGATTGTCGTTATCCATTTAAACCTCCTATGCATCCAAATTTTCAACGTATTTAGCGTTAGTCTCGATAAAATTACGCCGCGGACCTACTTCATTTCCCATCAGTAATTCAAAGACCTCATCGGCATTTTTAGCGTATTCCGGACTGACACGGTCGAGTCTCCTATTTTCAGGATTCATGGTTGTATCCCATAATTGTTCTGGGTCCATTTCGCCCAGTCCCTTATACCGTTGTACCAAAGGTTTAGGACTTGGCTGCAGACTACCTAAATAGTCATGCAGTTCTTCATCAGTATCTAAGTATCTGACCACTTTTCCCTGGCGTACTTGGTATAGAGGTGGACGTGCAATATAAACGTAGCCCTTTTCAATCATCGGACGCATGTAATTGTAAAAGAGGGTTAAAAGCAGTGTCCGAATGTGGGCGCCATCGACATCGGCATCTGTCATAATGATTAATTTGTGGTAGCGAGCCTTAGAAACATCAAAATCTGCACCAAAGCCGGTTCCCAAAGCCGTAAAAAGTGAACGAATTTCTTGGTTAGCCAAAATACGATCCATTGACGCTTTTTCAACGTTCAGAATTTTACCACGAATTGGCAAGATAGCTTGAGTCAGCCTTGAGCGTCCCTGCTTGGCAGAGCCGCCAGCAGAATTACCCTCAACTATGAATAATTCAGAAATGCTGGGGTCATTACTGGTGTTGTCAGCTAATTTACCCGGCAAGTTAGCAATTTCCAGACCTGATTTTTTACGAGTTACCTCACGCGCACGTTTAGCAGCTGTCCGAGCACGTTCAGCCAGTTGGGCTTTTTCAACAATTTTCCGACCAACTTGCGGATTTTCCATTAAGAAGCGATTGAAAGTTTCAGAAAAAGCACGATCTACAGCTGTCCGAGCATCAGAGTTGCCTAATTTAGTCTTAGTCTGACCTTCAAATTGCGGGTTAGGGTGCTTTACTGATACGACAGCTGTCATCCCTTCCCGAATATCTTCTCCGGAAAGATTATCATCACTATCTTTTAACAGCTTAGTCTTATGAGCATAATCATTAACTACCCGTGTTAAGGCTGTCTTGAACCCTGCTTCGTGCATCCCACCTTCATAGGTATGGATATTGTTAGCAAAAGTCATTAATGTTGTTTTATAGCCTTTTGTATATTGCAAAGATACTTCAACGTTAATATCGTTGTCATTACCTTCTACATAGATCGGCTCATCAAATAATACTTCTGTATCGCGGTTTAAGAACGAAACATATTCCTGAATACCACCTTCATAGTGATAAACATCTGTTTCCGCGCTGTCTTTGCGTTTATCAGTAAATGTTAATTTCAAGCCCTTATTTAAAAAGGCCAGTTCACGAATACGGTTTTTGAGGATCTTGTCATCAAAAGAAGTGGTTTCAGTAAAGATATCTGGATCTGGGAAAAAGTGTACTATGGTACCATGTTCAGATAAAGGCACAGTCCCCGTTACTTTCATTTCATCAACTACACGGCCACGGCTAAAATCAATAAAATACTTTTTACCGTCACGCATTGTTGTGACATCTAGCTTAGTTGATAAAGCATTCACGACAGAAGCACCGACTCCGTGCAAACCGCCAGATACCTTATAGCCGCCACCACCAAATTTACCACCAGCGTGTAAGACAGTAAAAACAGTTTCAAGAGCTGGTCGACCCGTCTTTTTTTCAATATCGACCGGAATACCACGCCCATCGTCTTGAACAGTTACACTGCCATCCTCATTAATTGTAACTTCAATCTTGCTGGCAAAACCGGCTAAGCTTTCGTCGATACCATTATCAATTATTTCCCACACTAAGTGGTGCAACCCCTGAGAACTGGTAGAACCAATATACATTCCTGGACGCTTACGAACTGCTTCAAGTCCGCCTAAGACCTGAATCTGACTGGCATTATATTTATCGGCTTCTTTTTCATATTGCTTAATTTGCTTAAGATTTTCTTTGTTACTATCTGCCATGCAATTTCCCCTCTTCTAAATAAATTTGTCCAGATTTAATGCGGTATATTTTCGGCTTCTTAATTATTTCCCAGGAAATACCCTCAAGATCTGTCGTCGTAATAAATGTTTGTGTTTTACCGTGAATGTAATTGAGTAAGGCACTTTGGCGGTTATGGTCAAGCTCACTCATGACATCATCAAGTAATAATAACGGATATTCATCAGTTAACTGGTGCACAAGCTGAATCTCAGCCAGTTTAATACTAAGCGCGATTGTCCTCTGCTGTCCTTGAGAGCCATATAAATGAGCGTTTTTACCATCAAGTTCAAACTCAATGTCATCCCTGTGAGGACCGCTTAAGGTCGTGCCTTTGAGAATTTCAATTCTTTGATTTTTTTGAAAATTGTCTAACACTTTATGATAAACTTCTTCGACGCTATCTCTTGCAGTTATTTCTTTTACCGATGGTCGATAAGTTACTTCCAGCTTTTCAGCGCTGGTACTGATGTGAGCGTAAGCATCTTGAGCATATTGATCTAAATAATTTAAAAATTGAAAGCGGCGGACTATTACTTCTGCCGCAACACCGGCTAGTTGATCCGACAAAACTTCCAAAAACATGGTGTCATGCGCTTCACCCTTGGCCAATTGTTTCAAATAATTATTCTTTTGTTGCAATACCTGCTTATACTTGCCTGCAAAATAAAGGTATTCGGCACTAATTTGACCAAACTCCTGATCCATGAATCGCCGCCTTAAGTTGGGTGCCCCTTTAATCAGGTCTAAATCTTCCGGAGAAAATAAAATAGCGTTTAATTGTCCCACATATTTGGATAATTTCGCTTGTTCAACCCGATTAACCCAAACTTTCTTGCCTTTAGTGGTAATTAAAACCCGCAAAGATAGATCAATTTGACTTTTATAAATGTGACCAGAAACATTGGCATAGTCCTTACCAAAAGCGATTAGTTCTTTATCATTACTGGTTCTATGAGAACGAGTTAGGGCCAAAAAATAGATCGCTTCAAGTAAATTAGTTTTGCCTTGCGCGTTCTGACCTATAAAAATATTGACATTGGGATCAAAGTCAACTTCAAATTGCTGCAAATTGCGGTAATTTTGTGCAATAAAGTGCTTGAGATACATCCACAGCTACCGCAATTCATAAGTTTCGTGAGCAATTTCTAGCATATCGCCAGGGTGTAATTTTTTACCACGCCGATTTTCTTTGATCCCATTCAGTAAAACTGGGTTTTCTCGCAGATACCATTTAGCCTGTCCACCTGAAGAAACAATACTTTCTTCTTTTAAAAACTGACCCAGAGTAATATATTCGCTTGTTACTTTAAATTCTTTGATCATAACCACCTTCACACCATTAACTACCTATAATAAGTATATTCGTTTCACAAGCAAAAAACAACTAAAAGCCCATATAAAGCCATATAAACGGATTTTTTTAAAATAAACATTTCATAGTGAATGACACTAAAAATAAACCAGCATGCTTTTTTGTTCGATTATAAAAATTTGGTCAGAAAAAAAGCCATCAGTTGATGACTTTTTCTTTTTATTAAGAATGATAACTTAAAAAGTTCTCACCGGTGTAATTAACTGAACAAAATTAATGTCGGCTTTATCTGGATTTACAGTAAACGGCCGCAATGGTTGCGTGAAATCCATAATAACGGAATCAGTCACCGAAGCTTTTAACGCATCACGCAAATAATCAGGATTAAAGGAAATCTTTAAATTCTCACCTTCAAGTTTCTTAAAACTAACATCTTCTTCAACATTCCCAATTTCTGCTGATTCACCAGATAATTTGGCACTTTGTTTTTTAGTGTCCAGTGTCAAATCAACTACGTTATTGCGTCCTGCATGTGTCAGTAAACTTGCCCGATCAAGCGCACTTGAAAGCTCCAGTAAGTCAAATTCTACAGTTGTTGTGCTGTCAGTGGGTATCAAGCGTTCAGTATCAGGATAGCTGCCTTCAAGTAGACGTGAATAAAACAGAATGTTGCCAATTTCAAAGAGTACCTGATTTTCACCCGGACAAACTTTAATCTCCGGATCAGTTTCTCCGATAATACGTGCAAGTTCCAGTAAACTCTTTCCCGGAATGATTAAGTCTGTTTTTGTTTGTGGTCCGTTTTCTAAAGTCAAAGCACGACTGGACAACCTGTGTGAATCTGTTGCTACTGCATGAATTTTGTCAGGGCTAAAGGTGAAGTGGACACCAGTCAGAACTAAGCGACTTTCTTGAGTTGCAACCGCAAATTGGGTTTCATTAATAATTTCCCGAAGAGTTTTTCCCGAAATAACAAAAGAGGACTCGTCTGGAATTTCCGGTAATCTTGGGTAGTTATTAGCATCTAAGCCGTTAATAGTGAACTCACTGTTTTCAGAAATAATTTGCGTTTGGAAACTTTCTTTAACTTCCAAAGAAAATTCTTTTCCCGGTAACCGTCTGATAATCTCGCTAAAAAATCTTGCCGGTAAAACGACTGATCCGGTTGAATCAACGGTCAGGTCTTCACTAACTGGTATTTTGATTTCAATTGAAATATCAGTATCACTCCCAGTGAGAAGTAATTCCGTTTCCGTTAAATTTAGCTTGATACCGCTAAGAATCGGTATAGTTGCTCTGGATGAAATGGCATGCATTACATTGTTTAAATTATCTAAAAAAAGATTCCTGTTAACTGTAAATTTCATTTGGTGCCTCCTGTTATTTTGTCTATTTCCTTTATATTAATTATATATTTAATTAGTAGTATTAGTAGGTCCTGTGATTTCTGTTGAAAAGATACAATAGCCTTAAAATAACGTAATTATTGCGGTTAAAAAGATGTGTACAAGTCCGTTATTTATCCACAGTTGATAACTTTTTAGCGGTCAAGCATTTGTTTTAAATCAAAAACAGCGGTCTTGATGTCAGAATTGGTCTTAATTTCACGACTAATTTTTTCATAAGCATGCATCACAGTTGTATGATCCTTACCGCCAAACTCCTGTCCAATTTTAGGAAGGCTGGAGTCAGTTAATTCACGGGATAAATACATAGCAATTTGTCTTGGAACGACAATCTGTCTGACCCGCTTTTTCCCTTTTAATTCGTAAGTTGAGGTTTGGAAATAATTGGCAACAACTTCTTGAATTTTAGAAATTTGCAGACCTTGGTTTTTTTGGACTAATTTGAGATCAGCCAATGCTTCACGAGCCAGATTGACATTGATATCTTCGTGTTCAATTGTTGCGTGTGCCTGTACTTTCACCAGAGCCCCTTCAAGTTCACGGATATTAGTGTCAACTTGAGAAGCAATATAATCGAGTGTATTATCATCAATTATTAAATTTTCGGCTTCGGCTTTTTTACGTAAGATTGCAATCCTTGTTTCCAGGTCTGGTGGGGTAATTTCTACTTGCAGACCCCAAGTAAATCTTGATACCAGCCTTTCTGACAAATCAGGAATTTCGGTAGGCAGCCGGTCACTTGTCATGACTATTTGTTTCTGGTCATTATAAAGGGTCTCAAAAGTATGGAAGAACTCCTCTTGAATACCTTCTTTTTTAGCAAAAAATTGAATATCATCAACTAGTAATAAGTCGCAGGTTCGATATTTAGCGCGAAATTGATCTTGCGTTTTGTTTTTGATTGAATTTATAAAATCATTAACGAAAGTTTCACTTTGGATGTAGACAACCTTGGCATTAGGCCGTTCTGCTAGCATTTGATGGCCGATAGCCTGCATCAAGTGTGTTTTACCTAAACCTACACCGCCAAAAATAAAAAGAGGGTTGTAAAAACTACCTGGACTGTCAGCCACTGCCAATGCTGCACCGGCTGCCAGCTTATTGCCTTCGCCTTGAACAAAATTATCAAAAGTATATTTTTCATTAAGCTTAAGGTTACGAACAAAGGCATTTTCCATTTGCGGCCGTGAATTTGCGGACATTGCCTCACTTTTTGGTTTAGGCGTTACAATGCGCTCAGTACTTTGATCGCCCTCAATTTGAAAGACAGGCATAACCTCAATATTAGCGTAGCCATATGCAGATTGAATTAATTGTGAAGCTAAATTCTTTTCCCAATATCCTTTAGTTACAGGATTTTGCACGGCAATTTTTAATTCATGAGTTTCTTTATTATAAGAAATTGGTCTGGTATTTTTAAACCAGGCATTATATGCAACTTCATTAAAATGTTCACGCATTTCTGTATTAAAATGTTGCCAAAATTTATTAATGTCAAACAA